>DASYRI010000196.1:0-20561 GCA_036004545.1 Gemmatimonadales bacterium
TATACTTGACACACCAAGGTGAGTGTGCTACGTTGGGTTCCATGCTCAAGACTCCCAATACCCCCGTGTCCCTGGCCGATGCCTGCGCCTACTTCGCCGACCAGGACAACGCCCTCCGGTTCCTCGCCGAACTCCGCTGGCCGGATGGCGTGAAGTGCCCGCATTGTGAGGCCGACGACCCCGGCTTCCTCAAGAGCCGGCACATCTGGAAGTGCCGGAAGTGCCGGAAGCAATTCAGCATCAAGGTCGGGACCATCATCGAGGATTCGCCGCTCGGCCTGGACAAGTGGCTCCCTGCCCTCTGGATGCTCGCCAACAGCAAGAACGGCATCAGCTCGTATGAAGTGGCCCGGGCCCTCCACGTCACCCAGAAGACCGCCTGGTTTATGCTGGGGCGCATCCGGGCCGCGATTAGGGAGCGATGACCAACACGCCGCGCCCCGATCAGGCGCCCAAGGGAGATGAACGCCCACGGGCGAAGGGCGAGAAGTCGCCGTTTGAGAAGATGCGCGAGCTCACAAGACGCGTCATACGAGTACCCAAGTCCGAGATTCCCAAGCAGAAACCTCCTCGACGACGCCCCTAGCTAGGTGATCCCTTCCGTGCGGCAAGGATATTTCGCGGGATTGCGCTCACAGAGCCGGACCAAGACTCCGGCATCAACGTGCTTCCATTTCCCTTCCATACGATTGCGCTTCATGATGTGGTGAAACTCATCGCGCACGGCACCAATGCCGTGTAGAGCAAGATCACCACGCCGACACTCCCCCGCGAGACGGTCAGCCCCCTGAAACGGCACGCGCCACTCGCCGGTCTTTGCGTCCACCTTCTTCATGAAATGAAGTTCGATACCCTCTTCCCTCAGCATTTGCTGCGCGGTGCCCTAACCGGCTTGGGTGCGTCTAGTATATTGTTGCCCACTGTATTGACTTTCGGTGTCTATTCGGTATCTCTGGAGGGTGTTCACCCACCTGCACTGCCACTCCTGGTTCTCGCTCGGCGAGGGCGCGACGAGCCCCGAGGCGCTGGTCGAGGCCGCCGCCGCCCGGGGCTTCACCACGCTCGCCTGTACCGACACCAGCGGGGTATACGGCGCGGTCGAGTTCCAGCGCGCCGCGGAGGAGGCGGGGATCCGGCCGATCCTGGGCGCTCACCTCGTGCTGGGCGACGAGGAGTGCGTGGCGCTCGCGACGGACGAGCGGGGCTGGGCGGCGATGTGCCGGGCGATCACGGCGATCCATTGGGCGACGACGCAAAGACGCAAAGACGCAAAGACGCAAGGTCTTTCCGACCTCCTCGCCACCGACCGCGCGGGTCTCCTGCTCCTCTCCGCCAGTGTCCCGTTCCTCGAGCGCGTCGTCGCCCTCTCCGGCCCGCGCGACGTGTACGCGGAGCTCACGCCCGGCAAAGCGCGCCACGCGGTGCTCGCCGCGGCGCGGCGGCTCGCCGTTCCGCCCGTGGTCACCAACGCGGTGCGGTTCGCGCATCCCGAGGACTGGGCCCGGCACCGGCTGCTCCGAGCGATCGCTCTCAACACCACGCTTTCGGACGGGCGGCTGAGCGGCAGGCCGGACCCCGGCCGGTCCGGCGCGACGGACCGGGCTCCCGCAGCGAACGTCGGTCGGGCGGTCGCATTGCCACCAGCTCCGGACATGGGCCAGCCGACCGCAGTTCGCGGAGGAAGCCCGGTCCGAGCGCCGGCGGAGCCGGGAAGCTCAGGTCGAGCGCCAGCGGAGCCGGCAGGCTCAGGTCGAGCGCCGGCGGAGCCGGCAGCGGCGGCGCCCGGCCGCCTCGCGCCACCGGACGCCTGGCTCAAGCCGGCCGCCGAGCTCGCCCGCCACTTTCCCGACGTGCCCGAAGCCCTGGACCGGGCGGGGGAGCTGGCCGAACGGTGCCGCTACCGGATTCCGATCGGGACGCGGATCGTGCCGCCCCGCTACGCCGAAGCCGGCGACGCCCAGGCCGAGCTCCACGCCCTCGCGTACGAAGGCGCCGCTCGCCGCTACGGCACCGTCGCGCCGATCACCCGCGACCGCCTGGAGCACGAGCTGGCCATCATCGGGATGAAGGGGTTCGCCGACTACTTCCTCGTGGTCAAGGACATCGTCGAGCACGGCCCCACCCACTGCGGCCGCGGGTCGGTGGCCAACTCGATCGTTTCCTACTGCCTCGGCATCACCCACGTGGAGCCGCTGGGCGCCGGGCTCCTGTTTGAGCGCTTCCTCAACCCGGAGCGGAAGGACCCGCCCGACATCGACCTCGATTTTCCCTGGGACGAGCGGGACCACATCCTGGCCTGGGTGTTCCGCCGCTATCCGATGCCGCGGGCCGCGATGGTGGCGAACCACAACACCTTCAAGCTCCGCGGCGCGCTCCGCGAGGTGGCCAAGGTGCACGGCCGCCCCGCCGGCGAGATCCGCGAGGTGACCCGACGGATTCCCTGGTACAGCGACGAGGTCCCGATTGACCGGCTGCTGGCCGAGCATCCGAACTACGCGGGGCTCGATCTGCCGGCGAGCTGGCTCGAGCTCGCGCGCATGGCGACCCCGCTGGTGGGCACGCCGCGGCATCTCTCGCTCCATCCCGGCGGGGTGGTGATCGTGCCCGGCGCGCTCACCGACTTCGTGCCGGTGGAGCCGGCGGCGAAGGAGCTGGACGGCGCGCCGGAGCTCACCGTTCCGGTGATCCAGTTCGAGAAGGACGGCGCGGAGGACGCGGGGCTCGTGAAGATTGACCTCCTCGGCAACCGCTCGCTCGCGGTGATCCGCGACGGGATCGCCGCGGTCAAGGCGAACACCGGCCGCGCGCTCGACTACACCAGCGCGGAGGCGGGGGAAGACCCCGCCACCCGCGAGCTCTTCCGCACCGGGCGGACGATGGGGGTGTTCTACACCGAGTCGCCCGCGTCCCGGATCCTCTGCCAGAAGAGCCGGGCGGAGAGCTACGACCTCCTGGTGCTCAACACCAGCATCATCCGGCCGGCGTCGAACCGATTCATCAAGCTGTACCTCGAACGGCTGCACGGCGCGCCGTACGCGCCGCTCGATCCCTCGCTCCGCGACGTGCTCTCCGAGACGTTCGGGGTGATGGTGTACCAGGAGGACGTGGTGAACGTCTGTGCCGCGTTCGCCGGGATGCCGCTCGCGCTGGCGGACGGGCTCCGCAAGGCGCTCAGCAAGAAGCGGCCGGTCAAGGCGCTCGCGGCCTACGCGGAGGAGTTCTTCGGGGGGGCGCTCGGGCTGGGCCGCGACCCCGAGACCACCAGGCGGGTGTGGGAGATGGTGCTCTCCTTCGCCGGCTACAGCTTCTGCAAGGGGCACAGCTGCTCCTACATCCAGGTGGCGCAGCAGTCATGCTACCTGCGGGCCCACTATCCGGCGGAGTTCTTCGCGGCGGTGCTGGCCAACGGCGGCGGGTTCTACGCGCCGTTCGCCTACGTGGCCGAAGCGCGGCGGGCGGGGCTCGTGATCCGGCCGCCCGACGTGAACGCGAGCGACTTCCGAACGACGGGACAGGGGCGCGAGATCCGGATCGGGTTCCAGTACGTGAAAGGATTGAGCGCCGACGCGGTGGAGCGGATCCTGGAGGGACGGAAAGACGGAAAGACGGAAAGTCGGAAGGACGAAGCATCCCCTACCGACCGCCTGTCCGGCGCGATGGACCGGGCTCCCGAAGCGAACGTCGGTCGGGCGATAGCGCTGCCACCATCCGAGGGCATGGGCCAGCCGACCGCAGTTCGCGGAGGGAGCCCGGTCCGAGCGCCGACGAAGCCGGAAGGCCCGGTCCGAGCGCCGGCGGAACCGGGAGCCCGGTCCATCGCGCCGTCGCCCTTCACTTCCCTCGACGACCTGCGCGCCCGCACCGGCCTCCGCCCCGACGACCTCCGGCTTCTCATCAAGGTCGGCGCGCTCGATGCCATCGCGCAGGGGATGACAAGGCCGGAGATGTTGTGGGAGACGGACAAGACGGAACGACGGAAAGACGGAAAGACGGAAGGAAACATCCCACTTTCCGTCATTCCGTCGTTCCGTCCTTCCGTCCTTCCGGAGTACTCTCCGGAACGCCGCCGCGCCACCGAATGCGAGCTGCTCAGCTTCTCCACCGACTCCCACCCGATGGCGCTGCACCAGGAGGCGCTCCGCCGGTTCCGGACGGTGCCGACGACCGAGTTGCACCGCCACGTGGGCCGGACCGTGCTCTGCGCCGGGATGCTCACCACCGCCAAGCCGGTGCACACCGCGAAGGATGAGCCGATGCAGTTCGCCACCTTCGACGACGGCCACGGGCTCATCGAGACGGTCCTCTTTCCCGACGTGCACCGGACCCGCGGCCACGTTCTCTTCGACCAGGGCCCCTTCGTGTTCCGGGGG
This sequence comes from Gemmatimonadales bacterium, assembly GCA_036004545.1. Lineage (GTDB taxonomy): Bacteria > Gemmatimonadota > Gemmatimonadetes > Gemmatimonadales > GWC2-71-9 > JABFSM01. Next base: position 4,371 of record DASYRI010000196.1, read on the forward strand.
AAGGTGGAGGAGGAGTTCGGAGCGATCACGGTCACCCTGACCCACCTCGACCGGCTGGAGCGGATGCTCGGGACGCCGGCCCGTCCGGACCCGGCGGGGCCGCCATGAGGCCCCGATTGCGCCGGACGAAAACGGGCGGTTACTTCCAACCTTCCGTCGTTGCGTCATTCCGCCTTTCCGCCGCCCCCCGGAGCTTCCATGCGTCCCCAGTTCCGCCTTCTCGCGCTCGCGCTCGCCCTGCCCGCCGCGGACACCGGCCAGGGCACCCGGCTCCTCAGACAGCCCACGATCGGCGCCACCAGGATCGCGTTCGAGTACGGGGGCGATCTCTGGATCGTCGGCCGGGACGGCGGCGAGGCACGCCGGCTCACCAGCACCCCGGCGGTCGAGAGTGACCCGCAGCTCTCGCCCGACGAACGCTGGGTCGCATTCACGTCGAACCGGGCCGGAAACCCGGATGTGTACCTGATGCCCTCGGAGGGTGGCGACCCGCGCCGGCTCACCTGGCATCCGGCGGCCGACGTCGCCCGGGGGTGGTCACCCGACGGGCGGCAGGTCCTCTTCTCGTCCGCGAGGAGCACGGCGCCCGCGACGTTTGCCCGGCTCTGGACCGTCCCCGTTGACGGCGGCGTGGAGCGGCTCGTCCCCGCGCCGATGGCGGTCCGGGGCGCCTGGTCGCCCGACGGCAAGCGGCTGGTCTACGACCGGGTGAGCCGCTGGGATGTGGAGTTCCGGAACTACCGCGGCGGCCAGAATACGCCCATCACGATCCTCGATCCGGCCAGCCTCGAAGAGGTCCGCCTCCCCTGTGACCGCACCAGCGACACCCAGCCGGTGTGGGTCGGCGCCACGATCTTCTTCCTCTCCGACCGGGACTACGCCGTCAACGTCTGGGCGTACGACGTCGCCAAGGGCGCGATCCGGCAGGTGACGCACTTCAAGAACGCCGACGTCAAATCGCTCGCGGCCGGCGGCGGCACACTGGTCATCGAGCAGGACGGCGCGATCCAGCTGCTCGACCCGGCCACCGGGGCGCTCCGCAGGGTGGAGATCAGCGTGCACGGCGATTTCCCCTGGGCGGCGCCGCGCTGGACCGACGTGAGCCGCTCGATCGCCGCGGCCGCGCTCTCGCCCACCGGCAAGCGGGCCCTGTTCGAGGCGCGGGGGGACATCTTCACCGTGCCGGTCGAGAAGGGCGACCCGCGGAACCTCACCCGGAGCCCGGGCGCCGCGGATCGCACCCCGGTCTGGTCATCCGACGGGAAGCAGGTGGCGTGGTTCTCAGACGTCGGGAAGGGCTATCGGCTGCTGATCGGCACCCAGGACGGGCTCACCCCGCCGCGGGAGCTCCCCATCGGCGACGCGAAGTTCGCCTACGAGGCCGCCTGGTCGCCCGACGGGAGCCGGATCGCGTTCACCGACGACAAGACCCGCGTCCGGCTGGTGGAGGTGGCCACCGGCAAGCTCGCGACCGCCGACAGCAACGGCGCCAACAGCGGCCTCGCCTGGTCTCCCGATTCGAAGTGGCTCGCCTATTCGCGGCCCTACGCCAACCGGTTCAACCGGGTGTGGATCTGGTCGGCCGCGGACGGGCGCGCCACCACGATCACCGACGCGCTCGCCGACGCGGTGAGCCCCGCCTGGGACCGCAACGGCCGCTTCCTCTATTTCCTCGCGAGCACCGACCTCGGCCTCGCGAGCGGCTGGGCCAACATCTCGAGCATCGGCCGCCAGGTAACCCGGGGCGCCTACGTCGCCCTGCTGCGGGCCGCGGACTCCACGCCGTTCCCGCCGCAGAGCGATGAAGAAGGCGTCCCCGCGACGCCGGGCAAGCCGGCGACCGGAGCCGGCGCCGCGCCGGCGCCGCCCGCAGCCGCACCGGCCGCCGGTGCTGGAGGGGGAGGGGAAGCGGGAGGGCCGGGTGCGGGACAAAAGCCCGGACCGCGCGCCGACTCCACCGTCGTACGCATTGACTTCGAGGGGCTCGGCCGCCGGATCATCTCGCTCCAGGTCCCGGTGCGCGACTACGCGGGCCTCGAGGCCGGACCGACCGGAGTGCTCTTCCTCGCCGAACGGGTCCCCCTTCAGCCCGGGGTCACGCTCCACAAGTACGAGCTCTCCAAGCGCAAGGCCGAGGTCTTCTTGTCCGGGGTCACCCGGTTCTCGCTCTCGGCGGACGGGAAGAAGCTCCTCCACCAGGCCGCGGGCCAGTGGAGCGTGGCCGGCACGGAGGCGCCGCCCAAGCCGGGGGACGGTCGCTTGACGGTGGCGCTCCAGGCGCAGCTCGATCCGGCGGCCGAATGGGCCCAGATCTTCGACGAAGCGTGGCGGATTGAACGGGATTTCTTCTACGATCCGCACCTCCACGGGGCCGACTGGAACGCGGTGTACGCTCGCTACTCGCCGCTGGTCCCGTTCGTCCGCCATCGGGCCGATCTCACCTACCTGCTCGACCAGATGGGCGGCGAGCTCTCGGTGGGCCACAGCTTCGTGGGCGGCGGCGACTTCCCGGCGGTGGATTCGACCCGCGTCGGCCTGCTCGGCGCCGATCTCGTCGTGGAGGGTGATCGCTGGAAGTTCGCCCGGATCTACACCGGTGAGAGCTGGAACCCAGAGCTCCGGGCGCCGCTCGACGCCCCCGGGCTCCGGGCCGCCGCGGGCCAGTACCTGCTCGAGATCAACGGCGCCGAGCTCCGGGCTCCTGACAATCCCTGGCGGCTGCTCGACGGGACGGCCGAACGGCAGACGGTCCTCAGGATCAACGACCGGCCGAGCCACGAAGGCTCCTGGACCGTGACGGTGGTGCCGCTCCGCAGCGAGAACGCGCTTCGGACCCGGGCGTGGGTGGAGGACAACCGCCGCAAGGTGGACTCGCTCTCCGGCGGGAGGCTCGGGTACGTCTGGGTTCCCAACACCGGCGGCGGCGGGTACGCGTCGTTCAATCGCTACTTCTTCGCCCAGCAGGACAAGCCGGCCGCGGTCATTGACGAGCGATTCAACCAGGGCGGGTTGCTCGACGACTACATGGTGGATTACATGAGCCGCCGCCCGATCGGCGGGGTGACCAACGAGGCGCCCGGAACGAAGCCGTCGCCGCTCCCGATGGCGGGGATTCTCGGCCCCAAGGTGCTGCTGGTGAACGAGCTGGCCGGCTCCGGCGGCGACTACTTCCCCTGGGCGTTCCGCGAGCTCAAGGTTGGGCCGTTGATCGGCACCCGCACCTGGGGCGGCCTGGTGGCGTCCTGCGTGCCGTATCCGCTGGTGGATGGCGGGACCATCACCTCGCCGTGCGCCGCGGTGTTCGGGCTCAACGGCGAGTGGCCCGCCGAGGGCGAAGGCGTGCCGGCGGACATCGAGGTCCCCCTCGATGCGAAGTCGGTGGGCTCGGGACGCGATCCCCAGCTGGAGCGGGGCATCGCCGAGGCGCTCAAGATCCTGCAGCAGGCACCGGTCAAGCCGCTCGCGCTTCCCGCCGCTTCGAAGCGGGCCCGGTGGCCGGCGCCCTGACGTGTCCCGACGCGCGGGCTGGAACGTCGCCATCGGTGTCTCTCCCATCGGGAGCCGGCCGTGGTGGTGCGGATGATCGCGGGATGCGGGGTCTGGCTGCTGGCCGCCTGCGGCGGAGATCCCACCGGGCCGCCCGTGGCAACCGATTCGGTTCGCCTGGTCCAGGTTGCGACCGGCCTCGACTTCCCGCTCTTCCTTACCGCGCCCCCGGGCGACAACGCGCGCCTCTTCATCGTCGAGAAGACCGGGAAGATCCGCATCGTCAGGAACGGCAGCGTCCTCTCCGCCCCGTTTCTCGATCTGAGCCCGCGGGTGTCGGGCGGCAGCGAACAGGGCCTCCTGGGTCTGGCGTTTCACCCCCAGTATGCGACGAACGGCCGGTTCGTGGTGAACTACACCGACCCGAGCGGGGACACCCGCGTTTCGGCGTTCCGGGTCTCCGCGAACCCCGACGTCGCCGACCCGGCGAGCGAGCAGGTGCTCCTCGCGATTGACCAGCCGTTCGCCAACCACAACGGCGGCATGGTGGTCTTCGGCCCCGACGGCAAGCTCTACATCGGCATGGGCGACGGCGGCTCGGGTGGCGATCCCCAGGGCAACGGCCAGAACAAGGGCGTCCTGCTCGGCAAGATCCTCCGCGTCGACGTGAGCGGGACCGGCGTGCTCTCGGTGCCGGCGGACAACCCGTTCGTGGGCCAGGCCGGCGCGCGGCCGGAAGTCTGGAGCTACGGTCTCCGCAACCCGTGGCGCTTCAGCTTCGACCGCGCCCAGGGCGATCTCTATATCGGCGACGTAGGCCAGAACGCGCGGGAAGAAGTGGACGTCGCCACCAGCGCCGGTCAGTTCGGGAAGGGCCTCAATTTCGGGTGGAACGTGATGGAGGGCCTGGCCTGCTACTCTCCGTCCTCGGGCTGCGCCCGGAGCGGACTCACCCTGCCGGTGCTCGACTACGGCCACGCCGGCGGGGCTTGCTCCATCACCGGCGGCTACGTCTACCGCGGGGCGGCCGTCCCGGCCCTCCGCGGGCTCTACTTCTACTCCGATTACTGCTCGGGGTGGGTCCGGAGCTTCCGGCTCCTGGGAACGGCGGCCGCCGATCAGCGCGACTGGCCCGCCCTGCGTCCCGGGGGCCTGGTCACCAGCTTCGGGGAGGACGCGAGCGGGGAGCTCTACGTGATGATCTCGTCAGGAAAGGTGTTTCGGATCGCGCGGGGGAGTTAGGGAGTCAGGGAGCTAGGGAGCCAGGGAGCCAGGGAGTCGGGCAGCGGCGTGGGAGGCGCCGGGACCCGGCGGAGTGTAGTTTCAGGCAAGTTCCCCAACCCACACCGAGGTACCTGGAGGTTCGCCTGGATATGGAGCCCGGCACCGCCTCTTCCACACCCCCGACCCCGCCCGGTCCCGCCCCCGCGGGCGCGTGGCGGCAGCGCACTTGGGATGAGCTGCTGGCCCGGATCGAGGACGGGAAGGTCGTGCCGATCGTGGGCCCGGATCTGGTGCTGGTGGAGCGCGGGGGAGTGGCCATGCCGCTGGAGCGCTACGTGGCGCTGGAGCTGGCGGAGCGGCTGGAGCTGCCCCCGGAGCAGGTGGGGCCGGAGCCGTCGCTCAACCGGGTCATGTGCGTCTACTTCGAGCACCTCCCGCCCGGGGAGACCCGCACCACGCCCTACACGCTCATACCCGACATCCTCCGCCAGGCGCGGTTCGAGCCTCCCGGACCGCTCCGCCAGCTCGCCGAGATTACCGACTTCACCCTGTTCGTGACCACGACCTTCGACAGCCTGCTCGCCGACTCGCTCAACGCCGTCCGGTTCGGCGGAGCCCGCGGCACCGAGACGGTCGCCTAACGATACAACAAGAAGGAGGACCTGAGCGGCACCGTGGCGGACCTTCAGGAGCAGGGGAAGCCGGTCGTCTTTCACCTCCTGGGCCAGGCGTCGTCGTCGCCTTCGTACGTGCTCACCGAGGAAGATCTGCTGGAGTTCATCTGCGGCCTCCAGTCGGCCGAGTACCAGCCGCGCAACCTGCTCGCCGAGCTGGCCGAGCATCACCTCCTGGTCCTGGGCGAGCATTTCGAGGATTGGCTGGCGCGGCTTTTCCTCCGGACCACGAAGGGAAGGAAGCTCTCCCAGTACCAGGAATTCACCGAGGTGCTGGCCGACTCGCGCACCCGGGGCGAGCCCGGCCTGGTCACCTTCCTCGCCAATTTCAGCAGCCACACCCGGATCTTCCCCGGCGGCGGCGCCGTGGAGTTCGTAGCCGAGCTGCACCGGCGCTGGCGGGAGCGGCACCCGGCCGCGGCCGCGCCGAAACAAGCTCCCTTCGTGCCGCCGCCCCGGGAGATGCAGAAGGACGCGATCTTCCTGAGCTACGCGCGGGAGAATCTCGAAGCGGTCAAGCGGCTCAAGAGCGCGCTCGACAAGGCGGGCCTTCCGGTCTGGTTCGACAGCGACCAGATCCAGGTGGGGCAGGACTGGCAGCGGCGGATCGCGGAGAACGTGAAGAGCTGCGCGCTCTTCCTGCCGGTGATGTCGCGGGAGACCGCGGCGCAGCGGCGCGACGCGTACTTCCGGGTGGAGTGGAACCGCGCCAACGAGCGCACCCAGCGGATGGCGCCGGGCGAGGTGTTCATCACTCCGGTGGTGATTGACGACCTCCCCCGCGCCGAGGCCCAGCAGGAGTTCGCCGGGGTGCACATCGAGCGCGCGGTGGGGGGCGAGCTCGGTCCGGAGGTGATCGAGCACCTGGCGCGCGAGTACGGGCGGGCCGCCGCCATGGTGCGGGGCGACGGGCGGTGACGGTCCCGCCGTCCCGGGCGGCCGGCCTCGACGCGCCGGTGCTCGATGCCGAGAATCCCTGGCCGGGGCTCGCGCCCTTCGCGGAAGAGCAGGCGGTGTTCTTCCACGGCCGCCGGAAGGAAGTGGAGGACCTCTTCCGCCTGGTCCGGCTCAACCTGCTGACCGTGCTCTGCGGACAGTCGGGGCTGGGCAAGACGTCGTTGCTCCGCGCGGCGCTCTTCCCCCGGCTGCGCTCGGCGGGTTATCTCCCGGTGCCGATCCGGCTCGACTTCTCCGCCGCCGCTCCGGGCCCCCGCGCCCAGCTCTGGCAGGCGATCGCGGCGGCGCTCGCGGAAAGCGCGGTCGAGACACCGCCGCTCGGCGAGGACGACACGCTCTGGGAATACTTCCACCGCCAGTCGATCACCCTCCGGGACCACAACGGCGCGACGCTGACCCCGGTCCTCGTCTTCGATCAGTTCGAGGAGCTATTCACGCTCGGGGCAGAGCGCGCGGACGGCGGCGGCTTCCTGGCCGACTGCGTGACGGAGCTCGCCGCGCTCATCGAGAACCATCCCCCCGACCGGGTCGAAGCCCGGTTCAACCGGGAGCCGAAGCTCGTCGCGGGGTACGACTTCGACCGGCAGGATCACCGCGTGCTGCTCTCGCTGCGCGAGGACTACCTGGCGCACCTGCACGATCTGGGCGCCAGGATCCCCTCCATCACCGTCAACAACCTGCGGCTGGCCCCGCTCGACGGCGCCCGCGCGCTCGACGCGGTGGAGAAGCCGGGTGGAGCCCTGGTCACCCGGGACGTGGCGGAGGCGATCGTCCGGTTCGTGGCCGGCGCCGCCCCCGACCGGGCGACGGGCGACGGCCATGCCGCCGCGGGCGGGCGCGCGCCCGGGCCGGTCCGCCCGGTCGAAGCGCTGGTGGTGGACCCGTCGCTGCTCAGTCTCTTCTGCCGCGAGCTCAACCAGAAACGGCGAGCGGCCCGCGAGCGGCGCATCACCGCCGCGCTGGTGGCGGAGAGCAGCGAGAACATCCTGAGCGAATTCTACCGGCGCTGCCTCGCCGACCTCCCGGAGGCGGTCCGGGTCTTCGTGGAGGACCATCTCCTGACCCCGTCGGGCTTCCGGGAGACGATCGCGCTGGAGACCGCACGGAGCGAGCTCGGCGCCGCCGGGGCGTCGGCCGAGGTGCTCGACACCCTGGTCGCGCGGCGGCTGCTGCACTACGAGCAGCGGGGCCGCGACACCCGGGTCGAGCTCACCCACGACGTGCTCACCAAGGTGGTGAGCGCCTCCCGCGACCAGCGCCGCGCGGTGGAGGCGGAGCGGCAGGAGAAGCTGCGGCTGCAGGAGGCGGAGAGCCGGGCGCGGGCGGCGCAGGAGGAAGCCCGCGCGGAGCTGCTGGAGACCCAGGCCCGGCAGCGCAAGCTCCGGGTGCTGGCGGGGGCGCTGGCGGTGGTCGCGGTGCTGGCGGGAATCCAGACTTTCCGGGCGAGCGCCGCCTCGCGGATCGCCACTCGGAGCCAGAACGCCGCGGAGGACTCCGCCAGGGTGGCGCGGGAGCAGCGGAAGCTGGCCGAAGATCGCCTGCGGTACGCCACCGCGGCGGAATCGCTGGCGAGGAATGCCGCCCGGAGCGAGAGCCTCGAAGTGGTCCGGGAGCGGAATGCCACCGCCACCGCGCTGCTGGAAAAACACCGCGCCGACACCCTGCGTGAGGCCTCGACCAGAATGCTGGGCGACTTCTGCGGCGATCAGCTTCGGACCATCAACCGGTTCGATTTCGGCGAGGCCACCAGCGGAAGACAGGAGCTGGTCCCGACGTACATCAACCTCCTGGAGACCACCGACTCGTCGGTCGAGCACATGATCGCCCGGGATACCGCCGCGCCCTGCCCCCGATTGCTCGAGGCCCGGGTCGAGAGCGTGCTCCCCGGACTCCTGATGCGGCGCGGCCAGCGCGGCGATACGGCGCTCGCGCGGAAGCGGGGACGCAACGGCATCACCGCGGCCAAACGGCTCGCCGGCTACGGCGACACCCTCTCCCGCCAGGTCGCGACCCGGAGCCTGTACACGCTGACCTACGACCTCTTCTTCGCCGGGGACGACTCGGCCTCCGTCTCCGCCGGACGGGCCGCGCTTCCGCTCGCCGCCGCGACCGACCCGCGCCGGGACAGCCTCGCGCTCGACCGCCAGGCCCGAATCTACTTCTACGGCGCCGCCGCGCTGCTCCGGCTCAAGCACCCCGTGGATGGGCGGGCGTGGGTGGACACCGGCCTCGCCGTGGTGAAGCGGGGCCGCGCCCGGCCCGACCAGAACCAGTGGCAGCTCTTCTACACCGAATCCCAGCTGCAGCTCTACCGCGCCTTCGCGGACAGCACGCTCCACGACACCACCGGGGCCCTCGCCGCCGGCCGGGCCGCGGTCGACGCCGCCCGGGAACAACACGTACGGCGCGATGCGGTGACCTCCCGTGAATGGCTGGCCAACATGCACGGGTGGCGGGCCGACCTGGACAGCGCGATGGGCCGCCCGGCGGAGGCGGCGGTCGGGTACGACAGCTCGGCGGCCCAGTGGGGGAGGATCGTGGCGCAGGCCCGCGGGAGTCGCGATACCGCGAAGATGGTGGACGGGATGAAGCGCCTGGTGGGCGCCCTGACCAGGAAGGCCGGGAATCTCAGCGCCGCCAGGCGGCGGGATGACGGCATCCGGGCCAGGCGCGCGGCGGTGGACTCCACCCGGGCGCTGGTGGTGATCCGCCCGAGCGCCGAGAGCATGCGCCTGCTGGGCCTCGAGTTCGATTTCCTGGGGGTCGCCCTGGAAGAGGCCGGCCTCCTTGCCGCGGCCGACACGGCGTACCGCTCGGCCGTCCGGGTCGACTCCACCCGCCTGGCCCAAGGCATGGGGAGCCGGGTGGACGCGGCCGGCGAGCTCCGCCACAACCTCGAGTACGTCGAGCGGGTGCTCCTGAACCGCCAGCGTGCGGACACCGCCGGCCGGGACAACGCGACGGCGGTGGGTATCCTGCGCGCCTACACCGAGGTCCGCCGCGGCGACGCGGCCACTCAGGTGTGGTACTGGCGGAGCCAGCTCGCCGCTATGCACGACTCCTCCAGCCGGGACAGCCTCGCCACGCAGCTCGGCAGCCTCTCGTGGTACGACCTGCTCACCGAGCGGCCGGAGGAGGCCGTGCTCCTCGCAGAGGAGGCGGACTCGTTGAGCCCGAAGCAGACCTTCATCCTGCCCAACCTCTTCAACGCGCTGCTGCTGAGCGGGCGCGACGAGGAGGCGGAGCGATTCTTCCAGGCTCACGCCGGCCGGATGGTGGAGCGCACGCCGGTTCCGTTTCCCTGCGCGGTCCAGCGCGACATTCTCGAGCTCCGTCGCCGTGGCGTGGCCCTGGAGCGCCACGTGCAGGTGGTGGAGCGCCTCGTCACCCCCTTCGCCGCCGCATGCCAGAAGCCGAAGGCCGCCGCGACCCCGCCGAGCTGACCCGCCTCCGCGGGGCCATTCCTGAGGGCGTCCGGTTCGGCACGTCCTCCTGGACTTACCCGGGCTGGAAGGGGTTGGTGTACTCGCGCGACTATCCCGCGACCGGCGCGGGCGCCCAGATGCTGGCGGAGTACGCGCGCTGGCCGCTGTTCCAGACCGTGGGGATTGACTCGAGCTTCTACGCGCCGCTCACCGAGCGGACCCTCAGGAGCTATGCCGAGGCGCTCCCGCCCGGCTTCCGCTGCGTGAGCAAGGTGTGGGACCGGATCACGGTGCACACCTTCGCCAGGGCGCGGGAGAAGGCGAAGGCGGGCCAGCTCAATCCCGACTTTCTGAACGCCGAGCTCTTCCTGGAATCGGTCTGGGGGCCGTGCCGGGAGTACTTCGCGGACCACACCGGCCCGTTCGTGTTCGAGCTCCAGGCCATCGCAAAGGCCGATAAGGTCTCCCCGCTGGATTTCGCCGGGCGGCTGGATGCCTTTTTCGCGAAGCTGCCGCGGGAGGGCCGCTACGGGGTCGAGGTGCGGAATCCGGAGTTCCTGACGCCGGCATACTTCGCAGTGCTCCGGGAGCACGACGTGGCCCACGTCTTCAGCTCGTGGACCCGGATGCCCTCGATCGGAATGCAGCTGGATCTGCCCGGCTCGGTGACCGGAAGCTTCCTCGTGGCGCGCGCGCTGCTGCGCCCCGGGCGCTACTACGCCGCGGCGGTGGACGCGTTCCAGCCCTACGACCGGATCCGGGACGCGAACCCCGAGCTCCGCAGCGACCTGGTGCGGCTGGTGGAGACGGCGGAGAAGCTCAGGATTCCGGCCTACGTGCTGGTGAACAACCGGGCGGAGGGAAGCGCGCCGCTCACCATCGCGGCGGTGGTGGAGCGGCTGTTAGAGAAGCGTCAACGGTCAACGGTCAACGCGCAGGCGGGAGGGAGGGAAGGCGGAAGGGCGGAAGGTTGACTCTGCCTCTGCCGTCCGCCTTTCAGCCTTTCCGCCTTTCCGCCTGACCGCCTGTCCGCCTGTCCGCCTGTCCGCCCTACGGCTTCCCCCCCACCACCGGCAGCTCCCGCCTCCCCGACCATTCGTTCATCGAGCCATCGTACAGCCGGACCCGATAGCCGAGCAGCCGGGCGGCGAAGTACACCGCGCTCGCCCGGGTGCCGACCCGGCAGTAGGTGACGAGTTCCTTCCCGCTGGTGGCGCCGGCGGCGGCAAACAGCCGGCTGAGCTCCCCCTTGTCGCGGAACCTGCCGCCGGCGATCGTGGTGGTCCAGTCGAACTGCACCGCCCTGGGAATGTGGCCCGGCCGGGCTACGCCTTCCTCCGCCTTGGTCCCGTCGTACTCTTCCTTGCTCCGGGTGTCGAGCAGGAGGATGTTCCTGCCCTTTCGATGGGCATTCACCCAGCCGGCGTCGGCCACCAGCTCCGGTCGCGGATGAACCCGCAGGCTCTTCCGCTCGGCTGGAGCTGCGGCCGCCGTGCCGACTTCGCCACGGGCATCGCTCCAGGCGGCCAGCCCACCGTCGAGTACGGAGACCCGGTCACCGAGGCCCAGGTAATCGAACGTGAAAAAGAGCCGGGTGACCGGCAGGGTCTCGCCATAGAGCACCACCCGGCTGGCGTTGCCGATGCCCAGCGATTCGAACAGGGCCTCGAGCTGCGCGACCGGAGGGAGCTCGGTCAGGATCTCGCCGCGCGTGGTGGTGAAATCGCTCATCGCGACGAACCGCGCCCCGGCCACGTGCGCCGAGTCGTACGCCGCCCGGGTCCGGTCCGCCTGGAGGATGACGATCCCGGAGTCGGCCCGGTGCCGCTTGAGCCACTCCGCGCTCACCAGCATGCCGGGGTCCGGCTCCCCGCCCCGCTCGCCGCAGTGATCCTGGGCCGGAAGGCCGACCGGTCCCGCCGCCGCGGCCAGGAGCAGCGCCGCGCCAGAGCAGCGAAGGATGCAGATCATCGCGGTGCTCCTCCCTCCAGCATCGGCAGGTCGGGTGTTCGGCTCCATTCGCTCATCGAGCCGTCGTACAGCCTGGGGTGCAGGCCGAGATAGCGCGCGATGAAGTAGAGGTGGCTGGCCCGGTAGCCCACCGTACAATAGGTCACCACGCTGCTTCCCTCGCGGACCCCGCTCGACGCCAGGAGCTGCCGGAGCGCCTCGCTCGGCTTGAGCCGGGACGGCGTTCCATCCAGCGCCTCGGCCTCCCGAGTGAAGGTCTTCTCCCAGGGAAGACTGGCCGCGCCCGGAATGTGGCCGAACCGGGGCAGCCGCTCCGAATGGTCGGTGCCGGCGTATTCACCCGGGGATCGGCCGTCAACCAGCACGAGGCCCGGGTCGTCGAGGTGACCGCGCAGCCATGCCGCGCCCGCCAGAATCTCGGGATGCGCCTGCGAGGAGAGGCGCCCCGGGGACCAGGTCGGGACCAGGGTGGTGAGGGGTCGCTTCTCTTCGCGCCAGGCAGGGAGCCCGCCGTCCAGCAGCGCGGTCCGATCGCCCAGGCCGACGTAGTCGAGGGCGAGAAAGACCCGGGGTGACATCCAGGTATCGCCGTAATAGACGATGCGGGAGCGATCGGTGACGCCCAGCGAGGCCAGCACCGAATCGATCCGAGCGACCGGTGGGAGCTCGACTCCCGGCGGACCCTCCGCGATGAGCAGATGCGGATTGAGCCAGCGGGCTCCCGGAATGTGGCCGCGGTCGTACCCCGCGCGGTCCATCGAGACCTCGAGGAGGACCAGGTCGGGGTCGGTCCGGTGCGCTTCCAGCCATGCCGGCGAAACCAGGAGCGAATCGGCGTTGGCGGCGAGGAGCGCCACGGCGAGCAGCAGGGCTGGCATCGTCACTCCGGCTTCGCCGCGGGGTTCACCACCGGGAGCTCGGTGCGGGCGGCCCAGTCCTGGAAGGAGCCGTCGTAGAGCTTCGCGGTGAATCCCAGATAGCGCGCCGCGAACCAGACCAGCGTGGCCTGCTGTCCGATGTGACAGTAGGTGACCACCGTCTGGCCGTCCTGCACGCCCGCGCCGGCGAATCGAGCCTTGAGCAGGGTGGGCGCGAGAAACTTGCCGGACGAATCCACCATCGTAGTGAACGGGAGACTCGCGGCGCCGGCAATGTGGCCGTTGCGCCCCTGGCGCGTGTCCCGTCCGTTATAGAATGCCGTGTCGCGCGCGTCGACGATCCGGACCGCCTTGTCCTCGAGGTGCGCTTTCACGAATACGGCGTCGGCCACCAGCTCGGGGTGTGGATGCGGGGTGAAGCGGCCCGCCGAAACGGCCGGCACCTCGGCCGTGGTGGGGCGGCCCTCCGCCTGCCACGCCTCGAGTCCGCCATCGAGGACGGAGACCCGGCCGCCCAGTCCCATGTACTCGAGGGTGAAGAACGCACGGGACGTCGGGCTGAAGTACTCCTTCGCCGGGTAGAGCACGATGCGCGAATCGTCGGAGATACCCTTCGACTCCAGGACCGAATCGAGGACGGCGACACTCGGCAGCTCGAGGTTGAGGGTACCCTCGGCGCGGGGAGTCGAGAATTCGGAGAGCGGCGCCAGGAACTGCGCGCCGGGAATGTGTACGGAGTCGTAAACCGCCCGGGTGGCGCGGTCGCCGATGTGAAAGATGATCAGACCCTTGTCGTGGAGGTGATCGGCCAGCCAGGCGGTGGAGACGACCATCGGCGCCGGCGCCGGCAGAGGGGGAGCGGTGGGAAACGCGGCGAGCGCCGCGAGAAGATGCGGAAGCATGACGACCTCCTCGACTGGGGGCGACCAGCTCTGAAACCTGGAGAAACCTAGTGTCGCGCGCCGCGCGAGCGAGACTTCCGCAGGGAGGAGCCGAATGGGTGCAGCGAAAGGGGCATGGCGGGCGGGGAGCCGGAAGTGTTTCAGGCGTTGGAACGAGTCGGGCTCAGAGTGACTGGCCGAGCCGCTCCTCCAGCTCGAGCCGGCGGGCGCGGCTGAGCTTGACCCGGGTCCCGTCCTGGAGGAGCACGACCTGGTCCCCCCGGGTATACGGCTGGATTTCCCGAACCCGATCGAGGTTGACGATGGCCGATCGGTTGGCCCGGAAGAACCGGCGCGGATCGAGCCGCTCCTCCAGGGCGCTCATCGAGTCGCGAATGACGTGGCTCTTGCCGCCGGTGTGGAGCTTGACGCAGTAGTCGGCGGCTTCGATCCAGTCGAGATCCTCGACCCGGATGAAGAACACCCGGCCGGCCGTCTTGACCACGATGCGGTTGCGGTATTCTTCCAGCGTCCCGCCGGCGGCCAGCTGGGTCAGGAGCGCGTCGAGGCGCCGGCTCAGCTCGCCGCCGCCGGCGCCCACCGCCCGCTTGGCGCGCTCGAGCGCCTCGGCGAACCGGGCGTCGTCGAACGGCTTCACGAGATAATCGAGCGCGTGAACGTCGAACGCGCGGACCGCGAACTCGTCGAACGCAGTGATGAAGATCACGGCGGGCCGTCGCGCGGGGTCGAGCCGGCGCAGCACCTCGAAGCCGTCGAGCTCGGGCATCTGCACGTCGAGCAGCACGAGGTCGGGGCGGAGGCGCTCGATAGCCTCGAGGGCGGAGAGGCCGTCGGCGCACTCCGCCACCACCTCGAGCCCGGCGTCCTTCCGCACCAGGTCGGCGACGCCGGACCGCGCCAGCGGCTCGTCGTCCACCACGATGACCCGGAGCTGCGGCGTCATGCCGGGCTCCCCGCTGCGCCGAGCGGCCGGGTGCGATACGGAAGGGTGATCGTGGCAAGCGCACCGCCCGCCGGTCCGGACGAGAGCTCGAACGTCTGCTTCGTCCCGTAGAGGTGCTCCAGCCGGGCCCGCACGTTCCGGAGCCCCACCCCGGCCGGCGCCGTGGCTCCAGCGGTCCCGTCGTTCGGGCCGGGTCCGTCGTCTTCCACCCGCAGAGTCAGGGTGGTCGCGGTGGCCTCCGCCTCGATGGCCAGTCGCCCCGCCGAGACCCGCCGGGCGATGCCATGCTTGAGGGCGTTCTCGACCAGCGGCTGAAGCACGAGGTTCGGCACGTAGGCGTCGAGCACGCCGGCCCCGGCGGCGATCCGCACCTGGAGCCGGTCCTGAAAGCGGACCGATTCGACGGCCAGGTAGCGCTCCAGAAACGCCAGCTCGTCGCGGAGCCGCACTTCCTGGGGCGGGCGCTCCTCCAGGAAATACCGGAGCAGGTCGCTGAGCCCCGCGATCATCGTGACGGCGGCGGCGTTCTCCTTCTTCCGGACCAGCATCGCGATGCTGTTCATCGCATTGAAGAGGAAGTGCGGGTTGAGCTGGGTGCGGAGCGCCTGCAGCCGCGCTTCGGCGAGCTGGGTGCCCAGCGCCGCCGTGGTGAGCTGCTCCTGGCGGACCTTCCGGGAATAGTCCACGGCTACCAGCATCCCGAGGATCACCCCATAGGCGACCAGGCTGGAAGGCAGCATCCAGAGCGCGTGGCTCAACGAGATCTCGGTGAAGAGGTTGAGGCTGCCGTGCCGGATGCCGAGGCTGTACTGGATACCCAGCTCCAGCCAGGAATGCAGCTGGGCGATGAGGAGGGCGATGGCCAGATGCAGAACGACCGGTCCGAGCCACCGTTCCCGCCGGAGCGGGATTCTCCGGAGCGCCACGGCGACCACCGGCACGAAGAGCGCCCACACGTACCAGTAGGGCATCCCCATCCCGAGCGCGTGCCCGAGGGAGGGGTCGCCGTCGGTGGCGCGCATCGTGAGGTTGTGCTGGCCCGCCGCGATCAGGCCGAGCAGCGAGGCGATCACGAACACCTGAACGGCGGCATCGCGGCGCGTGGGGGGGCTGAGATCGGCGGGGGAGCGCATCGAGGGAAAGCTAGGCGCCGGAGGGTCGGGCACCAAGGAATCTGCAGGGAAGGGCGCTGGAGGGGCGGCGAACGGTGACGGGTGACCGGTCAACGGTCAACGGTCAACGGTAACTGCAGCACTCGCTTGGGTCTTTGGGTCTTCGCGTCTTTGCGTCTCACCTCGTTGACCGTTCAAGCTGTTGGCCGTCGATGCGCCGCCCTCCGGAACCGCCGTTTCGTCGGCTTCCTTCCCCGCGCCGCCGCGGCGTGCGCCGCCTGGGCCAGCCGGGCCAGGTGAGCCGGCTCGCTCGCATAGGGGACCTCGACCCAGCCGTGCATGAGGGCGAGGTGCTCGGAGAGGAACGGGCGGGCGCCGCCGGCCGCGAGGGTCTCGCTCCGGAGCGGCTCGTGGAGCCGCAGGATCAAGGCGTCGCCGCCCAGCACGGCGAACATCCGCTCGCCGTGGAAGAACGCCTCGGTGCCGAAGAGCTTCCGGATCCGGACGGGCGCAAGCGCGGCCAGCTGCTCGCGCGCGAGGTCCAGGCGGGTTGGGGCGGGCATCGAGTTTGGGCCGTAGGAGACCCGACAGATGGTACCGCCCGAATCGGGGTCCCGCT
>DASYRI010000197.1:0-1681 GCA_036004545.1 Gemmatimonadales bacterium
GAGCGGCGCGTCGCTCCACGGGCGGGTCATCTGCAGGGGCAGGCGCCGGAGGGCGGACTCGTACCGGAAGTTGGAGACGGAGAAGAAGTTGTGGTTGGGCACCACGGCCACGGTCGCCGGTGCGCCTCCGCTCAGCCGCTCGAGGTCGGCGAGGATCCGTGCGTGCTGCCAGTCCGCGCCGCTCGGCGGCAGCCCGAACACCATGGGCAGCGATAGCCCCGGGATCTGCGGGGGAGCGGGAATCAGGAACGCCACCATGGAGACCTGAGCGAGGCCCACGCCCACGCAGACCCACGTGAGCCCCCGGCGCCATCGGAGATCCAGCGCGCGCCATCCGGCGGTGGCGACCAGCGCGGCGGCGGGAAGGATCGGCAAGGTATACCGCAGGTTCTTGTTCTGGATCAGGGAGAACAGCGCGAAGGGAACGATGCCGGCCCAGAGGAAGACCCGGATCGAGCGCTGCCTGCGAAGGGCCACGGCACCCCAGGCGAACAGCAAGCTCGCCAGGATGCCGAACTGGGTCGGCAGCACGCGAGGGTAGTAGAGGAGCGCTTCCGAGGTGAACGTCTCCGGATAGCCCGATTCCGCGGCCTGCTTGAAGGATCGGTTCGCGATCTGCATGGGGAGACCCAGCAAGCGGGGCCCGTACCAGGGGATCGCGAGCCCCCCTGCGAGCACGAGCGCCAGGGCGAGGAGGCCGAGCCGGCGGCGGCGGTCCGGGGCCCGGAAGGCGTGCCATACCGCCCACAGGAGCGGCGGGAGCACATACGCGGCAAACGGGGGCTTCGTGACCATCCCGAGGCCGACGGCCACGCCGAACCCGATGCTCCACCCGCGGATGGAGAAGTGATCGGTGCGGACGAGTGCGTAAAGCGCCAAGGCCACCATCGCCATCAGCGGCAGGTCCAGCTGGAAGTTGAGCAGCGAGAAGACGACGAAGGGGGCGGTGCCGAGGAGGAACGCCGCCATGAGCCCCGCGGCGGGATCCCACAGCCGCGCGCCGAGCGCGAACACCGCGATCAGTTCCACCGCCAGGTAGGCCAGCATCACGAACTGGGCGGTCAGGGGGACCACCGGGAACACGAAGTAGAGGAGGCCCGCGGCGCACTGCACCACCGGCGGGTAGAAGGCCGAGGCCTCGATGATCTCCCGGAGCCGGTCGCGGCCCGGCTCGGAGAGGATCCGGTAGCAGTCGAGTGCCCGCCCCAGGTGGGTGGCGTAGTCCCACTCGGGTGGCCGCCGGTCGATGGAGGTCCAGATCGTCAGGACGACCCCGAGCGCGGCCAGCAGCGCGGCGAGCGGGAGCCAGGGACGCCGGATCACGGGGAGGTCGGAGCGGGGCGCGACATTCTGTTGGTCCCCGGGGATTATACGGCAAGGATTTGCCCCACCGCGTCACGTACCCTAAGATAACGGCCATGTCCGACTGGAGCGCTGCGCTGGAGCGTCGGATCGGGGAGCGCACCGCCCAGGTCGCCGTGGTCGGCATGGGCTACGTCGGGCTCTCGCTGGCGGTCGAGCTGGCCCGGGCCGGTCTCGTCGTGCGCGGCATCGATCTCGACCTGGAGCGGGTCACCCGCCTCGGTCGGGGCGAATCCTATCTGGTGGATGTGCCGAGCGACGCCCTCGGGCCGCTGGTCGCGGCGGGCGCGCTCACCGCGACCACCACCTTCGACCAGGC
>DASYRI010000198.1:0-36324 GCA_036004545.1 Gemmatimonadales bacterium
CACCCTCCCTGACGCCGTATTCGTCGAGGATACAGCCATCGTCCTGACCGAGGTCGCAGTGATCACCCGCCCAGGGGCACCGAGCCGCCGACTCGAAACACCATCCGTGGCAACGCTGCTCGCCAAGTATCGCTCCCTCAGGCGTCTGATCCCTCCAGCCACGCTGGACGGCGGGGATGTCCTGGAAGTGGGGCGCACCCTTTACGTCGGTCGTTCAACTCGAACCAATCGGTCAGGAATCGAGCAGCTCCGGAGTCTTCTGGAGGCCTTGGAGTATCGGGTGGTGCCGATCGAATTCAGGGGCTGCCTTCACCTGAAAAGCGCCGTCACCCGGATCGGCGACCGGTTGCTGCTCCTCAACCCCGATTGGGTGTCCGCCGCAGCGTTCCGGCCCCTCGAAACCCTTCCCATTGACGCGCGCGAGCCGCATGCCGCGAACGCGCTTCGGATCGGCGGTACGGTGGTACTCCCGGCACAGTACCCCCGTACCCACCAACGTCTGGTCGAGCAAGGTCTGGAGGTCGCGGCGATAGATTGCAGCGAACTCGCGAAGGCCGAGGGCGGTGTGACGTGTTGCAGTCTCCGTTTTGAGGTCCTCGCGACCGGCCCGTGACCCGCGCTTACAGCTGACGAGACCCGCCAGCGCCGCGTAACCCGCGGTTGCCGTCGACGGGGCCGCGCCGACATGGCGCATCCGCCGCGGCGGGAGTATGATCTTTGCGAGACCGCCTCAGGACCAGCGCCGTCGCGGGCCCGCAGCAGAAGTGCAGGTGGATAGACCGCGGCGAGGCGAGAGTCGACGTCGACGAGATCGGGAGGAGCACATGGCCACGGTCCCTGGCGTTCCAGAGAACTCGTCGGTTGTCATCCCGAGGCTGGTGTGCCGGGACCCCGCCAATGCGATCGACTTCTGTGCCGGCACATTCGACGCGGTCGAGCTCGGGCGAAGGCCGGGTCCCGACGGCACGGTAGCACATGCCTTGCTGACAATCGGCCCCGCGATGATCATGATCGAGGCCGAGTGGCCGACGCTGCCAAGCCGAGCACCAACCCCGGACGGAAGCTCGCCGGTGGTGCTCTTCGTCTACGTCAACGACGTGGATCATACCGTAGAGCGGGCGGTAGGGCGTGGCGCGCGAGTTCTGATTCCGGCGCAGAACCAGTTCTGGGGCGACCGGATCGCGTGGATCATGGACCCCTCGGGACACGTGTGGACGGTGGCGACGCGGATCGAGGAGACGACGGCAGAGGAGCGAACGGAGCGGTGGTCCAGGATTCAGGCTCAGAAGGCGGACGCCTGACATCCCGTTCGTCCTCGGCGCGATCGAACCCGCATTGCGGCTGACGGGGGCCGGGCTGGTCGAGGCGCCAGCGCCCCGCACATCATTCCGAGGGACCGCCGCCGCGCCGGCGCCGCATCGGCCCCGGGAGATGAAACGCAGGTCGTCGGGCGGCATCCCACGCCGCCGCCCTGCAGCGGGGGAGGAGGCATACATGGCCAGAGTCGTGGTTCGCTATTGCGCCTATTGACTCTCCGGACTTCACGCCGCCCGTGTGGCGGCGAGGCTGCGTCGTGACCTGGGCGTCGAGGTCGGGATGGTCCACGGGCGCTACGGCGAGTACAAGGTGCTGGTGGATGGAGAGACAGTCATCGACGGCGGAGTGCTTACCGCGCTGGGAGTCGTGCCGTCCGATCGCAAAGTGGTCGAGGCCGTCGGCGCCCGGCTGTCGGCGTAGCCGAGCCCGGCTCGGCCGAGTCGCCGGTCCGCCTCAGCGCAACCAGATGACCGGCTGGACTTCCTTCCGGGGCATCACTTCGGGTTCGTTGCCCGGGTTGCCGGCGCACGGGCCGCGGTCAGAGCGGGGAATGGGACGCGGCTCGAAGAGCTCGCCGACTGAGGCGGCCCAGCCCGCACGCACAACCGACGAGGCGCCACGCGCTTCGGCCGCCGACGGGTATCTTTCTCCCGGTGGCCGGCTGCGGCCCCGGCAGGGCCCCGTTGCTGAACGGCAATCGTTCGGCACTCACGACCCAGGCCGGCCCTCCCGGGAACCGTGGTAGGCCATCGCGGGGGATTCCATGGGTGCACTGGCCCGCGCCATCACGTATTCGACCTTCTTCGTCGGCTTCCTCCTCGTTTTCCTTCCGACGAGGGTGCTCGAGTGGTCGGGGATTCGCCCACCTCCAGCGATGGCGCTCCCTCAGGTCGCCGGGTTCGTCGTCGGGCTCGCGGGGGCGGTGCTCGCCGTGTCCTGCATCCTGACGTTCGCCCTGGTCGGGAAGGGGACGCCTGCGCCGTTCGATCCGCCCCGCCGCCTCGTCACGGCCGGGCCGTATCGCTATCTCCGGAATCCGATGTACCTGGGGGCGGGATTGGCCCTCCTCGGAGCGGCCCTCTATTACCGCTCCGTGGCCCTGCTTGCCTACGTGGCGGCGTTCCTGCTCGTCGCGCACGTATTCGTCGTGTCGTACGAAGAACCGACGCTGCGCCGCCTCTTCGGGCCGGCGTACGAGTCCTATTGCGGGCAGACGGGCCGCTGGCTGCCGGGCAAGACGCGGCGCTCCACGCCGACCCGATCCGGCGGCGCCTAACCCGCCGTTGCCGCCGCCGGGGTCCTGAGCGCCCGAACCGCCGGGGGATGTCTTCAGGCGGGTGGGCCGCGGGGGCTTCCAGGGCCCCTCGGCAGAAGCACAGAGGGTCAGGCAGCAGTGGAGCGGGTTACGCCTGGAAGAAGGGATCCTTGTCGCGCCTCGCCGTCGGTAGCGTCGCCCTTGGCGTACTTCTGGCCGTCTACCTCGGGGTTCTGTTTCTCGTTCAGCGCAGCCTGCTTTTTCCAGCTCCCCGGGCGCCCACGCCACCCGGCCACGGACCTGCCGAAATCCTTCAGGTCCGGTCCGACCACGGCCCGATCCAAGCATTCTATCTCGCCCCTCTCAGCTCCGGGCCGGGGCCGGCGCCGGTGCTCCTCTTTGCCCACGGCAATGCCGAGCTGGCAAGCAGCTGGGTCGGGGAGTTCGATGAGCCGCGGAACTGGGGCTGGGGGGTGCTGCTCCTCGAATACCCCGGCTACGGCGGCTCGCCTGGAAAGCCGTCGGAACCTGCCATCACTGCGGCGGCTCTCGCGGCCTACGACTGGGCGCGACGGGACCCCCGCGTGGACGCCACGCGAATCGTTCCGTATGGACGATCCCTTGGCGGCGGCCCCGCGGCTCGGGTGGCGGCGGAGCGCCCGGTCGCAGGCCTGATCCTCGAGTCAGCTTTCACGAGTGTTCGCGCCCTCGCCCGCCGATACCTCGCCCCGGGCTTCCTGGTTCGCGATCCATTCGATAATCTGGCCGCGCTTCGCCATTATCGGGGTCCCCTTCTGGTTCTTCACGGAAGCCGTGACGAGATCATCCCGATCGCGCACGGCCGTACCCTCGCTGCCGCAGTCCCTGGCGCGGAGTTTCACGCGCTCGCCTGCGGCCATAATGATTGCCCTCGGCCCTGGGGCTTGATCAAGCCGTTCCTGGCCATGCACGGACTCATGCCCCAGGTACAGAGCGCCGCCCCGCTGCCCGACGCGCGCTAGTGCCGTTCCAACTCGTTCTGCCGAACGGAGCCGTGATGCGTGCCCACACCCGTCCGGTAACCATCTCCGTTCGGCATGTCAGGTCCGAATAGTTGGAGCGGCACCAGCGGCAGACGAGGCCCTCAACGCTTCGTCCGCCGCCGGTTACCTTTTGCGGGGCGGGACGGCGGCGGCCCCAGCAGGGCCTTGCGGCCGGAGGGAAGGGCGATAGGCACGGGAGTTTCTCTCAGGCGCCTCCAGAGCCCCAGCCCGACTCCACCACAAAGGAGCGAGGTCATGTCGCGGCGCATCGTTCGGTTCCTGCCATACTTCTCGCTCCTCATCGGCCTGGCCGCTTCCGCAATCGGGTGCGCGAAGTCCGGACACGACCAGGCAAGAACCGGCGACAGCGCCGGCACTGGAGCCCCGGCGAGCACCGGGAACATTGCGAGCACCGACACGAGCATCACCGTAAACGGCGTCGTGCTGCCTGCAGAGTCGGTGCAGCAGCTGCAACAGCTCTACCCGGTACCAATCCCAGCGGGACGCTATTGGTACGACGTGGTGTCGGGGGGGTACGGGCGTGAAGGCGAGCCCATTGCCGGGCAGATGATCCCCGGCCTCTCGCTCGGCGGCGCCCTGGCGGCAAACGCATCGCGCGGGACGTCCGGGGTCTTCATCAACGGGCGCCAGATAACCGACGGCGAGAAGGCCTATCTCGAACGCATGTGCCAGACACCGGTGTCACTCGGCCGCTATTGGGTCATGGCGAACGGCATGGGTGGATACGAAGGGCGGCCTGCGGAATTCAACCTCGCCCAGTGTCCCGGCGTGCCCCAACAGGGCGGCGGAGCCCGTTCCATGTCCCGCACGTACTGTGACGCCAACGGCGCCTGCACCTCGACCGGCATTCTCGGAAGCATTACGACCGTCCCGGACTGAATCCGGCCCACGCCGTATGAACGACCTGCTGACCAGCCCGCAATTGCCGCCGCCGAGCCTGAGGTTCTTCGTCCGTGCCGCAAGTTCGACCAACGCACCCCAGGATGCGTTTCCCCCCCCACGCAGGCAGTCCGGTCAACGATGGATCCATGCGGTTCGGCCAATTGGGACTCCAGCGGACTTGCGGTTACTCTTTCACTATGAAGCTGCAGCGACGGGAGTTCCTCGCGTTGGCGGGTGCCGCCGTGGCCTCACGGCCACCCCTCTGGTGGGCAGGGACTTCGGTGACGGAGCGTGGAATGGGAATGTACGGATTGATCGGCAAGATGACCGCCGCGCCCGGTCAGCGCGACGCCCTGGCGGCACTTCTGCTCGCAGGCACGGGGGCGATGCCCGGGTGTCTCAGCTACATCATCGCTACCGACGCCTCGGACCCGGACGCACTCTGGATCACGGAAGTGTGGGAGAGCCAGGCGACTCACCAGGCTTCCCTCAGCTTGCCGGCAGTGCAAGCCGCGATCGCCAAAGGACGGCCCCTGATAGCCGGATTCAGTAATCGGGTGGAAACAATACCCATCGGGGGATACGGGCTTCGAGAGCGCAGAGCACCCTAGACACCAGCTCCGGAACCGGGCAACCTAACCCGGTGTCGCAGCCGACAGGGCCGCGGCCGCCACGGTGTCGAATCGCGATGTCACCGTCGCAGGTGATCGGACGATGGGAACCGGGAGCTTCGAGTGGACCGTGGTGTCAGCCGAAGGCGGCGCGCTGGCCGGGCAGGCGGGGCCGCCTTACATTGCGTCGTGAGCCGCGGCCGCGCCCGCGCGAAGCGGCCCTGCAGCAGAAGCACGCGGCGTGCCGCCGCCAACGGCGAGGAAGTCAGCGATGACGCGGTTCGCCTCGACATGTTCCCGGCGATTCCTTCGCTGTACCCTGCCCCTGTCACTCCTCTGCTGTTCCGCTACCTCTTCCTGGAACGAGGTCCGGAGAGTCCTGGCACCCGCAGGCCGGGTCGACGCCGTCCTCGTGGAACGCAGTGCTGGCAGGCGGCGCTTCGAATACCAGATCTATGTCGTTCCAAGCGGCGCTGCGGCGCTGACCGCACGACCCGTCGCAACCCTCTCCAGGGCCGCTCGTAACGACAGCGCGTACGGCGCACAGCTCCACTGGATCGGGCCCGACAGGCTGAGTATCGAGTACCTTCGGGCGGAGCATGCGCTGGTCCTTACCCCGGACATCGAGATTGCGGGTGTGCGCGTCCGGGTCCTCCTTTCTCCGGGCAAGCGTGACCCGCTGGCCCCGGCGGGCGGTATGCTGCGAGGGACTCGCGGACGACCACGTTGACCGTGGCGCGCACCCCCGGCCGCGGGCAGCCTAACCCGCGCGCCGCTCTTCTTCAAAGGAGCGCAGATGTCACTCGAGACGGCGCGCCTGAGTCTGAAGCCATGCCTCCCAGGGCATATGCTCATGCTGATCGAGCAGCCGGAACGCCTCGAGCAGGCGACCGGCTTCCCACCTGCCGCCGGCCTTCGCGAGATGTTCACCTCGGGGGAGGTATCGCAAGACTGGCTTGCGGCGCTCCGCGTCTCCCAGGGGCCCGACCCGTGGCGTTACGGGTTCTTCCTCGTGCACCTCGAAGCCGGCGCGCTGATCGGCACCGCCGGATTCAAGGGCCCGCCGGATTCGACGGGCACGGTCGAAATCGCCTACGGCATCGCACCGGGCTTTGAGGGGCACGGCTACGCTACCGAGGCCGCGGCCGCCCTGGTCGCCTTCGCCTTCGACACCCCACAGGTCGAGGTGGTCCGTGCCCACACCCTGCCGGAAGCCAACGCCTCGACCCGGGTGTTGACGAAGTGCGGCTTTCAGCACGTCGGCACCGTCGTGGATCCCCATGACGGTCCAGTCTGGCGGTGGGAGCGGGGCCGTTAGGGACACTCCCTGGCCTCAGCAGGACTGCTCTGCGGGCCCGGCTTCATCTACCGCCGCCAGCCCAGGGCGTCGGGTGGGAGCGGCAGCCTAACTCGCGGTCGCCGGTGCCGAGGGCGCGCCGGGCGGGTCGCGCCGACGTGGCCCCGCCGCGTCGAGGGCGGTATGCTTTGTGCCGGACCGCCGCGCCGCCGCCCCAGCGGGGACCCGGCAGGGGATGTGCAGGGCGGGACGCAGCCGCCGTTGCACTCTGGCGAGGCGAAGGGCGAGGAACAGTGAGGTGTATCCACCATGGATCGGACTGCCAGCGCGAAATGGAGTGGAGACCTTCGAGCGGGAAGCGGGACCATTCGCCTGGGGAGCGGGGCCTTCGAGGGCCCGTACTCCTTCAAGACGCGCTTCGAGGGTGCGCCGGGGACTAACCCGGAGGAGCTCCTGGGCGCCGCCCACGCGGGGTGCTTCACGATGGCCCTCTCCCTCGGCCTGACCAAGGCGGGGCATCCTCCGCGAACCCTGGAGACCTCGGCCGTCGTGCATCTGACCAAGGTCGGGGAAGGATTCGGCATCACCGGAATCGACCTCACCACGCGCGGTGATGTCCCCGGTCTGCCCGAGGCCGAGTTTCAGCGCCTGGCGCTCGATGCGAAGGTCAACTGCATCGTCTCCAAGGCCCTGGCCGGCGTGCCGATGAACCTGACGGCCACCCTTGCGGCCGGCTGAGGAGGAGGGTCGCGTGCCGGCCGACCGGTCCCACCCGCCGCCCGCCGGAACGGTTTTCCCGGCGTTCCCACGGCCGGAATGACGGAGGCTTCATGCCCAAACGACTGCAAGTCTATGAAACGCCTGAGATCACCGTCACGTTCGACCCGGCGGTGTGCATCCACTCGGGCAATTGCGTACGGGGGTTGCCGGCGGTTTTCGACGTCCGCCGCAAACGGTGGGTTCGCCCCGAGGCGGCGTCCGCCGATGAGGTCGAGGCGCAGATCGCCCGGTGCCCATCGGGAGCCCTGAAGAGTTATCGCCCGGGGCAGCCTCGGCCCGATTCCTGAAGGGTCGCCGAATCACCCAAGCGGACCCTCCCCTGATGCGGCGGCCCGGTACCGGCGGCCGAAGACCCGTTCCGCTCACCCCGATGCCTGACGCTTCCGAACCCCCCGAGATCGCGGCGATCTACAACGAACTGATCGCTGCCTGGAACGCCCGAAGGGAGCCCGCCCGCGGGGCGGGTTTCCCCGATGCCAGCGCACGAGCTCGGATGACCACCACGCTCAGAGCCCGGATGCAGCGCGTCCTGGTCATCGGTGCGGGCGGAAGCGGAAAGACGGCGTTCGCGCTCCGGCTGGCGGAGCGCACCGGCTTGCCGCTGGTGCACCTGGACGCCCTCTATTGGCGGCCGGGCTGGGTTGCAACCCCTCCCGAGGAATGGCGGGCCCTCGTCGAGGGGCTGGTCGCCCGGCCGAGCTGGATCATGGATGGCAACTACGGGGGCACACTGGACCTTCGCCTCGACGCCGCGGATGCGGTGGTCTTTCTCGACTTGCCGAGGACCCTGTGCCTGTGGCGGGTCCTGACTCGCCGGCTGCGCACGCGGGGGCGGAACCGGCCCGAGCTGCCATCGGATTGCCCGGAGCGGCTCGGCTGGGAGTTCGTCGCGTGGATCTGGACCTACCCCTCCCGGCGCCGGCCGGACATTCTGCGACGCCTGGCGCCGGTCAGGGACGCCAAGCAGGTCACCGTCCTGAGCTCGGCGTCCGAGGTCGAGGCGTTCCTGGCCGGCGTGCCGAAAGTGTCCGGCCGCTCCTCCCTCACTCCGGGTTCGAGATCGTGAGCTTGAATCCGTCCGGGTCGGTGACGAGGAACGCCATCGGACCCCAGGGGAGCGGCGCAGGGTCGCTGTCCAGGGCGATCCCGGCGCCCTTCGCCTGCCGGGCCAGGACGGCGAGGTCCTGCTCGGTTTCCAGGTAGAAGCGCATGCCGATGCCTTTGGCCCGATCGCGGCCTTTGCTGAAGTCGTCCTGCGACAGCCCCAGCTTGGCTTCACCGGCCGCGAGCCTCACGCCCCGGACTTCCCCCTCGGCCTCGTATTCCTCCTCCACCTCGAAGCCGAGCCCTTCGGTGTAGAAGCGCCGGCTGCGCTTCAGGTCGTTCACGGTCAGGGTGGGCGTGAGGCTGCGGGCCTGGAGTGTAGCGGTGGTCATGGTATCCTCCCCATCTCTCTGGTGGTGTGGTGGCGACCGGCGAATATAGCCACCGACGGCCCCCTGGACAGGGCTCCGGGCCAACCTGACCTGAAATCGGGTCTCCCCCGGGCGCAGCCTCGGGGACGCCGGGGCCCGATCTCCCTCGGCGGCCGCTGCCGGGGGCCGTGCCGGCGTTCACCCGAGCCTAACCCGCGCTGCCCGCCGGGACTGAGCGCGGCGGCGGCGGGGCGAGCGGATTCCGCGGCGGGAGCCCTGGCCGCCGCCCCTGCCCGCAACGCGGACGCGCTCCCCATCACGCCGCCGGGCCCACGCCTCCTGGCACGGAATGAGCGGTCCCCCGATTCAAGGAGCGACGGATCCATGACCATGTCCCCGGGCGCGGACGCCCGGACCCTTCCCTGTCATCGTCCGGTGACAGCCGGGGCCGCTCTCCGCCGCCCGGGAACCTCGCCCCACCGTACCTTGCCCCCTCCCACCCCCGCGATCACCGCAGCCGTTCTCCGGAGGTCCCTATGCGCCCGGCATGCTTCGGTCTTCTCAGCTTGCTCGCCGCCTGCACCAGCGCCGATGTTCTCCGCATCGAGCCAACCCCGCGGCCGGTCCAGGCCCGCGCGGCGGTTCCCGTCCTGCTCGACGAGCCGACCCAGCCCTACCGGTCCATCGCCCTCATCGAGGTGACCAGCGAGTGGGACGCTTCGTTAGATCGGATGGGCCGGCGGCTGGCGACCGAGGCCGCCAAACTGGGCGGTGACGCCGTGCTCGTGGTGCCCCGGAGCGCCTCGTCCCCAAAGTCACGGCTCATCGGCAAGGTCATCGTCTATCGCCAGCCCTCTTCCCCGGCCGACAGCAGCGCAGCCACCATCCGCCCTCTGCCCCGGTGATTGCGCACCTCTGGCCGGACAACGGCAAGCCCGGGTCGTGGTGTGCCGGTTGCCGTGTGGGACGACCTGGCTCGACCCGACACCCCCCGGGCCGGCCGGTGACCCGGGTTCGCCGGCGGTCCGCCGGGCCGGCCTTCGCGCGGCGCACCGGCCCCGACTATCTTGTTGCGTCGTCCGCGCCGGCCGGCGGCATGGCTGCCGCAGGAGCAGCGCGCGGCCTGGGACCGCGCCGAAGGACGCCACCCCTGCGAAGTAGGGGGAGACGGAATGCCTATATCCCTCCACGACGATCATCAGGCAGCGGCACATCCCTTCCGCGCCGACACCGACGGCGCCGTGCTGGTTTGCCTCAACGCTCAC
The DNA here is from genome assembly GCA_036004545.1 of Gemmatimonadales bacterium. GTDB lineage: Bacteria > Gemmatimonadota > Gemmatimonadetes > Gemmatimonadales > GWC2-71-9 > JABFSM01. Next base: position 9,866 of record DASYRI010000198.1, read on the forward strand.
CTGGTCAGCAATCCGGCCCCCGGCGACCCTTCCCCGAACGTGCTCCACTGTCCTCGGTGTGGTGCGCCGGTCTTCGCCTCGTGCCCCGGCTGTCGGGAGCCGATTCTGGGAGTCGCCTCGGCGGCCGCTGTGGCAACCGGAGTGGAGGGAGTGTCTTGCGGCCCGGGTCCTCTGGCTCCGCCGGGATACTGCCACTGCTGTGGCCGGTCCTACCCCTGGACGTCGCAAGTGGTGTCCGCGGTGCGCGCGGCGATCCGGCAAGTCGGGGCCCTGAACGCCTACGAGCGGGATCAGCTCCGCCGGAGCATTGATCACGTCATCCACGAAACGCCGGAGACCCGTCTCGCCCTCCTTCGCATCAACGCGGCGCTGTCCCGTCTGGACCGCGAGACGGCCGGCGCCCTGCGGGAGCACCTGGTGAGCATCGCGAGCGAGGGCGTGAAGCGGCAGCTGGCGTCCGCCGACCAGACAACCCGCGGATTCTAACCCGCCCGCTTTGCCGAGATCCGCGCGCGCGGGCCCGGTTCGGGGCCCGACAGGTATGGATGTGATGCGCCCCGCCCGGCCCGAGGAGCTCGAGCCGCTCAACGACCTCATCACCGAGTCGGCGCGGGTCCTCAGCGCCGGGTTCTACAGCGCCCGCCAGATCGAGGCCCTGATCCGGCACGTCTTCGGCGTGGACACGCAGCTGATCCTCGACCGCACCTATTACGTCATCGAGCGCGGCGGCGGCCTGGTGGCTTGCGGCGGCTGGAGTCATCGCCGCACCCTCTTCGGCGGGGACCAGGCGAAGGCGGACAGCGATGCCGACCTCGACCCGGGGAGCGAAGCGGCGCGGATCCGCGCCTTCTTCGTCCACCCCGCCGCCGCACGCCAGGGATTGGGCCGGCGGCTGTTGTCTCACTGCGAGAGCGAGGCGTACGGGGCCGGGTTCGGGCGCCTGGAATTGATGGCCACGCTGCCGGGCGAGCCGTTCTACCGGGCCGCCGGATACGAGGCGCTGGAACGGGTCCGCCACCCGCTGCCGGATGTCCCTCCGGTCGAGCTGGTGCGGATGGGCCGCTCCCTGGCGGAACGGAGTGGGGCCACACGCGGAGGGGCGTGAACCATGGCGAATCGGCAAGTCGCGCTGATTCGGGGGATCAACGTCGGCCGCGCGAAGCGGGTCGCCATGGCCGACCTGCGGGCGCTCGTCACGGAGCTTGGCTATCGCGACGTCTCGACCCTGCTCAACAGCGGGAACGTCGTCTTCACGGTCCCGGGCGCCGGCCGGGGCGACCCGGCGGCCCGGATCGAACGGGCGATGTCCGACCGACTGGGCGTCACGGCGCGAGTGCTGGTGCTCACCGCCGCGGAGGTCGCGGCCATCATGGCCGGAAACCCTCTGGGCAGGGTGGCCGCCGATCCGAGCCGCTTGCTGGTCACCGTCCTCGCCAATCCGGCGGATCGTGCCCGGCTGGTCCCGCTGACGCGGCGGGACTGGGCGCCCGAGGCACTGGGGCTCGGCGGCCGGGTGGCCTATCTCTGGTGCCCCGTGGGGATCCTGAAGAGTCCGGTCGCCGAGGCGGTCGGGGGAGTGCTGGGTGACCGGGCGACCGCCCGGAACTGGGCCACGATGACGAAGCTCCACGGCCTCCTCGGCTCGGAGGGAGAGGTGAGCCGGCGGCGCTCAACATCGGAGCCGGCCGGTGACTAGACGAGGGCTCGGTTGCGCGGTCGGGCTCACCCTTCTCGCCGGGCCCCTTGGCGCTCAACGGATCGAGACCGGATTCCTGGACCGGACGGCAACCGTGGCCGGCCACTCCTACCGGTACCAGGTCTATGTCCCCGCCGGTTACGCCACCGCCGCCGCCTGGCCGGTGATTCTCTTCCTTCACGGCGCCGGCGAGCGGGGTGCGGATGGTCTGCTCCAGACGACCGTCGGCCTCGGGCCGGCGATCCGGCGGGACGCGTCCCGTTACCCCGCGATCGTCGTCTTCCCCCAGGTTCCGGCGGATTCACAGTGGGTGGGTGTGCCGGCCGACCTGGCCCTCACCGCCCTCCGGCAGACGCTGGCGGAGTTCCGCGGGGATCCCGATCGGGTGTACCTGACGGGCCTCTCGATGGGCGGTCATGGGGCCTGGTACCTCGCCTACCGGCATCCCGAGCTGTTCGCCGCGGTGGCGCCGATCTGCGGATGGGTCTCGGAATTCTCCGCGTTCCGCGGCTCGGTGGCCGTCGTGCCGCCCGACAGCGGCCCGCCATCGCCGGCGCTGGCGCGGCGGCTTCGTCAGGTCCCGATCTGGATCTTCCACGGCGAAATGGACGCGGTGATCCCGGTGACGGGGTCGCGCGAGCCGGCTGCGGCCCTCGAGGGCGTGGGGGCGAAGGTGCGCTTCACGGAATACCTGGGTCTCAACCACAACTCCTGGGATGCGACCTACGGCTCCGACGAGTTCGTGAAGTGGCTCTTCGCGCAGCGGCGCGCCAAGCCGTAATCGTCCGTACCCTCTAACCCGGCCTTCGGCCGATCTCTTCCCGCCATGCCCGCGCGCAGCGACCGCCTCCGCGTATTTCGACGGCTGCATGAAACCGGGTGCTTCGTCATCCCCAACCCGTGGGACCTGGGCAGCGCCCGCCTGCTCGTCCGGCTCGGCTTTCCGGCGCTCGCGACGACCAGCTCCGGGTTAGCCTGGTCCCTGGGCCGGCCCGACAACCGGGTGACGCTGGAGGAGACCCTGCGCCACCTTCGCTCTGTCGCCCGGGGCGTGGCGGTGCCGGTCAACGCCGACTTCGAGGGCGGCTTCGCGGCGGAGCCCGAGCAGGTCGGCGCCAACGTCGCCAGGGCGGCAGCCACCGGGATCGCCGGGCTCTCCATCGAGGACTCGACCGGCGATCCCGCTCACCCGCTCTTCGATTTCACGCTCGCGGTGGAGCGGATCCGGGCGGCCCGTCGCGCGATTGACGACAGTGGAACGGGGATCCTGCTCACCGGCCGCTCCGAGGGCTTCATCGTCGGACGTCCCGACCTGGGCGAGACGATCCGCCGGCTCACCGCGTATGCCGCAGCAGGGGCCGAGTGCCTCTACGCGCCCGGCATCCGGAGCGCGAGCGACATCCGAGCCGTGGTCCGGGCGGTCGCCCCCAGGCCCGTGAACGTGCTGGTCGGCGCCGATTTCACCACCGTGGCGGAGCTCGCGGACGCGGGGGTGCGGCGGATCAGCACGGGCGGCGCGCTGGCGCGCGCAGCCTGGACCGGGTTCCTCGAGGCGGCGAGGGAGGTCGCCGGGCAGGGGACCTTCACCAGCCTGGCGCGCGCGGTGCCGTTCGCGGAGATCAACGGCGGGTTCGCGGCCGAGTGACCGGCGTGAGCCTGCGCCGGCCCGGTGAAGGCGCGCCCGCCTCGCTTGCCCGCGCCTCGCGCCCGGCGATAGCTTCGTCCACCCCGGATGGAGCCGTCGCGTGATTACCGGCGCCCACCTGCTTCTCTTCAGTGAAAACCCCGAGCTCGATCGGGCGTTCTTTCACGATGTTCTGGGGTTTCCGTCGGTGGACGCGGGCGGCGGCTGGCTGATCTTCGCGCTCCCGCCGGCTGAGCTGGCGCTCCACCCCGCCGACGGCGGCTCGGGCCGGCCGCACGCGGGGCGTCCGCTTCTCGACGCGGCGTTGTACCTGATGTGCGACGACCTCCCCGCGTACCTCAAGGCGCTGAAAGCGCTGGGGGTGGCCTGCACTCCGGTCAGCGAGGAGCCGTGGGGGACTCGGACCTCGATCCGCCTGCCGAGCGGCGGGGAGATCGGGCTTTACCAGCCGACCCATGCGTCGCCCCTCGATTCCGGCCCGCCTGGCCGCAGCTGACCCGCCTCGAGCAGGCAGCGGCGCGCATGCCCGCCCCCTTCGATCGAGTCCTCGCCGCCTACCGGCGCGCGGCGGAGAAGCGGCTCAGCGGCAGAGCGGAGCTCCCCCTCCCGGTGCTCGCGGCGGAATCCCGCGCGGTATCCCCGGCCGCGGCGATCGTTCTGCTGGAGACCCTGGGCCGGACGCTGGGCGTGCCGCCGGGGAAGCTCCGCGCGAACGACTCGCTCGAATCCCTCTTCGCGGTCCGGCCGGAGGAGGCGGCGGCCCCGGCCCGCGAACCCCGGGACGCCGCCGGCCCGGCCGACGGAGAGGACCCGTTGTCCGCGATGCTGCTCGCGGAGCTCCGGCGGGTGACGATGCGGTCGGCCTGGGAGCGGATGTCGCGGACCATCACCCCCCCGCCGCGCGGCGACGGCGAGTGGCTGAACGTCATGCTCGGGCTCCGGGTGGATGAATGGGTCCGGACCTGGGCGCCGGCCGTGAGCCCGGGCCTGGTCCGGCACGGCGGAGGCGCTCGATGACCGCGCAACACACCGTCCAGGTCAATCGCGCGCCGGTACTCACGCTGGGACCCTCGATCTCGACGCCATCCGCGCGCTTTTGGCCCCCCGGCGGACCGGCGGCGCGGCGTGAGCGGCCTTCGCCGATGGCCCGGCGCCGCGGCCGGGAGTAGGTTGATCTCCGGGGCCGGGGCGATTCCCGAAGGCCCGGACCCTTCACGCCACCGCATCCGAGGACGCCATGGGCAGCCGAGATCCGCGAGTTGATGCCTACATCGCCCGATCCGCTGAGTTTGCCAGGCCGATCCTCACCCACCTGCGCGCGCTGGTGCACGCCGCCTGTCCGGAGGTCGAGGAGACGCTCAAGTGGAGCTCGCCCAGCTTCATGTACAAGGGCATGCTGTGCGGGATGGCGGCGTTCAAGGAGCACTGCATCTTCGGCTTCTGGAAGGGCCCGCTGATCAAGGGACTCGACGGCCGCACGGTGGACGAGGCGATGGGCAATTTCGGGCGGGTCGCCAGCCTGAGCGAGCTTCCCTCGAAGAAGGTGCTCACCGGATTCATCAAGGAGGCGGTGCGGCTCAACGACGAAGGGATCAAGGTGACCCGCAAGAAGCCCGGAACCCGGAAGCCGCTCCCGGTGCCCGCCGATCTGGCCGCCGCCTTGCGGAAAACCCCGAAGGCGGGTGCGACGTTCAAGGGCTTCAGCGCGAGCCACCAGCGCGAGTATATCGAGTGGATCATCGAGGCCAAGGGCGAAGACACCCGGCGGCGGCGGCTCGAGACGGCGGTCGGGTGGATGGCCGAGGGTAAGCCGCGCAACTGGAAGTACGTCAAGAAGTAGGCGACCCGAACCTGGCGATGCGCGGACCGGTCGCGGCCCTCCTGGCCGTGCTGCTGGCGGCCGCCTGCGGGCAGCGGCCCTCGCCGGCCCCGCCCCGCAGCCCCGCCGGGAGCGACGGCGGCGCGGCGGAGGCCAGAGGGCGCTTCCTCGCGGACTACGGGCCCGCGGCCCCGGAGTTCACCGAGTTCCGCGCCGGCCTCATCGCCAACCACTTCCTGGAGACGATCGCCACCCGGCTCAACGATTCGCTCCGGATTCCCCGGGACATCCATCTCACCACCGCGCATTGCAACGAGCCCAACGCGTCCTACGAGCAGAGCACCCGGACGGTCATCCTCTGCTACGAGCTGTTCAAGTACCTGTCCGAGCGGTTCGCCAACGAAACCGGCGGCGATTACCTCGTCATGGGGACGGTGGAGTTCGCCCTGCTCCACGAACTCGGGCACAGCCTGATCGACGTGCTCGGGCTGCCGATCACCGGACGCGAAGAGGACGCCACCGACCAGCTCGCCACCATCCTGCTGCTCCAGCAGGGCGCGAGCGGCGATTCGCTCGCCTTCGGCGCGGTGGGGTGGTTCGCGAAGCGCGCCCACGCCGAGGTGCTCGACAGTCTCGCCTTCGCCGACGACCACGGCCTCGAGCAGCAGCGGGTGTACAACATCCTGTGCTGGATCTATGGGCGGGACCCGGCGCGCTACCCGGAGATCGTGACCGGCGGCTGGCTCCCCGAACATCGGGCGGGGCGCTGCGTGAACGAGTACCGCCGTGTCGCGGACAGCTGGCAGCGGCTCCTGGCGCCCTACCGGCGCCGCCCGTGAGGACCGGCGACCCGGCGCGCCCGCCGTCCATCGTGCTGGGACCGCTTCTGGCGGAGGACTGGCCGACGGTGCGCTCCATCTATGAGGAGGGGCTCGCCGGGAGGCAGGCCAGCTTCGAGACCGGCGCCCCGGACTGGCCCGAGTGGGACGCGGCCCACCTGCCGCAGTGCCGCATCGCGGCGCGGGAGGGCGGCGCAGTGCTGGGCTGGGCGGCGCTCTCCCCGGTGTCGCGTCGGGCGGTCTACCGCGGCGTCGCGGAGGTGAGCGCGTACGTGGCAGGGAGGGCGCGGGGGCAGGGCATCGGCCGGCGGCTGCTGGAGGAGCTCATCCGCCAGAGCGAAGCGGCGGGGATCTGGACCCTCCAGGCCTCCATCTTCCCCGAGAACGCCGCGAGCACGCGGCTCCACGAAGCGTGCGGGTTCCGTGTGCTCGGCCGGCGGGAGCGGATCGCCAGGCACCACGGCGTCTGGCGCGATACGATTCTCTACGAGCGCCGGAGCCGCGTGGTGGGAGTCTGATCCGCGCGGAGTGTCCCCGCCCGATCGCGGCCCCCCATCAGCGAGGACCCATGAGCTACGTTGACCGTCACCTCCTGAGCGGCGAAGCGGTGACCTATCGCACCCGGCTCCACTGGAAGGTGTACCTGCTGCCGGCGCTGCTGACGCTCGTCGTCCTGCTGCCGCTCGGCGTCTGGGCCGCCAGCTCCGATACCAAGGTGGTGGCGCTCCTGCCCGCGGCGGCGGCGGTGGTGGCGCTCGGCCTCGCCTGGCTCCGGCGGCGGAGCTCCGAATTCGCGGTCACCAACAAGCGGGTCATCATCAAGCTTGGCGTGCTGACCACCCGATCGATCGAGCTGCTGCTGCCCAAGATCGAGGGCATCGAGGTCGGGCAGACCCTGGCCGGCCGCATGTTCGGCTACGGCGCCATCATCGTGACGGGAAGCGGCGGCACCAAGGAGCTGTTCGACGGGATCCAGGCGCCGCTGGACTTCCGCCAGGCGGTGCAGGCCGCGACGGACACCGGCTCCTGAGGCCGGGTGGCGCCGGAGCGGCGGTTTCTCACCGCGGAGTGGCGCCACCTCCTGATCCTGAACTTCGAGGTGGATCCCGGGCTGCTCCGGCCGCTGGTACCGACGGGGACCGAGCTCGACGGGTGGGACGGGCTCACCCTGGTGAGCCTGGTCGGGTTCCGCTTCCTCGACACCAGGGTGCTCGGCCTCGCGATTCCGTTCCACCGCGATTTCGACGAGGTCAACCTGCGGTTCTACGTCCGGCGGCGCGCGGGCGACGGCGGCTGGCGCCGAGGCGTGGTGTTCCTTCGCGAGCTGGTGCCGAAGCGCTGGGTCGCCTGGGTCGCGCGGCTCGCCTGGCGGGAGCCGTATCGCCGCGTCCCGATGACCCACGCGATCGAGCTGGGCGGGCTCTCGCCCGAGCGGCCGGGTGAGGTGAGCTACGCCTGGCATCGGCGCGGGCAGCGCTGGCGAATCTCCGGGGAACTCCGCTCGCCCCTCCTGCCGCTCCGGCGCCCTTCGGAGGCGGAATTCATCACCGAGCACTACTGGGGCTATTCGGGCCGGCGCGCCGGCGGGACGCTGGAGTACGAGGTGCGCCACCCGCCATGGGGGGTGACCGAGGCGCACGCGGCCCGGTTTCAGGGTGACGCCGCGCCGCTGTTCGGCGAGCGATTCCGTGAGCCGCTGGCGGGTCCTCCCCGCTCGGCGTTCTACGCGGACGGCTCGGCCGTCCTGGTGCTCTCGGGCCGCCGCATGGCGTGACCGAGTGCAGGCGGCGCCGGGCGCCGACGTCCTAGTGCGTATGCCGGGTCCGGATCTCCGCTCGCTTCCCGCAACGGGAGGACCACCGATGGCCATGCCGACCGCCGGGAGCGCGCCCGGCCAGCTCGACCGCGCCGTTGTGCTCCGGGCTCTGGTGGTGGATATCACGACGCTCGCGGTAGACGCGATCGTGAACGCCGCGAACCGGTTTTTGATCCCCGGCGGCGGGGTGTGCGGGGCGATCCACCGCGCGGCCGGTCCCGGGCTGGCGCTCGCCTGCGAGGGGCTCGGCGGCTGCCCCGTGGGCGAGGCGCGCCTCACCGAGGGCTTCGGACTGCCGGCGCGATTCGTCATTCACGCCGTGGGACCGGTGTGGCAGGGTGGGGAAGCCGGCGAAGAGGAGCTGCTCGCCTCGGCGTATCGCTCGGCGCTTCTGCTCGCCAACGAGCGCGGATGCCGGCGGATCGCATTCCCGGCCATCAGCACCGGCATCTTCGCGTTTCCGGTGGGCCGAGCCACGAGGATCGCGGTGGCAACGGCGCGCGAAACCCTGGTCCGGGCCCCCTCGCTCGACGAAGTGATCTTTGCCTGCTTCAGCCCCGAGGTGCTGGCGGCGTATCGGGAGGAGGGTGTGACGGCATAGCGGGCCGGGTGCTGGACGGCCCGGTTGCCTCGTCACCTACTCGGTGGGCGGGCCCGGCGGAATCCGGGCAGGGGATGGATCAACCCGCCGGTCAACCAACGGAAACATGAAAGGGAGGCAGTGCCATGAGGCGTTTCTCGGCGCTCATCGCGGGCTTGTTGCTGCTCGCCGTTCCCGCGACCGTCACCGCCCAGGCCGGATTCGGCATCAAGGGCGGGGCTTCGTTCGGCAACGTATCCAACAAGGGCGTGCTCCCCGGCGATCTCGGAACGCGGACCGGATTCGCCGCCGGTCTCTCCGTCGGCAGCAAGGGCGGCCTGGTGGGATTCGGAGTCGAGGGGCTCTACGCGCAGCGCGGGGTCACCAGCAGCACCACCGGCGATGCCCGGAAGCTCGACTACGTGGACGTGCCGGTCTATGTGCGCGTGATGCTTCCCACGCCGGCCATCAAGCCCTTCGCGTACGCGGGGCCGCAGGCTTCGTTCGAGGTGTACTGCGAGGCCGGCGATGTCGACTGCCCCGACACCGAGCCGAGCGGAGAGAAGCGCGCCAAGACCACCTACGCCGGCGTGATCGGCGGCGGCGTGCAGCTCGGCGGGCGGATACCGCTCTCGATCGAGGGTCGCTACGTGTACGGCATCACCGACCTCAAGCTCGGCACCCTCACGAGCACGGAGAGCTACAAGACCCGCTCGTTCATGATCCTGGTGGGGTACCACTTCTAACACTGCGTCAACAGTCAACAGTCAACAGGAACTGCCCCGGGCGCGGGTTACCGCTCCCGGGGCAGTTCCCGTTGACTGTTGACCGTTCACTGTTGCCGCCGTTCCGCTACCACCGCCCCGGGGCCTAGCGCCAGTGCCCGTCAATCCAGTACCACACCCGGCCGCGGTGGGCCCAGCGGCCCTTTACCCACTTGCGATGCCCGGGCTCGACGATGGTCCAACGGCCGGGGACCCAGACGTAGTCACCTGGGCCCCAGCGCCAGTACCCACCGATCCAGACGTAGCCGACGGCGGGCCGGGGCCCGATCACTTCCACCCGCGTCGGTGGCGGGCGACGCTCGACGTACACGGCACCCACCGGCGGCGGCGGCGCGCCGCACGAAGCGATCCCCACGAGTGCGAGCCCCAGAGCTGCTGCCCGGATGCCGGTCCCTGCGACTGTGCGTGACACGGGTCAGCCTCCTTGCGATGGTGGCGTTTCCGGTATCTGCCGGCTCCGCTTCAGGACGACGCTCGCGTGGCTCCCGGCTCACACCGCGACCTCCGACTGCCGCGTTTTCGGCCATGCCTCGTTTCGCGGCCGCTGAGCCCGCCGAGCGGGTGGAGATCGGGCGCCTAATTTTCCTTCCTGCCGATCATCAGGAGGACGTCGAATGGGCACGGAGCCGGATCCCAAGCGAGAGCTGCTGCGGCACACCCTCGCGACGCTGGCGTACCGGGGCGGGAAGATCCTCCGCGACGCGCCGGCGGGCTTCGGATCGTTCCGCATTGCGGAGGGGACCCGCACCCCGGCCGAGATCCTGGCGCACATCGGCGATCTGCTCGACTGGGCGGTGCATCTGGCCGGCGGAGACCACCTGTGGCGCGCGGTGCCCCCGCAAGCCTGGGACGCGGACGTGGAGCGGTTTTTCAAGGGGACCCGCCGGCTCGATGCCGTGCTGGCGTCGGATGCCGCACTGGGGTTTCCCTGCGAGCGGCTCTTCCAGGGGCCCATTGCCGACGCGCTGACCCACTTCGGCCAGCTCGCGCTGCTTCGGCGCCGGGCCGGGGTGCCGGTACGGGGGGAGAACTACTTCAAGGCCGAGATCGTGGCGGGGCGGGTGGGGGCGGAGCAGTCCCCGGCGCGGGTGGAGTTCGAGTAGCGCCGCCGGGCGTCCGGTCGAGGGCTTCGACCGCCGCGGCCCAGCGGGCCATCGCGGCATCGAGCTCGCCCCGGGCCTGCCGGAGCTCGGCGTCGAGCTGCCCGGCCCGGCGGGCACCCGCGGCGGTCCCGTCGTGGAGGGCGGGGTCGGCGAGCGCCGCCGTCAACTCGGCGATTCGATCTTCGTGCTGCTGGATCCACCGCTCGAGCCATTCCACGCCGCGCCTCGCCCCGCGATACGCCTCTTCCACCACCTGCCGCTCCAGCGCGGCCAGTCTGGTCTGCGCCTTCGCCATCTTCCGGCTGGTGGCGGCGCGCTCCGAGATCGCGGCGGCGCGGCGCGCCGCGCGGCGGGCGTCGTGCTCTTCCCACTCGAGAAACGTTCCGGGGTAGTCGTCGATCCGGTCGCCGTCGAAGGCCCAGACCCTGGTGGCCAGCTCGCGGAGGAAGGCGCGGTCGTGGCTCACCAGGATGACGGTGCCCTCGTAGTCCTCCAGCGCATCCTCGATCGCCTCGATGGACTCGACGTCGAGATGATTGGTCGGCTCGTCGAGGACGAGCAGGTTGGCCCTGCCGAGCATGAGAAGCGCGAGGGCCACCCGGGCGCGCTCGCCGCCGGAGAGCACCGCGGTGCTTCGCTGCACCTCGTCGCCGGAGAACCCGAAGCAGCCGAGGAGATTCTGGATGGCGCCGCGGTTCCAGGCGGGCCGGAGCTCGGCGATGCAGTCGTAGATGCTCCGGTCGTCGGGGACCTGCGCCAGGTCCTGACGAAACCATTCGGCGTTGATCGCGCCGCCCCGCCGGGCCTGGCCCGCGGCCGGCGGGCGCGCGCCCAGGAGCGTGGCGAGGAGCGTGGTCTTGCCGGCGCCGTTCGGGCCCACGAGGGCGATCACCTCGCCCCGCCGGGCGACCGCGGAGAACTCCCGCACCAGCACCCGATCGCCCACGGCGACGGTGAGGCGCTCGGCCACGAGCGCCTGGTCGCCGCCCCGCTCGGCGATCTCGAGGTTCAGCGTGAGGGCGCCGGCTTCGCCGGGGGGCGGCGAGAGCCGGGGCAGGCGGGCGAGCCGGGCCCTCCGGCCCCTGGCCTGGGCGCTGTTCCGCCCGGCGAGGTTGCGCCGGATGTAGTCCTCCTCCCTGGCGATCGCCTTGTCCTGCCGGGCCACCTCCCGCTCGAGCGCGAGCCGGCGCGCGTCGCGCTGGGTCACGAACGCGGAATAGCCCCCGCGATAGGCCGTCGCGCTGCGCGCCGAGACGTGGAGCACGTGGTCCACCGTGTCGTCGAGGAAGGCGCGGTCGTGGCTGATCACCAGCACCGTCTCCCCGAATTCCGCGAGGTAGTCGCGGAGCCACGCCGTGGTGCCGAGGTCGAGGTGGTTGGTGGGCTCGTCGAGCAGGACGAGGTCGGCCGGGGCGGCGAGCTGTGCGGCGAGGCCGATCCGGCCCCGCTCGCCGCCGCTCAGGCTCGCAAGCGGGCGGGTCCTGGCCGATTCGGGGTCGAACCCCAGTCCCTGGAGCACCGCGTCCACCCGGGCGTGGAGCTGGTATCCGCCGCCGTGAGCAAAGCGCTCCTGGTCGCGCCCGTAGCGCGCGAGGTCGGCCCCGGTCACGCGGTCGCCGAGCGCGGCGAGCCGCTCGCCCTGTCGGGCGAGCTCGACCTCCAGGGCGAGCAGGTCGCGGTACCCCGACGCCGCCGCCTCCCACACCGTCGCGGCACCGCCGAACACGCGATCCTGATCGAGCAGCGCCAACCGGAGCCCCGGCTGCCGGGCGATGGTGCCGCGGGCCGGCGCCAGGTCTCCGGTGATCAGCCGGAAGAGGGTGGTCTTGCCGGCCCCGCTCCGGCCCACGATCCCCCACCGTTCGCCCGGATCCACGGTGAAGGTGACGTTCTGCAGCAGGATCGTCGCGCCGAATTCGACGCCGATATCGGCGAAGGAGAGGATGGACACGCCGGAAATATGGGGGCGGGCGAGCGGAATTCCGCAGGCCGAAAGAAGCAGTAGATTCTCCGGCGCAATGCTCGCCTACGTGTTCTGGCACTGGAAGCAGGCGGGGGTCGCGGTAGCCGACTACGAGGCCGCGCAGCGCGGCTTCCACGCGGCCCTCGCAGCCGAGCCGCCGCCGGGGTTCCACCGCTCGCTGTCGCTCGCCTTGAGCGGCGCGCCGTGGGCCGGGGCGGGCGGCGCGGCGTACGAGGACTGGTACCTCGTCGACGGGATGGCGGCGCTCGAGCCGCTGAATCAGGCGGCGGTCACGGCGAGCCGGCGGCAGCCGCACGACTCGGCCGCCGCGCTGGCGGCCGGCGGGAGGGCGGGACTCTACGCGCTCCGGGCCGGCACCGCGGTGGAGGCGGCGACCCATGCGGCCTGGTTTGCCAAGCCGGGCCACATGAGCTACGCCGCGCTCGACGACCTGCTCGCTCCCATCGTTGCCGCGGCGGGCGCCGGGCTCTGGATGCGCCAGATGGTCCTGGGCCCCACTCCCGAGTTCTGCCTCTGGAGCACCAGGGTGGTGGCGCTGCCGCCGGGCCTCGCCGCGCTCCGATTCGGCGTGCGGGTGGTCTGGTCCGGAGCGACGGAGGCCCGCCCTGCACATCTCCACCCCGCCTGAGGGGGTGGACCCGCCGCCCCGGGCCGGCGCCGGGTGGCGCTGGCTCGCGGTGCTCGGTCCCGGGCTCGCGCTCTGGCTCCTGCCGCTGCCCGGGCTGAACGAGCCGCAGCGCCACCTGCTCGCCGTGTTCGTGGCCACGATCGTGGCGCTGGTGGCGCACCCGGTGCCGATGGGCGTGAGCGCGATCACCGGGATGACCCTCCTCGCGGTCACTCGCACGCTCCCGCCGCCGCGGGTGCTCTCGGGCTTCTCCAATCTCACCGTCTGGCTGGTCTTTTCCGCGTTCCTCTTCGCGCGGGCGGTGACCGTGACCCGCCTGGGCCAGCGGATCGCCTATCTCTTCATCCGGCGCTTCGGGCGGAGCACGCTCGGGCTCGGCTACTCGCTCGCCGGGGCCGACGTGGCGCTGGCGCCGTTCGTTCCCTCCGACACCGCCCGGGGCGGCGGGATCATGTATCCGATCGCGCGGAGCGTGGCCGAGGCGAGCGGATCGTCCCCCGGGCCCACCGCGGCGCACCTGGGCTCCTTCCTGATGCTGGTGAGCTTCCACGCCACCTACACCGCGTCGGGGATCTTCCTCACCGGCATGGCGGCGAATCCGCTGATCGCCGAGTTCGCGCTGAAGATCGGCGGGGTGGAGCTCACCTGGGTACGCTGGCTGGCGGGCTCGATCGTACCGGGGCTGGTCACCCTCACCCTGGTGCCGCTGCTGCTTCACCGCCTAGTGCGGCCCACGACGACCGACATTGCGCCGGCTCGCGCGCACGCCCGGGAGGCGCTTGCTGCGCTCGGGCCGATGAAGCAGGCGGAGGCCCGCCTCGTGGTGGTGATGCTCGGGGTGATGGCGGGGTGGGTAAGCTCGCCGTGGCACGGGACGCCGAACACCTTCGTCGCGCTGGCCGGGGTCGCCGCGCTGCTGCTCGCCGGGGTGCTGACCTGGGACGACCTGCTCGCCGAGCGGCGGGCCTGGGACGCGCTGATCTGGTTCGCTCCGCTCCTCATGATGGCCGACGCCCTCCAGGAGACCGGCGTCATCGGCGTGCTCTCGGGCTCGCTCTTCGCCGGGCTGACCGGCTGGCCGTGGCTCGCCGCGCTCCCCGGACTGGCGGTCGCCTACCTCTACCTGCACTACGGCTTCGCCAGCATGACCGCACATGTGACGGCGCTCTACCCCGGCTTCCTCGCCGCGGCTCTCGCCGCCGGGGCGCCCCCGCTCCTCGCCGCCTTCCTGCTCGCGTATCATTCCAACCTCGACGCGAGCCTGACCCATTACGGCACCGGGTCGGCTCCCATTTTCTTCGGTGCCGGCTATCTCTCCCAGGGGACCTGGTGGCGGATCGGATTCCTGGTCTCGCTGGTGAACCTGGTGATCTGGCTCGGCCTGGGCATGCTCTGGTGGAAGGTGCTCGGATGGTGGTGAGGCGGGTCCTTTGACCGCGGCGCGAGGCCGCTCGCTCCTCCCCGAGTCGGTGGAGCGGTACGTCACCGGGGTCTTCGCCAGGGAGACGCCGGTCCAGCAGCGGCTCCGGGCCGAGACGGCGACGCTTCCGGAGGCCCGCATGCAGATCGGCGCCGACCAGGGCGCCCTGCTCGGGTTCCTGGCGCGCCTGATCGGGGCCCGCCGGGCGCTGGAGATCGGCACCTACACCGGCTACAGCGCGCTCGCGGTGGCAGCGGCGCTCCCCGCCAACGGCCGGCTCATCACCTGCGACGTGAACGAGGAGTGGACCGCCATCGCGCGGCGCTACTGGGCAGAGGCCGGCCTCGGCGGGCGGATCGAGCTGCGCCTGGGCGACGCGCGGTTCACGCTCGCGGCGCTGCTGCACGTCCTGGGCGAGGCGAGCTTCGACTTCGCGTTCATCGACGCCGACAAGCCCTCCTACGACGCCTACTACGAGGCCTGCGTCCGCCTGGTGCGTCCCGGCGGGCTGATCGCGATCGACAACGTGCTCTGGCACGGCGCGGTCGCCGACCCGGCGGATCGGGAGGCCGACACCGTGACGCTCCGCGCCCTCAACCTCAAGATCCGCGACGATCCGCGGGTCGAGGCGTGCCTGCTGACCGTCGGTGACGGCGTCATGGTGGTCCGCCCCCGGGCGGGCGATTTGACAGGAGAACATTCCGGGCCGAGGATAGAAGGGTGAGCAGGCAGCCCACCGACACCTCCCCCGTGGCCGAACCGGAGTCCGGCTACCGGATCCCCGCCGCCGCGGGCATCGGGCACGTCCACCTCAAGGTGAGCGACCTGGACCGCGCCATCGGGTTCTACTGCGGCGTGCTCGGCTTCAACCTGGTGGCCAGGTATCGCGACAGCGCCGCGTTCGTCGCCGCGGGGCAGTACCACCACCACCTGGGGCTCAACACCTGGGAGAGCCGCGGGGCCGACCCGCCGCCGCACCGGCACACCGGGCTCTACCACATCGCGATCCGCTACCCCAACAAGCCCGACCTCGCGGCCGCGGTGCACCGGGTGCTCGCCGCGGGGGTGCCGGTGCAGGGCGCCTCGGATCACGGGGTGAGCGTCTCGATCTACCTCACCGATCCGGACGGCATCGGGCTCGAGCTCACCTGGGACCGGCCCCCCGAAGAATGGCCCAAGACCCCGGAGGGCGGGGTCGAGCTCCGGATGGCGGACCCGTTCGACCTCGAAGGGCTGCTCCGCGAGGCCGGTCCCTGAACGACCGGCACTCCGCGCCGCCTCCTACCGGATGGTCTACCGGACCCGGGAGAGTGTGCGGGCCCACCCCTGGGCGGCGATCTGGGTGCCGCTCGCGCTCCTTCTGGCGTGCGGCTTCGCGGTCTGGGCCAGCCGGACGACCGACCTCTGGATCTCCGCGCTCCTCACCATCCCAGAACGCCTACCTCGCGGGGCACTACACCGGGCAGGCGTGGGGGATGATGGCGGCGTAGTTGTGGATGTTGAGGAAGGCGAGGATGGCGAAGCCGACCACCTGCCCGGGCCGCGAGCCGAGCCAGTCGGTGACCACCGCCATCGCCCCCGAGCGGCAGGAGCACGGCCGTGCGCGGCGGGCCCGCTGATCCGGCCCGGGGAGCCTGTGACGAGCGTCGTCCGGAACCTGAAGCGAGCTCCGGTCGACGGCGGATCGTCCGGCCGGTATCTTCAGACGGATGAGCCCTCCCTCCCGGCTCGACCCGCTCCGGCCCTGAGCGCCGATGTACGAGGGCCGCTCCGATCCGTTGCTTCCGACCGGCCGATTCCTCCGGCGGCTCGGGTCGCACACGCTGGCCGCGCTCGGCGTGGTGCTGGCTTCGCTGGTGGTGGGCACGGTTGGCTATCACGCGCTGGCCGGCTTGGCGTGGATTGACGCCTTCCTCAACGCGGCGATGCTCCTGGGCGGAATGGGACCGGTGGGCGACATCCCCACCACCGGCGGCAAGATCTTCGCCGCGATCTTCGCGCTCTACGCCGGACTGATGCTCATCGGGGTCACCACCCTGATCCTGGCCCCGGTGCTCCACCGGATCCTCCACCGGGTGCACCTGGAGGACCCCGACGTGGACGAGAGCGCGGAAGGGTGAGGGCGATGGTTGGCTTACCGACGATCGCCACGGCGGCGAGGCCCCACACGGGCGGCATGCTCGTCACCGGGGCGGTCAGCACGCCCACCACGAGCTATGTGCTCTCCGGCACGGTGAGGACGGTGCGCAGCCACTCGCTCGAGCTCGAGATCACCGCGGCGGACAGCGGGGGCGGACTACCGTTCATCGTGCAGAACTACTACCAGGCCGACCTCAGCGCGCTCGGACCGGGGGCGTACGAGCTCTCGGTGATCCACACCGTCACGTCCCCGCCGGCGCACCGCGAAGAGGTGTATCACCGGATCGTACAGGTCCCGGCTCCCTGACGCGGGCCGCGGCGCTCTCCGCGGCCACAGGCCCGAGAAGAAATGACGGACCGGCCGGCTTTCCGAGACCACTTCTCCCGCGATCCCGGCGCCTACGCCCGGTTCCGGCCCCGCTATCCCGCCGCGCTCTTCGAATGGGTCGCCGCGATGGCACCGGCGCGGCGAACCGCGTGGGATTGCGCCACGGGGAGCGGGCAGGCCGCCACGATGCTCGCGGCCCATTTCGCCCGGGTGATCGGGTCCGATGC
This sequence comes from Gemmatimonadales bacterium, assembly GCA_036004545.1. Classification (GTDB taxonomy): domain Bacteria; phylum Gemmatimonadota; class Gemmatimonadetes; order Gemmatimonadales; family GWC2-71-9; genus JABFSM01. The sequence continues at coordinate 26,875 of DASYRI010000198.1, forward strand.
GAGCCGGGTGCAGCTCGCCGCGGCCGAGGCGGCGCCCCGGGTGCGGTACGTCCGCGCGCTGGGCGAGTCGAGCGCGCTCCGCGGGAGGAGCGTGGACCTGGTCACGGTGGCGCAGGCGCTCCATTGGCTCGACCGGCCCCGATTCTACGCGGAGGTGGACCGGGTGCTCGCCGCGGGCGGCGCCCTCGCGGTCTGGTGCTACGGGCTGCTCCATGCATCACCGGCGATTGACGCGGTGCTCCTGCGCTTCTACGACGAGGGCGTCGGCGCCTTCTGGCCGCCGCCGCGGGTTCACGTCGAGCGGGGATACCGGGACATCGAGATCCCCATCGAGGAGCTGGACCCGCCTCCGTTCGCCATCGAGGCGGAGCTCTCCCTGGCGGAGCTGCTCGGGTACGTCGGGACCTGGTCGGCGGTCGGGCGGTTCACCGCGGCACGGGGCCACGACCCCGTGGACGGGCTCGCCCGCGAGCTGGCGCCGCTCTGGGGCGACCCGGACATGACGCGCCGGATCGTCTGGCCCCTCAGCGTCCGGGCGGGCCGCTGGCTCGGCGCCGGGCCGACCGCCCCGGGCCTCAGTCCTCCAGCACGAACGTGATCTTCATGTCCACCCGGTAGCTCTGGATCCGTCCGTTCTCGCAATCCACCTTGAAGCCCTTGATCCAGGCGCCCTGCACGTTCTTGAGCGTCTTGTTCGCTCGGCTGATGCCGGCCTTCACGGCCTCGTCGAACCCCTTGGGGGAGGTGGCGGTGATCTCGGTTACCTTGGCGACGGACATTATCGGCTCCGGGTGAAAGGGGAGCGAAGAACCTAACCGCCCGGGCCGGCGCCGAGCCACCGGCCGGGCCCCATCTAGATTCCCGCCCCATGATCATCGCCCTCTCGCTCGCGGCGCTTGCCGCCCCCGCCGCGAATCCGCCGCAGCCCCGGGGCGGCCCGCCCCACTCGCTCATGCCGGTGCCGGCCTCGCTGGAGTGGAAGGAAGGCCGGCTCCGGCTGGATTCGGTGTTCGCGGTGACGCCGGCCGCCGGCCGGGGGGCCGGAGATTCCCGGCTGGAGCGTGCGGTGGCCCGATTCCGGGTGCGCCTGGCCGCGTTGACTGGGCTTCCGCAAGGCCGCGGTGGCCCCGGGCTCACGCTCGACGTCAAGCGCCCAAGTGAGACGATCCAGTCGCCGGCGGAGGACGAGAGCTACGTCCTCGACGTCGCCGCCGGCGGCGCCCGGCTCGACGCAGCGACGACCGTGGGCGCTCTGCGCGGGCTCGAGACCCTGCTGCAGCTCATCGCCGCGGACTCCGCCGGCTGGGCGATCCCCGCCGTGCACATCGCCGACCGGCCCCGCTTCCCGTGGCGCGGGTTACTCATCGACGTCGGGCGGCACTGGCAGCCGCCGGAAGTGATCAAGCGCCAGCTCGACGGGATGGCCGCGGTCAAGCTCAACGTCCTCCACTGGCACCTCTCGGAGGACCAGGGATTCCGGGTGGAGAGCCGGCTCTTCCCCCTGCTCCAGGAGAAGGGCTCGGACGGCCTCTACTACACCTCGGCGCAGATCCGCGAGATCGTCGCCTATGCGCGCGACCGCGGCATCCGGGTGGTGCCCGAATTCGATATGCCGGGCCATTCGACCGCCTGGTTCGCCGGCTATCCCGGGTACGCCAGCGCGCCGGGGCCCTACGCCATCGAGCGCCGATTCGGCGTCTTCCCCCCGACGTTCGATCCGACCCGGGAGGTGGTCTACCGGTTCCTCGACCGCTTCATCGGCGAGATGGCCGCGCTCTTCCCTGACCGCTACTGGCACATCGGCGGGGACGAAGTCGAGGGATCGCAGTGGAAGCAGAGCCGGCCGATCCAGGCGTTCATGAAGGCCCACCGCCTGCGCGACAACGCCGCCCTCCAGGCCTACTTCAACCGGAGGCTCTCCGCCATCCTCACCCGGCACGGCAAGCGGATGGTCGGGTGGGACGAGATCCTGCACCCCGAGCTGCCCACCACCACCGTGGTCCAGTCGTGGCGGGGACGGGAATCGCTCGGCCAGAGCGCGAAGGACGGCTACGGCGGGATCCTGTCGGCGGGTTACTACCTCGATCAGATGGAGACCACCGAGGACCATTACCTGGTGGATCCGATCCCCGAGGGGAGCGAGCTGACCGCCGAGGCCGCCGCGCGAATCCTGGGCGGCGAGGCCTGCATGTGGGGCGAGCACGTCACCTCCGAAACGATCGACTCGAGGATCTGGCCCCGCCTCGCCGCCGTGGCCGAGCGGCTGTGGTCGCCGCAGGAGGTGAAGGACGTCGCCGACATGTACCGGCGCCTCGCGCCGATGCGGGTCCGCCTGGAGGCGCTGGGGCTCGGCCACGAAAGCCACACCGCCCGGATGGCGCGCCGCCTCGCCAACGGCGGGGACGCCTCGGCCCTGCTCCGGCTCCTCTCCCTCGCCGAGCCGGTGCGCTTCGGCGAGCGCTCCCGGCTGCAGCGACTCACCCAGATGACACCGCTGGTGGGCGCGATCGACGCGGCCCGGCCCGATCCGCCGTCGCGGTGGGAGCTTCGCGCCCGCGCCGCCGACGCGCTTCTGGCCGGCGCGACGTCGGCGCAATCCCGGGAGCGCCTCGCGGCCGCGTTCGCCGGGTGGCCCCAGCTTGCGGCCGGAGTTGATTCCCTCGGACCAGAGGCACCGCTCGCCAGGGACGCGGCGCCCGCCGCCCACGCGCTGGCCCGCGCGGGGGAGATCGGAAGCGAGGCGCTCGCCTGGATCGGGCAGGGTCCCGCACCGGCCTATTGGGTGCGTGCGCAGCTCGCGGCGCTCGACAGCCTCGAGCTGCCACAGGGCCTCCTCAGGGTGACGGCGATCCCCGCGATCCGGCTCCTGGTCCAGGGGGCGGCGCCGAGGTGACGCTCTACTTCGCCTACGGCGCCAACATGGACCCGGTGCAGATGGCCCAACGATGCCCCGGCGCAAGGCAGCTGGGCGTGGCGGTGCTGGGCGGCCACGCCTTCCGCATCGGGAAGGCCGGGTACGGCACCGCGCTTCCCGATGCCGACGAGGTGGTTCACGGGGTGCTCTGGATGCTTACGCCGGACGATGAGGCGGCGCTGGATCGCTTCGAGGGGGTGGGCGACGGCCTCTACACCAGGCGTCGAGTCCCGGTGCTCAAGCCCGATGGTGAGGTGACGGAGGCGATGATCTACTGCGCGGCCGACCCCGCGCCGGGCACTCCGGTCCCCGGGTATCTCGAGCGCATCGCAGAAGTGGCCGAGTCACTCGGGTTTCCTCCGGGCTACATCGCAGGGCTCGAGTCGCGCCGGGCGACCTAGCGGGATTCGGACGTCCACTTCCCGGCCAGGGTGGGGGAAGGCGGATTTCCGGTGCTGGCCCCATTAGGGAAACTCCCTATATTCTCATTAAGGAGGAACCTTAGTCACCCTGTACATTTGGCACATGGATACTTCATCTCTGCAGGGGAATCACACGAACGGGGCGTCAACCAACGGGAACGGCAACGGCCAGCCGGTCGCCACGCTGTTCTCGTTGCTCCAGGCAGCCCACGCAATCGAAGGGCGCCTGGAGTCGGCGCTGGGAACGGTCCAGCTGTCCATGCCGAAGTATTCGGTGCTGACCGTTCTCGCCGCGAGCGGCAGGCCCCAGACGCTGGGCGACCTCGCCCTCCGTCTGAGCTGCGTCCGCTCCAACATGACCCAGCTGGTGGATCGGATGGAGGCGGACGGGCTGGTGCGCCGGGTCTCCGACGCCACCGACCGCCGGGTCGTGCTCGCCGAGATGACGGCGTTGGGTACCGATCGCCAGGCTGCGGGAGCTCTGGAGGTCGAACGGATCCAGTCCGAGTTTGCCGCCGCCCTCTCGGCGGACGACCGGGACGCGATCGAGCACGCGGTTTCCCAGCTGCGCTGATCCGGGGCCGGCGCCGCCGGCCTGATCCGTTCAAACTCCCGCTTCCAGTGCGGGACAGGTGCGCCTGGCAGGCGTCTCCAGACCGCGGAATCGTGGCGGGGCTTGACCTAACCCGGTCCACTCAACATAATTCAGGTGTGAACGAAACCGGACGGTTTGCGGAGGTCCCGACGGCAGGCGCGCCGCCTGCCGTAACGGACATGCTGCTTCGAGCGGCCCACCTGCTCGAAGACCGGCTGGGGCGCGCCCTGGAAGAGGTAGATCTCACCCTCTCCCAGTTTGCGGTCATCTCCGCGCTGGTGAACAGCGGCGAGGCCCAGACTCTGAGCGACCTCGCCGCGCAGGTGCGCTGCGTCCGGTCGAACATGACGCAGCTGGTGGACCGGCTCGAGGCCGAAGGGCTGGTCCGGAGAGTCTCCGATGTATCCGACCGGCGGGTGGTGCGGGCGCAGCTCACCGCGCTTGGCGTCGAACGGGCCGCAGCGGGGGCCGATCGGGTAGCGATGATTGAGGCGCAATTCGAGGAGAGCCTCTCGACCAGCGACCGGATCGCGCTCAAGCGGATGGCGGCGGCATTGCAATGAGGCAGGATCTGTCTTCCTCGACGTGGCGCGGTACCCGACGCCGACGTTCCGCCGAGGCAAAGGCGGGATAGCAGTACATTCCGGGGAGCCCCTTGCTCCGGAGCGGCTCCCATGGATCGTCGGGTGTTTCTGCACAGTGCGCTGACGGCCGGCGTGGCCGTCCAACTCGCTCCGCGAGAGGACGGCGCGCCGGCCGTCGGGCTTTCGTCCCCAAAGACTCCATCGCCACCGTTCGAGCTGGAGGAAGCGACGGTCGCCGCGCTCCAGCAAGGGATGACCTCGGGGCGCTGGACGGCGCGAAGCATCACCGAGGCGTACCTCGCGCGGATCGAGGCGATGGACCATCAAGGCCCCGCGATCAACTCGGTGATCGAGGTGAACCCCGACGCGCTCGCGATCGCCGACCGGATGGACCAGGAGCGCAAAGCCGGCAAGACTCGCGGCCCGCTGCACGGGATCCCGGTCCTGGTCAAGGACAACCTCGACACCGGCGACCGGATGATGACGACCGCGGGCTCGCTGGCTCTGGCCGGCAGCTCCGCGCCCAGGGACTCCACCGTGGTGGCGCGGCTCCGCGAGGCGGGGGCGGTGCTCCTGGGCAAGACGAACCTCAGCGAGTGGGCCAACTTCAGATCCACCAGATCCACCAGCGGCTGGAGCGGGCGGGGCGGGCTCACGAAGAACCCGTACGCGCTGAATCGGAACGCCTGCGGGTCCTCGTCGGGCTCGGGTTCTGCGGCCGCGGCCAACTTCGCCGCGATCACGATCGGTACCGAGACCGACGGCTCGATCACCTGTCCCTCTTCGATCGCCGGGCTGGTGGGCATCAAGCCAACGGTGGGCCTGGTGAGCCGGACGGGGATCATCCCGATCTCGGCGACCCAGGACACCGCGGGGCCGATGTGCCGCACGGTGGCGGACGCGGCGGCGGTGCTCGCGGCGATTCAGGGCTTCGATGCGAGCGACGCCGCCACGACGCCGATGCGGACCCGGCCTGCCCCCGACTACCTGGCGGAGCTCCGGCCCGACGGCCTCAAGGGCGCGCGGCTCGGCGTGGCGCGGAAGGGGTTCGGCCAGCGCGGGCACCTGGAGCCGTTGCTGGCCGGGGCGATCGCGGCGCTCAAGCATCTCGGGGCGGAGATCGTGGACCCCGCCGACATTCCCAACGTCGAAAAGCTGGGCGATCCGGAAGGGGTGGTGCTCGACTACGAGTTCAAGGCCGGGATCGCGGCGTACCTGGCGACGCGGAGGGGGGGCCCGGCGTTCCCGATGAAGACCCTCGCGGATCTCATCGCGTTCAACTCGGCCAACCGCGAGAAGGAAATGCCCTGGTTCGGCCAGGAGATCTTCGAGCGGTGTGAAAAGCGGGGGCCGCTCACCACCCCCGAGTACCTGAAGGCGAGGGCAGAGTGCCGGCGGCTCTCCCGGCAGCTCGGCATTGACGCCATCATGGCCCGGCACCGGCTGGATGCGATCGTGGCCATCACCGAGGGGCCGGCCTGGGTCACCGACCTGGTGACCGGCGACCACTTCACCGGCGACGACACGACGCCGGCGGCGGTCGCGGGTTATCCGCACCTCACCGTCCCGGCGGGGATGGTGCATGGGCTGCCGGTGGGGCTCTCGTTCTTCGGGCGGGCCTGGTCGGAGGGTGCCCTGATCCGATACGGATACGGGTTCGAGCAGGGGACCAGGCACCGGCGGCCGCCCCAGTTTCTGCCGGCGATATAGGGAACGGCCGCCGGCGCCGCGAGCGCCGCGGGCGCTCCGGGTCGGCCGATCCGGGTTGCTTCCTCCCCCCACGGTGCCCTGACATATTGCGGGGGTGCCCGATAACGCCCCGGTTCGACGCCCCGGCCCCGCCCGAAAGGCCCGCTGGTTCTGGCTGGTTCTCGCCACCCTGGTGCTCAGTGACTGCTCCACCAAGGAGCTGGCCGAGTCGTCGTTCGGCGCGGACGCCGGCCCCCATCCGGTCCTCGGCGAATGGGTGCGGCTCACCCTGGAGTACAATCCCGGCGCCGCGATGAGCCTCTCGTTCGGCGGCGCCTCGCGGATCGTCACGGCGGCCCTCGCTTCGGCACTCGCGGCCACGTCCGTCCCGGAGCCCGGCGCCGCGCAGGCCGGCACCGGCCGGCTCTCCCGCTGCGGCGTGGTCCGCGCCCAGGCGGTGGTGGATTCGGTGTTCATTGATCGCACGAGTACCTCGGGCACGATCGAAGGCGGGGACTGGGCCTCCTACCTCATGGCCCGCCTCGGGGTCAGCCCGCTGCCGGACACCTCGAGCATCCTGGTCGCGGTGGACAGCGAGCATATCGCCTTCTCGGGCCGGATCCAGGACCTTCCGGCGGAGGCGCGGGCGATGCTGGGGGCGCTCGCGGCGCTGGTGGACTCGGGCACCGTGCTTGTCGCCGACGTCGTGCTCCTCCCGGCCAACAAGGGGCTGGCGCACTTCCGGCTCCGCGGCGTCACGGTCGGTGCCTTCCCGGTGCCGGAGGTGGTGCTCCACTCGATGCTCCTCGACGTGGGCGAGCGGTATCCCGCCCTCACCAGGAGCGGCCGCGATCTCTACGTCCAGATCCCGCCCGACGGGCGGGTGATGCTGGTACCCGGCGCCGTGAAGCTCGCGGCCCCCCGCCTTTCCCCCGCGACCGCGCCGCCGGGCGGTGCGGACCCGCCCCCACCCTCACGTTCCGGGGCTTCCTGCGCACCCTGACGCGCCCGCCCCTCCGGTGACCATCATGAGCGACCTTCGTTATCCGATCGGGAAGTTCGGCGTCGAGGGTGAGATCACCGCCGAGCGGCGGGCAGGGTGGATCGCGGAGCTCGCTGAGGTCCCGGCCCAGCTGCGCGCCGCGGTCAAGGATCTCACCGAGGTGCAGCTCGACACTCCGTACCGCCCGGGCGGCTGGACGGTGCGGCAGGTGGCGCACCACCTGCCCGACAGCCACCTCAATGCATACATACGCTTCAAGCTGGCGCTCACCGAGGACAGCCCGACCATCAAGCCGTATGCGGAGGCGCGCTGGGCGAAGCTGCCCGACACCGCGGGCACCCCGGTGGGCGTGTCGCTCACACTGCTCGAAGCGCTGCACCGCCGCTGGGTGGTGCTGCTCAAGGCGATGGAGGAGGGGCAGTGGGCCCGCACCTTCTTCCATCCGGAGCAGGAGAAGTTCCTCCCGCTCGACCGGATCCTCGGGGAGTACGCCTGGCACGGCCGGCATCACGTCGCCCACATCACCACGCTTCGGGAGCGCGAGGGCTGGGGCAAGCGGTGAGCCGGACCGCGATCCGGCGCGCCCTGGTCCTCTCGGGCCTCGGGCTCGTCGCCGGACCGCTGCTCGCTCCGGGACCGCTCGCCAGAATGATCCCCGCCGCAACGGCGGCGTGGTACCTGGCGCTCGCCGTCTTCGCCGGCTCGGCGTTCGCCGTCCTCCGCGCCTGGATGGGCCGCTGGGCGGCCGGAACGCTGGTCGGGCTGGGGCTTGCGTCGCCGATCCTGCTCACCGCGCTGCCGTTCCCTCCCGCGCTCGCACTCAAGCTTCCCTGCCCGCGCAACTGGGGCTGGATGCCCACCTGGCAGCTCCGGCCGAGCCCGATGGGCTCACTGGTGTTTCAGGTGGACAGCGCCCGGGTCAAGATCTGCTACGGGCGCCCGGCCGCGCGCGGCCGCAGGATGATCGGCGGCAGGCGGGTGGCCTTCGGCCGGCTCTGGCGCACCGGCGCCAACGAGCCGACGACGATCATTTCCCCGGTGCCGCTCGAGGTCGCCGAGGTCCCGGTGCCTGCGGGCCGGGCCTCGCTCTACACGATTCCGGGGCCGGAGAGCTGGGAGCTGATCCTCAACCGCGCCACCGGCCAGTGGGGAATCGAGTCGGAGTACACCGAGCCGGTCCGCGCCCAGGAGCTGGGACGGGCGATCGTCCCGAGCAGGCGCGAGGCGGGGGCGCGGGTTGAGCGGCTCACCATAACCGCCACCCCACATCCCGACGGCAGCGCGGAGCTGATCCTGGCCTGGGAGGGCACCGCAGTGTCCATTCCGGTCCGGCGCGCCCCCCGCTAACTTGCGGGGTGACCCGATTTGCTTTCCTGTAGCGTTTTCCACCAGGGATTACTATATTAGTTCTAGTTAACAGATACTGAGATACTGTTAAGTTCTTGCTGTGTCAATAATTAGGACGGCGGTCTAACTCGATGGATGATCCCCGGCTCCGTTCACGGATCGAACGGTGACACGGCAGGGGGGAGGCCAGACGACGTGTCCGAACGCGCTGACGACCCACTCCTTGGGACTTCCTCGCTGCTCCAGACCATTCCTCCCGCCTGGCGCGAAGTGATCCAAGGCCTGCGGGACACGTTGGTGTACGCGGAGGAGGAGCGGGATCGCCTCCGCGAAGCGCTGGACCGGACGACGACCGAGTTCCGCGAGCTCCTGGTGGAGCTCGACGCGCTCCGCCAGGCCCGAGTCGCGGCGGAATCCACCAGCATCGTGCGCGGCGAGGTCGTCGCCACGGTGGGCCGGACGATGCGCACCCCGGCCGACGCGATCCTCGGGCTCGCCGGTCTGCTCCGCTCCAGCTCGCTGCTCCCCACCCAGCGGGCGTATGTGGACGCCGTGCATGGCGCCGCGGAGGCGCTCCGCTCGGCGCTCAACGAAGTCTCGGATTACTCGCGTCTGGAGGGCGGCACCCTGCCGCTCGAGCCGATCGGGTTCGATCTCCCCCTGACGGCCCGGGACCTCGCCGCGCAGCTCGGCGTCCAGGCGGCTGCCAAAGGCGTGGGCCTCCGGATCACCTGTCGGCCCGACGCGCCGCCCCGCCTCCACGGCGACCCGGGCCGGGTGCGCCAGATCGTGGCCGCGCTGGTGGGCGACGCGATCTCCCGGGTGGAGCGCGGCGAGATCGAGGTGGAGGTGGGTCCGGCGCGCGTGGATATCGGAGGCGGAGGGGTGACTTTCGT
>DASYRI010000199.1:0-9837 GCA_036004545.1 Gemmatimonadales bacterium
CGTGGGCCATGGCGGCGACGTCAACCTTCGGCATCAGGCAATCGGCGAGGTAGGTGCGGATGTCGGTGTAGCGGAGCCGGCGCAGGAGCGAACCCCCAGCGCGCTCGAAGTGAGAGCTCAGCCAGCGCTCGGCGGGAGAGACCGGATCGGCGTGGAGCCCCGCGAGCCCGGGACCGTACAGCGCGGCGACCTCTTCGGGGCCGATGAACGTTCGCAGGGATGCGAACCGCTCGCCGTCGCCGGGGCGGGCGAGGTGGTGGAGGCCGCGGCTCATCCGGGCCGCCATCGGGAGGCCGGGGAGCGCGCCCAAGCCGGCCCGGAGCCCGCGGACCAGGGGCGGGGGCAGCGCCCCGGCGATCCGTCCCAGCCGGAGCGCGGTGCGGTACCAGTCGTAGCCGGCGAAACCCTCGTCCCCTCCGTCTCCGCCCATCACAACGGTGACGTGGCGGCGGGTGGCCTCGGAGAGCCGCCAGACGTTGAGCGCCGAGGAATCGCCGAACGGCTCCCCGAAGTGGCGGACGTAATCGGGCAGCAGGTCCATGAGGTCCCGCGACCCCGGCAGCGCGTGGTGCCGGGTCCCGAGGCGGCCGGCGACCTCCCCCGCGTGTGCCGACTCGTCGAAGTCCGGCTCCGCGAACGTCATCGAGAAGGTCTCGACCCGCGCCTTCCACTCGCGGACCGCGACCGCCGAGACCAGGCTGGAGTCAATTCCGCCGCTCAGGAAGACGCCCTGGGGAACGTCGCTGCGGAGCCGGACTCGAACCGCATCATGGAGTAGACGGTCCACTTCCCGGTCGGCTTCCTCGCGGGTCCCGGGAAACTCTCCGCGGGGTAGGGCCGGATCCCAGTACGCTCGAGTCGAGCATTTCCCGTCCTGAAACAGCACGCTGGTCCCCGCCTCGAGCTTGGCCACCTCCTGGTACACCGTCAGCGGGGCCGGGATGTATCCAAGCGTCAGGAAGAGGTCAATCGCGCGGGGGTCGGTGGTGAGCTGCGTCCCGGCGGCGGCCCGGAGCGCCCCGAGGCTCGAGGCAAACAAGAGGCGCGCTCCTTCGCGGAGATAGAAGAGCGGCTTCTTGCCCACCCGGTCGCGCGCGAGCAGAAGACTCCGGTCGGCCTGGTCCCAGATGGCGAAGGCGAACATCCCCACCAGCCGGGGGAGCGCCTGCACGCCCCACTCGTCGAAGGCGGCCAGCAGAACCTCGGTGTCGGAGCGGGTGCGGAACACCCGGCCGCCCGATTCCAGCTCGGCCCGGAGCTCGACGAAGTTGTAGATCTCGCCGTTGAACACGATGGCGCGCCGCCCTGATGCGTCGAACATCGGCTGACCGCCGGTGGCGAGATCAATGATTGAGAGCCGCCGATGCCCGAGGCACGCGGCTCCGTCGGGGGAGGCCCAGATCCCTTCGCCGTCCGGACCGCGGTGCTGGAGCATGCGGCACATGGCCCGGACCGTCGCCTCGTCCGGACCGGCCTCGCCGCCGATTCCGATCCCTCCGGCGATGCCGCACACGCTCAGCCGGTCTCCGCCGCGAGCACCGCAGCCCCAGGGGCGACGACCCGGCGGTAGAGCTCCTCGTAGCGGTCAACCATCCGTTCCAGGGAGTACTCGGCCCGGGCGCGGGCCAGGGCGATACGCCCGAGGGCTCCGCGCCGCGCCGAATCGCGAAGCAGCGCGATGAGCTCCCCGGCCAGGCGCTGCGGATCGGCCGGCGGCACCAGCACTCCGGCTTCCCCCCCCTGGAGGAGTGCCGGCGTCCCCCCCACGGCGGTCGCCACGACGGCGGCGCCGCTGGCCATCGCTTCCAGCACGCTCATAGAGGTGCCTTCGGCGCGGGAGGCGAGCACGAAGAGGTCGAACTGGGGGTAGAGATCCTCGGGATCTGGCCGCTCACCGAGCAGGTGCACGCGCCCCTGGAGGCCGAGCATCCTTGCGAGGGCGACGAGCTCATCCCGGAGCGGGCCGTCCCCCGTGATCACCAGGTGCGAGTCCGGTAGCGCGGCCGCGACCATGGAAAATGCGCGGAGCAGCGTCGGATAGTCTTTCACCGGCACCAGGCGGGCGAGGGTCCCCGCCAGCACGGCGTCCTCCCGCAATCCCAGGCTGGCCCGGAGCGAGCGGTCCGGCCTGTGGGGCCGGAACCGGCAGCAATCAACCCCGTTGGGAATCGCTTCGACCTGCCGGGCGCGCAGCCCGACCTGCCGCAGCATGTACTCGAGGAGCGGATCAGACACAGGGACCACCTTGGCCGTGTACCGGGCGGCCAGCCGCATCATCATCCGTTCGAGCCCTCCCGGATTGTGGTCCACGCCATCGAAGCCGTGGATGGTGCATACCAGCGGGACGCCGCGGAGCGGCGCGGCGGCGCGAGACGTCTTGAGCCAGGCTCCGCTGTGGACGTGAATCACGCTCGGAGTGCGGCCCGCGAGGTGCGACCGCAGCGCGCGGGGGTTGAGAAGTTCGCCGACGCCGGAGGAGCCGACCTGCCGCACCTCGACGCCCTCGTCGCGCAGGCGCGCTCCGATGGCTCCGACCTGGACCAGGCAAGTGACGCCGACGGCGTACCCGCGGCTCTGGAGTCTGCGGACTAGGGCGGCCGCCATCGCCTCCATGCCGCCCACTTCCAGCGACGGAAGGACCATCTCGACGCGCATCACGCCGGGCACCGGGAGCGGCCCGCCGCGAACCCGCGGGCGAATTCGTCGTGGATCGCGTAACGAATGCAGCTCCAGTCGTACTGCCGGAGCACCGCACGACGCCCCGACGCACCGAGCCGGACCGCGGCCTCGGGGTCGGTCAGCAGACGGACGACCTCGTCGGCGAAGTCTTCGGGAGTATCGGCCAGGGCGATCTCCTCGCCGGGCCGGAGGTCCAGCCCTTCGGCACCGATGGAGGTGGCCACGACCGGCCGCGCCATGGCCAGGGCCTCGAGGATCTTGAGCCGGGTCCCTCCGCCCGAGCGGAGGGGCACCACCACCAGGGACGCATCGGCCAGCGCCGAGGCGATGTTCTCCACCCACCCCACCACCCGCACTCCCGGGCCGGCCCGCTCCAGCTCCGCGACCTCGCGCTCCGCACCGCGCCCCACGATGAGCAGCTCAACGTCGGGGATCCGGTGCCGGATCACCGGCAGGACCCGCTCGCAGAAATGCCGGAGGCCGTCCAGGTTCGGGTAGTAATCCAGCCGGCCGAAGAATAGAAGCCGCCGGCTCCGGATTGGAGGGGGACCGTTGCTGACGAAGGCCGAGCCGTCCACCCCATTGGGGACGACGAGAACCCGCGCCGTCGGGGCGAACGACGCCACCAGCTCGGCCTCCGCCCGGGAGCAGACCCAGACCGAATCGGCGGCGCGGTACACCCGGCGCTCCAACCGCCGCATTTTCCGGGCGGTGAGCGCGGCGTACGCCCGGCGGGTTCCGCCGGGCAAGGTGCCGACGTACCGGCTCATCGTGACGGAGTCCACGTTGTGGGTGTCCACCACCCTGAAGGCGGCCGGCCCCACCGCTCGCGCGTACGGCCACATGAACGACGTGACCGCGACGGCGATGTCGAAGCGGTGGCGACCGGCCAGACCCCGGAGGGCTCGGTGCGTCGCGGCGGATTGGTGATTCCAGTAGTGGATCGGCATCGAGGTCAGCAGCCCCGCGGCCAGCCGGAGCGCGGTGTACGGCCGGGGGAACGGGAGATCCACGACGGTCACACTCGCCCCCAGCGCCTCCTGGGCCGCCGCGAGCTCCCGCTCCGAGGACCCCCCACCGACGGCCAGGACGGTCGGGACGAGATCCGCGACGGCGCGGGTTATGTGGAACGTCCTCACCTTCCAGCCGTCGTCGAGAGGAAACGGCAGCCGGTTGGCCACGATCAGCGCCGCCCGCGGGGCCGGCGCGCCTTCCGGTCCGAAAGAATCAGCCGGCACCATCGAGCACCCCCCGGTACACCTGCACGAGGGCGGCCACTCGCCGTTCCAGCGACCACGCCTCGGCCACGCGCCGACGCTCCGCGACCACCTCCGGGCGCTGGCCGGACCGGGTCGCCTCGAGAATGGCGTCGGCCAGCTGCACCGGTGCCTCGGGCGGTACCAGGATCGCGGCCGCGGAGTCGCCGATGACGTCGGGGATCGCCCCGACCCTGGTGGCGACAACCGGGCAGCCCTCCGAGAGCGCCTCGAGCAGAACGTTGGGGAGGCCTTCGCTGCGGGAAGGAATCACCACCACGTCAAGCTCGCGATAGGTTCCCGGCACGACCGGCTCCGCGCCGAAGAAGGTGACGCACCCGTCGAGGTCCAGCGCTTTCGCCCGGGTAAGCAGCCGTTCCCGCTCGGGGCCGTCGCCCAGAACGCCCGCCGAGAACGCCAGGCCCCTTTTCCGCAGAAGCATCGCGGCCTCGAGGAAAACGTCTACCCCCTTCTCCGGGCTCAATCGGCCGATCACCCCGAGCCGGGGACGCGGCGCCCGGGCGAGCCGGGCGAGGTGGTCCGGCTCGCCTTGGAAAGCCACGGCCCGAAGCACGCTGGCGTTCCCGACCACCGTCACTCGGGCGAGGCCATCCCGCTCCAGACGGGCGCGCTGGCTCCTGGCCATGACGACGACTCGATCCGCATAGCGCAACAACCGCCGATCGAGCCAGTGGTAGAGCCGGACCTTGCGATCTTCGTCGGTGGTCCCGTGAAAGAAGGCGACCCAGCGCCACCTCGGCCGGCGGAGCCGGAGCAGGGCGGCGATCGTGGTGGGGCGATAGGAGTGGGTCTGAACGATCTCGGGGCCCCACTCCGCCAGCGCCTGGGAGACTTTCCCGAACAGGCTTGCGTCGAACGGCCCGGAATCCTCCAGGACCAGGTGCGGGATTCCGAGCTCGTCCAGGAACCGCGCGTGCGCCGATGGCGGTTCGCCAGCCCGATGGAAGGTCATCACCCGGAGATCGAACCCGCTCGCGCGGAGCGGCGGGATGATCGCCGCGAGCTGGCGAGCGGGACCGGAAACGATCCGGGTGTCCATCAGGACGGCGACCCGGTGCAGGCCGTCCGCCACGGGCGTCAGGTCCCGGGTCGCGAGCGCGCTAGCCGGCAACACGGGGTGGAGAATCCGGGGAGCCGTGCGAGGGGGTTCCGGGACCTGGGGGGGAGCTCATCCGGCCGCGCCCGGCGACCGGACTTCGGCGACTGGGCGATCCGCGGAAGCCGGCGGCGCCTTGCACCCGGGCGCGGCCGCCGGCCGCCGGAGGATCCGACAGGGCCACGATCCCGAGGAGAGCGAACAGCGTATAGGAGTAGGCCAGAGAGAGGAAAACGGCACCCATGGCGAAGGCGCACGCCGAGGCGAGGAGCTCCGGCCGGTGCGGCCGGCCTGCTGCCGCCGCGGTGGAAGGAGACCAATAGCGCGCGGCGCGGCGAACCGTGAGGAAGATCAACCAAAGAAAGATCAATCCGCCGGGGGCACCAAGCTCCACGAAGGCCTGGACGTAAGCGTTGTGAGGGGCGCTCCACTTGCCCCTGATCCCCAGGGCTTTAAGGTGCTCGCCTTCGGCCGTGGGGAAGTTGCCGACCCCCACCCCGAGAAACGGGTGCTCCGCGAAATAAAGGACCGCCCGGGCCCAGATCTGCTTGCGTCCGCCGTACTCGGTGTAATTGTAGTCCTGCTCGCCGCGGAAGACGGCCTCCATACGGGCACGGTATGTTGGCGGCGCGAATCGCCAGGCGAACGCCCCGCCTGCGATGAGCGCGAGAATGACCAGGAACTTCCTGGAACCGGGAAGGCTGAGCCCGTAGACCAGCGAGCCGACGACGATCGCGATGGTTCCGCCCCGGGAACCGGTGGCCGTAACCCCCACGACGAGGAGGCCGGCGGCCAGGACGGCCACCGTTCGGATCCGCCCCGACGCCCGCAGCGCGAAACCGATGGCGAACGGGAAGGTCATCGCCAGGAGCGTCGCAATGTCGTTCGGATCCAGCATGGCACCCAACTCTTTTCGCTCCGCCACCCGCTCCTTTCCCCAGACGAGAAGGGCGACGGAGTAAAACCCCGTCGCCGTCACCAGGGCGGCGACGATCCTGGAAACGCTCTTCTGGGTGGGAGGCAGAAGCAGCATAGCCGTGACCAGCACCGACCCGAGCAGGACGGCCTGCCAGCTCTCGACGGCGAGACCTGGCCAGAGCGCGAACGGTATCGTGCACGACGACCAGAGCAGCAAGAGGATGACCGCCCGCACGGTGGGATCCCGGAGGGCGGTCGAGCGTCGCCGCAAGCTCGATCTTGCCCACAGGCTCCCGAACCCAACCGTGGTGAGGATCAGCCCCGGCCTGAGGAGGGCAAGCCCGGGCACGATCTCGTGGAGGCGAGCCACCAGTACGACGATCATGCCCATGACCACCGACGGGCCCCAGGGCGGGCTCTCGGCCCGGTCGGCGCGGCCGAGCTGCGGGACCCTTTGCGGTGCATTCAGCGCCGGGAGCGCCGTGCTGGGAACGGCTCCCAGTCGGATCGCGGTTCGGTCGGGAGCTGAACGCCTCACGGCGATCCCTTCGGCAGGGAGGATGGCGGGGTCACGATCATGGCGCCAACGTGGAGGCCGTCTCCACAGCAAGACACGTGCCACAGGGGGGCTTCACCGTCATCCCCGGCGCAGTTCGTGGTCCAGCGCGCCGATCGTCGCACGAGGGGAAGCTAACTCCGCCCGCCTCGGGGAACGAACTCGGTGAGGTGACCGCGCCGTCCGGGCGCGGCTCGAATCACGGCCGCAGCCAGGGAGAAGCCGGCTATCGGTTGGAGGGATCGCAGGCTCGATGGCGTCCCCGCGCTCGCCAGGGCGGGGCAGCGGCCGAACCTACTGGCGCCACTTCACAAAGTCGAAGGCGAACTGGTAATTCTGGTTGAACTGCTTCGAGCCGTCGAGATAGCCGTTTGTCGCCGCGCCGGCGAAGAGGGCATCGCCTTCATCGCGGTAGGTGATCTCGCCGGTCTGCTGGTAGAGAAACCCATACATGGGCACGATGAGGTTGTTGAGGTCGGGGGCCGGGGTCATGGAAGCGTCCGACGCCGGGGCGTTGGGATTCAGGTTGTACTTCATCCCCTGCGCCGACGCCACCCAGGCGTTGGCCCAGAGGAAGTCCGCCATCTGCCGCAATGCGGGAATCAGCCGCGCGTCGTGGGTCTGCTCCCAGTCCTTGATGAGGATATAGGTCGTCAGCCCCATCATGAAGGGCGAGACCTGCCGCCCGCCCCACTGGGTCGAGTCCATGAACTGCGCCATGTGCCCGTAGGCCAGATCAACCCACATCGCCCGCTGGCTTCGGCGCGGCGCTCCCATGCGCTCGGCATCAATGTAGGAGCGCAGGGCATAGGCGATCTCCCGACTGTAGTTGAGATCACTGAGATTGATGATCACGTCGGCCGTTCGATCGCGGGCATAGAGTGAGTTGGTCGAGAGCGCAACCGCCCACTGCTTCGAGAGGGGATCGCCGGTCCGCTCGAAGTTGAGCCGCATGCCCGTCGAGAACACCCAGTAGCCTCCCGCGACCACGGCGTTGTTGGGGATCACATACCGGTCACGATAAACGTGTTCCATATCCTGGGCGCAGGTCCCCCAACTGGAGTCGCCGGTATACTGCGCAATCTGCTCGTACACCTGGGTGCCGTCGTAGTAGGTCGCCGCCAGAGCCGCGCTGAAATCGGCGTCGTCCTTGTGCGCGGCGATATACGCGCAGTGCTCGGCGCCGTAGGTGAGCATATTGGACTGCCACAGCGCGAGTTGGGGAATTGCCACCGCCCCCGCCGTGGTCAAGGTCACCGTGACCGACTTGGTCGCTGTGCCGTTATCACCGGTGCAGGAGAGGGTGTAGGTGGTGTTCGCCGCCGGCGACACGGCTTCGGAGCCGGAGAGCGCCTTGGGACCGCTCCAGCCGCCCGAAGCGCTGCACGAGGTCGCCTTAGCCGAGCTCCAGGTAAGTGTGGAGGACTGATCGGACGTAATGAACGCGGGCGAGGCCGAGAACGTAACGATCGGCGGAGCGAGGACGGTGATGACCGGACTCTTCCCCAGGGCCGTACGACAGTTGCAGCCGCCCATGTCATCGCGCACAAAGCGCAGCTCGTAGGAGCCGGGAGAGGTCGGCATAGGAAAGTCGAAGCTGCCGGACGCGGTCACCGTCGTGGGTGGCGTCTTCAGACCGTTGAGATAGCGAGAACCCAGGTCCTGGTCGACCGACGCGGTCGGCACAAAGACGCCGATCCAATCACTCGCCTTGGCGCCGCCGGAAAAGGTCACCTTGACGCTGGCTCCCGGTGGAACGCTGGTGCTGCTCACCGAAAGCGAGACCGCGGTGGTCGCATCCGCGCCCACCACGACCAAAGCCGGATCGGCCGGCCCGCAGCCGCAGGTGGCGACGACGAGAAGGGTCCCGAGCACCGTGCCTGCCGTGTAGAGGCCCTCGGTCGTGATCGTGCCTCCCCCCGCACTGTAGGTCACCTTGTACGCATGACTCTGCCCATCGCTTCAGCTCACCGCGGTGGAGTACTGGCGGGTCTGGTCACTCCAGACCGTGTCCCGCCGCGGGTCAGAACCAAAGACGTCGGAGTCGGCGACGGATGCACGACCTTCACCTGTGAAGTGTCGGATTTCGTACTCCTCAGCTCCATGGAGATGGCGCGAAACTCCCCCCGGGTATCGCCCGCAGTGCAGCGGCCACCGGAGGAGCTGGTCCCGCCGGTCGCGGTCCAGGTCACCGCCGGAGGCGTGGACGACCCGTCACTCCACGAGCCCGACCCGACGAACTCCTGGGTCGCGCGACGACGTCGGCGGTGTCCGAAGGGACACAGCTGCTCGTGGCCACCACGCGGAAGGCTCCAAGGATGGAGCGCACCGAGTACGAGGCATTGCTTGCGATCATAGCTCCGCTCGCGCTGAGAGTGACGGTCTACCAATGACGCTGCGCATGGCTTCAGCCCCCCATCCCCGCGCCAGCCGGGGGCACCAACGCGAACCTGCCCTCCTAACCGCTGTCGGTTCCGGGCAGGCGTCCGGCATCGCCCCCTCCCGCCTGGCCAGGGTACCGGCCGAACCTACTGGCGCCACTTCACATAGTCGAAGCTGAACTGGTAGTTCTGGTTGAACTGCTTCGAGCCGTCGAGATAACCGTTTTTCGCGGCGCCGGCGAAGAGGGCATCACCCTCGTCGCGGTACGTGGTCGAGCCGGTCTGCTGGTAGAGAAACCCGTACATGGGCGCGATGAGGTTGTTGAGGTCGGGGGACGGGGTCATGGAAGCGTCCGACGCGGGGGCGTTGGGATTCAGGTTGTACTTCATCCCCTCCGCCGACGCCACCCAGGCATTGGCCCAGAGGAAGTCCGCCAGCGACTTCAGGGCGGGTATCAACCGCGCGTCGTGGGTCTGCTCCCAATCCTTGATGAGAACATAGGCGGTCAGCCCCATCATGAAGGGCGATACTTGCCGACCGCCCCAACGCGACTTGTCGATGAACTGAGCAACATGCCCATAGGCCAGATCAACCCACACCGCCCGCTGGCTGCGGCGCGGCACCCCCAGGCGCTCGGCATCAATGTAGGAGCGCAGGGCATAGGCGATCTCCCGACTGTAGTTGAGATCACTGAGATTGATGATCACGTCGGCCGTTCGATCACGGGCATAGAGTGAGTTGGTCGAGAGCGCAATCGCCCACTGCTTCGAGAGGGGATCGCCAGTCCGCTCGAAGTTGAGCCGCATGCCCGTCGAGAACACCCAGTAGCCTCCCGCGACCACCGCGTTGTTGGGGATCACATACCGGTCACGATAGACGTATTCCATGTCCTGGGCGCAGGTCCGCCAACTGGAGTTGCCGGTATACTG
>DASYRI010000200.1:0-1749 GCA_036004545.1 Gemmatimonadales bacterium
CGGTCTTCTTCGTTTTCCGCCATACGCTCCTACACGGAGGCCCGTCGGGACGAAAAGAGCACCACGAAGAACGCGTCTCCTGGTGCTCCGTCACTCTGCGCGCCAGCTGCGATCGAGGATGGTCGATCCGACTCCTGTGCCACTCGAAGGTCGTGACTCGTGAATGGTAGGCTCGGGCGGTTTCGAACCGCCGACCTCCTCTGCGTCAGAGAGGCGCTCTCCCACTGAGCTACGAGCCTACGCCACCGTCCACCGGGTTTCGCCCATGCTACAAGCGGGGTCACGGGGGTGTCAAGGCAAGGGCTTACCGAATCGGAGCTTTTCAGCGCAGCAGCTTGTTCAGCGAGCCGGTCACGACGATGTAGTTGAACAATGCCCCCACCGGAATGCCCGTCCCTCGAACGAGCGGCTCGGGGACGGGAGGAAACGGTGACGCGAGCTTCACCGCATTCATCGCGTAGAGGTCGAGGATCGGGGTGCCGGACGACCGGCGAAGCTCGATGAACTGCAGCTTCCCGTCCCGACGGATGCCGAACTCGATCAGCAGCGAGCCGCCGATGTTCTTGTCGCCGGCCTCGAGCGGATAGCTCCACTTGTCCTGGATCTGCCGCCGGAGCTTCTCGAAGTAGTCGTTGTAATTCGGATCCGTTGTGTTCAGCGGGATCGGCTCCCCCTCGATCCCCCCGCGCCCGCCCTGCAGGCCACCACCCGGCTGGCGGGGTCGTAGCAAGGCGAGGCGGTCGGCGGGAGTGGCTCGCGCTGCGGTCCCGCCGCCGCTGGCCGCGCCTCCCGAGGCTGACCCCTCTTGTGGCGCTCTTGCGACCTGGGTCGACGGAGCCTCCGCTCCCGGCTTCGCAGCTGTGGCCGGTCGCCCCGACTCCCCGGTGATCGCGCCGGTGATGCTCACCGGCGGTGTCGTCGGGCCTGGAGTTGGCGGCGGAGCAGACGGTGGGGGCGCCGCCACCCTGGGTCCGGATGGCGGGGGCGTCTCCCGCGGCGGTTCCGGCTTCGGTGGCGGTGCGGGCGCCGGTGATGCCGGCGCTGGCATGGCGACGCGTGGCTCCGGAACGGGAGACGGAGGAGCAGGCTCCGGCCGCGGGGGTGCTGCGACTCGCGGCTCCGGCGGTGTCGCCGGTTCGGGCGTCGCGACGGGCACCGGCGGTGATGGGCGGGGGACCTGCGGCTCGACCCTGGGAGCCGCCGGCGGGACCGGAGTGACCGGCCCTGACCTCGGGACACCGGCCACTCGCTGAGGCCCCGGCCCCGGAGCCGGCGGAGTGACCGGCCTCGGCGCCGCGGCGCGCGCGCGACTGGCTGGAGCCGGCGGCGGCACAGAGCGTTCGGGCTCGGCGGGGTTGCCGAGCGGCGCGGGCTCCGGAAGGTTCGGAAGCTCGATCATCAGCGGCTCGCCCTGTCGTTGCGCCGGCGGCGGCGCAGGGCGCCCGAACACGAGCACGAGGCCGACGATGACGACGTGGATCGCGACCGAGGCCAGCACGCCGCGCGGCGGAATCATGCCGCGCAGCATCAACCTCCGGCGAGCGCTCAACCGCCGGCGAACTCTAAACCTCCTGGAAGCCATCCCCGTGGGATTATACCGAGCCTCGCGATCAGATCGTCCGGTCGATCGCCTCCGCCACACGCCTGAGCCCGGTCATCAGGGTCGCGAAGCGGTCGGGCTTGAGCGACTGCGGGCCATCGGACAGGGCCTCTGCGGGCCGCGGGTGCACCTCGATGAGCAACCCATCG
>DASYRI010000201.1:0-8148 GCA_036004545.1 Gemmatimonadales bacterium
GCGGTGGCGTACTACCCGATGGCCTACGACTTCGACCTCGTCGGCCTGGTGGATCCGCCCTACGGGGTGGTGGACTACCGGCTCCCCATCAAGCGGGTCACCGACCGGCTCTACCGCGGGGGCTGCCACCCGCCGGAGCTGCTCGCGGAGGTCGTGGGGATCTTCAAGGCGAAGAAGGACGCCATCTACGGCGTCCTCCGCGACATCAAGGACCTCGAGCCGGCCCGCCTCAAGGAGTCGAACGGCTTCCTCGACGAGTTCTACAAGGCGATCGACGACCCGGGGACGATCCGGCGGGAGTTTCGCCGAGTGTGTCCGAGCTAGTGGGCTAGCTTCTCCAGCCCCTCCTGCTTCACCAGCGGCAGGAATCGCGGGTCGTTCTTGAGCCCCGCGAAGTCCGGATTGGTGAGGTAGAGCCGGAACCGCCGCGGCCGGCGCTCCCGCTCCTTGAGCACCCAGTCCATCGCCCGGCTCCATTCGCCGAGCTGGGCGTAGAGCGCGGCGATGCGGTGCTCCCGGATCGGCGGCACGGTGTCCAGGTCGGAGGGCGCCGGTTTGGCCGCAACCATCGCCTCCACCTGCCGAATCAGATCGGCCCGCCGCTCCCGCTCGTACCCCGCCGCTCCGTCCTGCTGGAACGCCCGCGCGAACGCCACCGCGCCGGCCGAGTCGCTCCCGCCGAGCGCCCGCCGCTCCTCGATCGCCTCACGGTATTTGCCCAGCTTTTCATAGCTCTGGACCAGCCGGCGGCGGGGGCCCGGGACGCTCGGGTCGAACGCGATGGCCCGGCGGAGCGCCGCCACCGCCGAATCGTAGCGCCGTGCCCGCATCAGCAGATCGCCGAGGGTGTTGAGGCTCTGGAGCCCGGCTCCCAGTTCCACCGAGCGGCGGAGCAGCGCGATCGCGGAATCGAGGCGGCCTTCGACTTCTCCCACGTAGAGCCCGGCGTAATGCAGCACGTAGGGATCGTAGCCCGCACGCCGCACCGCGCCCTTCACCGCCTCCCCCGCCGCGGCCCAGTCGTCGTTCAGGTAGATGTTCTGGCTGATGAGATTGACCCACCCCTCGGCAAGGGTGCTGTCGATCGCCAGCGCCCGCCTCCCGTAACTCATCGCGGAGTCCATGATGGCCGCGAGGGGACTCCGCCACCCCCGGAACCCCGAGATGAAATAGTAGGACGAGAGGAGGGCGTACGGCGCGGCGAAGCTCGAGTCGAGTGCGATCGCTTCGCGCGCGTAGTGGAGCGCCGAGTCGAGCGACGCCCTGGCCTCCCGCGCGCCGAGCGGAATGGCGCGATTCTCGAATTGGCGGCCCCGGAGGTAGAGGTCGTAGGCCGCGGCGTTCGCCGTCGGCTGCCGCTCCATCGTGGCGCGCTCGACCCCGGTGAGCTGGAGCCGGAGCGAATCGGCGATCATGCCCGCGATCCGGCCCTGCAGCGCGGCGATCTCGGCGCGCGGCCGCGCATAGCGCACGCTCCAGAGCAGGTCGCCGCCGGGGATCCGGAACAGCTCCGCCCGGAGCTGCACCGAGTCGCCCGCCGGCCGGAGCGCCCAGGTGAGCACCGCTCCCACCTTGAGCTCCTGGCCCAGTTGCAGCGCGTTGAGCTCCGGCCGCTGCCGCGCGACCTGCGCCACCAGGCTCGGTGCGGTGACCCGGAGCTGCGGCAGCCGGCGGAGCAGGTCGGCCACCGCCTCGTGCACCCCTTCGCTCAGGTAGGCGGTGGCGCTGTCCGCCGGCTCGGGGGCAATGGCGAGCGAGGTGATCGCCTGGGCGCGCCCCTGCCGGGCCAGCTGGGTGAGCGCGAGCACGCCGCCCACCACGACCACCGCCAGGCCCGCGATCAGTCCCAGCCGGCCGAACCGGCGCGGCTCCGCCGCCTCGAACGTCCCCGAGGGCGTCGCCGTGATCGCCGCGGCGAACTCTCCCGCGGTGGCGAAGCGCTCGCCCCGCTCCACCGCGAGGGCCTTGAGCAGCGCCCGCTCCACCGCCGGCGGCACCGCCGGGTTCGCGGTCCGCACCCGGGGCGGCGGCTCGGCCAGCCGGCGGGCCAGCAGCGACTGCATCGAGCCGCCGGAGAGGGTGCCCGGCGGGATGCCGGTGAGCATCTCGTAGAGCACCGAGCCCAGCGAGTAGACGTCGGCCCGGCCGTCAATCTCCCTCTCGCCGGTGATCTGCTCGGGGCTCATATACTGCGGGGTGCCCAGCGCCTGCCCGGTGCGGGTCAGCGTGTCCGCGCCCACCTGGTCGAGCGCTCGCCCGATCCCGAAGTCCGCCACCACCGCGTGGTCGCCGGAGAGGAGGATGTTTTCCGGCTTGATGTCGCGGTGCACCACGCCGCGGCGGTGGGCGTGCTCCAGCGCGTCGGCCACTTCGCGGGCGATCCGGAGCGCCTCCTCCAGCGGGAGCACCCGCACCCGCACCAGCTTGTCGCGGAGCGACTCGCCCTCGATGAACGGCATCACGTAGTACGGGCACGCCGGACACTCGGCGCCCAGGTCCACGGTGCCGCTGTCGAGCAGGGGAAGGATGTGGGGGTGACTCAGCCGCGCCGCGATCTCGATCTCCCGGCCGAACCGCTCGACCCCGATCGCGCGGGTGAGCTCGGGGTGCAGCAGCTTGATGGCGACCGGCCGGTTGTGCCGCTCGTCCCGGGCGAGGTAGACGCTCGCCATCCCGCCCTCGCCAAGCAGGCGCTCGACGGTGTACCGCCCACGCAGGGCGTTCTGGATGGCCAGGAGTCGGTCAGGCATTGGTCCGGCGGTGGAGTTCAGGGACGCGGGTCCTCCCACTTTCCGTCGTTGCGTCTTTGCGTTTTTGCGTCTTCGGGTCTTCGCGGCTTTGCGGCTTTGCGTCTTTGCGTCTTTGCGTCTTTCCGTCTTGCTACAGGTACCGCTCCCGGATGATACCGAGGTGGTGCCGCTCGTGCCCGGCGATGATCCAGGCGAGCGCCCGCACGCTCACCTCCCAGCCGCTCGCCGTGCCGCGCCGGAGCGGGGCTTCGGCCGGCAGGTGGGTGAGGAGCGACAGCGTGGCCCGGCGCACGTCGCCCAGCTCGCCGGTGAGGTCCGCCAGGGTGCGCATCCCGGCCCCCGACTGCGGCACCCAGGCCCGCTCGTCGAAGCTCGCCAGAGGGGTCAGGTCCCCCCGCGCGATCCGGAGCGCGCGGTAGGCGAACACCCGCTCCGCGTCCGCCACGTGACCGATGACCTCCTTGAGCGTCCACTTCCCCGGAGCGTAGGCGAAATCGCCCCGCGGCGCCGGCACGCCGCGAAAGAGCGCGGCCGATTCCCGGCCCTGCTCCTCCAGCATCCGGAGCAGGTCGCCGTCGGGGACCTTGGCGATGTACCCCGCATAGAACTCGGCGTACTCACCGCGGCCGGGGCGGTCAAACCGGGGCGGTGTGGACAAGGAGCCCTCCCGTTAGCCGTTCACCGTGCACTGCCCACCGCCCACTGCCCACTACTCACGGTTGCGCCCGCTCGAACCGGAGATGCCTCACCCGGCCCGCCCAGAGCACGAAGCCGGTCACCCGATTCCGCCCGTCGCGCAGGAAGCGGATGATGCCCGCGTCCCCGGCGACGAAGCCGTCCTGGTAGAGCGGCCGGAGCGGAATCGGCGGCTGCCAGCCGCGCAGCAGCCGGAGGGTGTCGGTCCGCACCGCCAGGCGGAAACTCGCGTCGAGCTCGGGGCTGCGGTACTCGCCGGCGTACGCTGCCAAGGCCGCGGGGTCCGGACGCGGACGTGGCATCGCGACGAAGTCGACGGCTCGCGCGTTGGGCACTCCGAGGCGGAGCATTGGGGCGCCGTCGCCATTCGCCATTCCGATTCTCCGCGCTGGGGAAACCACCATCAGCATCCGTCCGCTCCCCCGATACTTGAACCTGTCCCCCGCGATCGGAATCAGCGCCGCGTTGTTCGCCGTGCTGTCCACCAGCTGCCCGTTGCGCACCTGGAGCACCATCACCTCTTCGGTGCGCGGCGCGTGGTATGCCCCCGCCAGCGCGGCCAGCGCCGCGCTGTCCATCGCGACAGCCTGGGGCTCCGGCTCCACGGCGGCGAGCGCGTTGCCCAGCACGATCGTCGCCACCCGCTGCGCCACGCCCCCGGGCTCGATGCTCCCCAGGTTGCAGAGGAGCGCCACCGCCGTCTGCTGCTCCGGGAAGCGCGCCAGCGCCGCGCGGTATCCGCCGGTCGAGCCGGTGTGCGCCACCCGCCGCACCCCCCGCCAACGATCCACGTTGACGCCGAGCCCGTAGGTGAGCTCGGTCCCGTCGTTGAGCCGGCCCACCCGCTCCAGCGAGTCGCGCACCGCGCCCCACGGCTCGGCGCCGGCCAGGAGCGCGTCCTGCCACTTCAGGAAATCGTCCACCGTGGTGAGCAGGCCCCCGCTCCCGATCACCCGGGTGAAGGGGTGGTCGTTCCGGAACCCGCGGGCGAGCGTCCCGCTGTACGCCGCGGCGCGCCCCGGCACCACCACGCGGTGGTCTTCCCGCCATCGCGTGTTTGTCATGCCGAGCGGCTTGAAGATCCGCGCATCGGTGAACGCCTCCAGCGGCTTCCCGCTCGCCCGCTCCAGGATCGTGGCCGCGACGATGAACCCGGTGTTGCTGTAGAGGTAGTCCTCCCCGGGGTCGAAGTTGAGCTCACGGAGGTGCGACACCACGTCGAGCACTTCGCCGTTCGCGTGATCGGTCTCGCCGGCGGGCCGGCCCATCACCTCGTGCAGGGTGTAGCGGTCGGGGAGCCCGCTGGTGTGGGTGAGCGCCTGCCGGATGGTGATCTTCTTCCCGATGCCGCGCACCTCCGGAATCCAGCGCGAAATGTCATCCTCGAGCGAGAGCACCCCGTCCCGGGCGAGCAGCACGATGCCGGCGGCGGTGAACTGCTTGGCCACCGACCCGCTCTCCGAGAGCGTCTCCATCGTCCAAGGCGTGCCGGTTTCCAGATTCGCCATCCCGTAAGCGCGGCGGAGGAGCGGCTGCCCCGCGCGGTCCACCCCCACGGCGCACCCGGGCGACAGGGTGCTGCTCCACGGCGCGAACACCGAATCCACTCGGCGGAGCATCGCGGTGTCGGCGCCCTGCGCCGCGACCGGGCCGGCGACGACGACGCCCAGCAGAAGAGCTCCGAGCCCCAATCTCATAACCCGCTCCTCACTTTCCGTCCTTCCGTCTTTCCGCCCGTCCGCCTGTCCGCCCTACTTCTCCGGCAACAGCGTCACCCTCACATACCGCTTCCGGTCCAGGTAGGTCGCGGCCGCCGCCCGAATCACCTCCGGCGTGATCCGCAAAAGCTGCGGCTCGAGCGCGAACCGCCCCGCCGGGTCCTCGTTCTCCCGCCGCGCGTTGGCCAGGAGCGAGAGCCACCAGCGATTCTCCCGGAGGTTGGTCTCCCGGGTGCGGATGTAGGTCTCCTTGACCTTGGCCAGCTCGTCCGGCCGGGGCCCCTGGCGGGCCATCGAGTCGATCTCGGCGAACACCGTGCTGGCCAGTGAGTCCGCCCGCTCCGGCGCCGAGCCGAACGAGATCGAAACGTTGTAGGCCTCGCGCGGGATCCGCGACATGCTGCCGCTCACGTCCACGCTGTAGGTGCCGCTCAGCTCCTCCCGCAGCTCCTCCCGGAGCCGGATCTCCAGGATCTGCCCCAGCGCGTCGAGCGCGAACCGCTCTTCGCGCGTGGCCCGCGCCGGCCCGGTGAAGACCAGCACGGTCTGGCTCTTGGGCTCGATCCCCTTCCGCACCGTCCGCTCCACCACGGCTTCGGGCGGCCGGATCCCCGGGTCGCCGGCGCGGTCCGGCTCCCCCCAGGTGGGGAGGTTGCCGAGGTAGCGCTGCACCAGGGGGCGGAGGGAGTCGGGGTCGAAGCTCCCCACCAGGAAGAAGGTGAACCCGGCCGCGTTGGCGAACCGCTGCCGGAAGAATTCCACCGCCGCCGCCGGCCGAACCTCGGTCACCGTGGCCGCCGTGATCGGCCGGGTCCAGCGGTGGTGCTGGGTGAGGGTGACGCTCAGCGTATCCGAGAACGCCACCTGGGGGCTGGCGCTCCGGTTGGCGAGCGCCGCGCGCAGATTGCCGAGCCAGGCGCCGGCGGCGGCCAGGTCGGGCCGCGCCGCGGTGAAGTGGAGGTAGGCGAGCTGGAACAGCGTCTCCGCGTCCCGGGGCGACGCCTGCCCCGAGAGTCCCTGCTCGTAGAGCCCCATCGAGGGGGAGAGCCGCACCGCCTTCCCCGCGAGCTTCTTCTGGAGGTCCACGGCGCTGAACGGCCCTAACCCGCTCACCGACACCAGCTGGGCCGCGAGCTGCGCGCTCGCGAGCAGGCTCTCCGCCGGCGCCCGCGAGAGCCCGCCCGGGCTCACCGCCTGGAACAGGATCTCGTCGGCCTTGAAGTCGGTCGGCTTGAGCACCACGTGGACCCCGTTGGCGAGGGTCCACTCCCGGGTTCCGAGCACCGTGTCCCGCCGCTCCGCGGTGATCGGGGCGAGCGGCAGCGGCCCCGCCACCAGCGCCTCGGCCGACACCGTCTCCACGTAGGGCCGGATGTCGGCCCGCTTGACCTGGGCGAACAGCGCCAGCAGCTCGGCCGGCGCCGGGATCGCCCCGCGATTCTTCTCCGGGGCCTGCACCAGGATGACCGGCGCCCCGGCGGCCAGCCAGCCGCGCGCCACCCCGTTCACGTCCGCGAGCGTCACCCCTGGCAGCGCGGCGCGGGCCCGCGCGTACTCCCGTGCGATCCCGGGGATCGCCTCCCCGGTCAGGAAGTGCTCCACGTACTCTTCCGCGTAGCTGCCCGACTCGGTCTTCTCCCGCTCGGCGTACGCCTGCTCCAGCGCGCGCAGGTGATCGCTCCGGATCCGGTCGAGCTCGGCCTGGGTGAAGCCGTGCCGCCCCGCGCGCTCCAGCTCGGTCAGCACCGCCTCGAGCCCGCGCCGCACCCCGCTGTCCGCGACTCCCGCGCCGAAGCTGAACGCCTCCGCGGTCCGCACCAGCGGGGAGCGCCCGGCGCCCGCGCCGATGAACGGCGGGTCGGGCTTCCGGGTCAGCTCGTAGAGCCGCTGGTTCACCATCCCCGCCGCCAGCTCCTCCAGCAGGTCGTCGCGCCACGCGCCGACCGTTCCTCTGGGGCCGGCCGGCCGGAGCACGAAGACCGACGCCGACGTGCTGGTCGCCTCGGGGTCGCTCGCGATGGAGACCTCCGGGTCGCCCTCCTTCCGCGCCGGCACCGTCACCTTCTCCCGCGGGCGCGGGCGCGCCGCGGCGGGGATCCCGGCGAACCGCTCCTTGACCAGCGCCTCGATCACCCTCGGATCGAAGTCCCCCACCGCCACCACGGCCATGAGATCGGGCCGGTACCAGTCGCGGTAGAATCGGGTGATCACCGCCGGAGCACAGGTCCTGATGCACTCCGGCGTGCCGATCGGAAGCCGCTCGGCGTAGCGCGAGCCGCGGAAGATCACCGGCAGCTGCTGGTCGAGCATCCGCTGCCCCGCTCCGCGGCCGAGCCGCCATTCCTCGAGGACCACCCCGCGCTCCTTCCGGATCTCGGTGGTGTCGAACGTCACGCCGTGGGCCCAGTCCTCCAGGATCTGGAACGCCTTCCGCACGATGTGGGCGCTGTCGGTGGGGACCAGCAGCTGGTAGACCGTCTCGTCGAACGAGGTGCCGGCGTTGAGATCGGCGCCGAACCGCATGCCGATGGACTCGATGTAGTCCACCAGCTCCTGCTTCTTGAAGTTGGTGGTGCCGTTGAACGCCATGTGCTCGACCAGGTGCGCCATGCCGCGCTGGTCGGCGTCTTCGAGGATCGAGCCGGCGTTGACCGCGAGCCGGAGCTCCATGCGTTTCTTCGGCCGCTGGTTGACCCGGATGTAGTAGCGGAGCCCGTTGGGCAGCCGGCCGACGGTTACGGCGGAATCCACCGGCAGGAGCGAGTCGGCCGGCGCCTGCGCCTGTGCCCGCGGGGCGGCACCGCCGAGGAGCGCGCCCGCGGCCACCACCACGAACCCTCGAGAAGACCAATTCATCCGTTGCACAACTCCCGTCTCAACGTCCACTGCCCACTGCCCACCGCCCACTGCCCACTAGCAGCTTCTCACCCGCGAAACAGATGCCCGTACCGCCGCTTGAACTCGCCCTTCCGCCCTTCGCCGTC
>DASYRI010000202.1:0-1616 GCA_036004545.1 Gemmatimonadales bacterium
GGGCCGGTCACCTGGAGGGTGTCCCAGACCCAGTCGGAGGGATGGGTCGGGACGAGGCCCGGAGAGGGCCTCAGCCCGACCACGCCGCAGAACGACGCCGGAATCCGGAGCGAGCCGCCGAGATCGGTGCCTTCCGCGAGCCCGATCATCCCGGTGGCGAGCGCCACGGCGCCCCCGCCGGTCGAGCCGCCGGCGCTCCGGGCCGGGTTCCACGGGTTCCGGGTCCGGCCGAAGACGTCGTTCCAGGTATTGCCGCCGGCCGCGAACTCGGGGGTGTTGGTCTTGCCGAGGATAATGGCGCCCGCGGCGCGGAGGCGTTGGACCACGAGCGCGTCCTCTTGCGGCACATGATCCCTGTACAGCGGCGAGCCGAACGTGGTGCGGACACCCGCGACCTGGGTGACGTCCTTGATCCCCACGGGGACGCCGGCGAGCGGGCCGGGTGATTCGCCGCGCGAGATCCGTTGATCGAGCGCGCGGGCGTCGTCGAGCGCGTGCGGGTTGAGCGTGACCACGGCGTTCAGCGCTGGGTTGAGTCGCGCAACCCGCTCCAGCGCTTGCTCGATCGCCTCGACAGCGGAGAGCTTTCCCGAGCGGACTCGCGTGGCGAGCTCGACGGCCGGTAGTGTGGGGGTCTCCTCGAGGTCGGTCATCGGGGGCAGGGGTCCGATGGCTTGGAGGAAGGCTCCATGGATACACCCGCGGCTCAGAAGAGCGGCAGGCGCCACCGGAAGCGGGAAACCTCGGTCGCAAGGCTGCGGTTGAGACGATAATAGCTCACCCGGCCACTCTCCGCCTCGCGGGCTTCGACGAAGAATGCCCAGCGCCGGGCGAATGGCGGACCGACCCAGCTCCTCCGCACTCGGATACTGCCTAACCGAAGGCGCTCGCTGTCCGTCGTGCCGCGCGCCATCGCTGCCGCGACGAGGGCAGCCGAGTCGGCCCCTGCGGCCCGGTATTGCCCGAGCCAGATGTCCCGGGCCTGGCGGGCGCGCAGATCGCGTACCGAGGCTTCGACCGAGGCCGTCGACGGTGGCGGGCTCACCAGGCGCGGCAGAACGAAAAGGGCGAAGGCGAGGCCGACCAGTAGGAGGAGCCCCCGCCATCCGGTTCCCCGAACCGTGATGGTCGGCGGGCGGACCGGGGGCGTACGGGTCACGACCGGGCCGCGACCCGAAGGAGGCGGAAAGCCCAGAGGCACAAAGCCGCCGCGGCAATGGTGATGAGCACGAACCAGGGGTCCGTCGCCAGGCCGGATCCTTCCTCGATGATGCGCCAGAGATGCGCCAGGGCGAGGAGGCCGAAGACCGCGCCGGTGGTCGTTACATAGGCCTTCATGGGGTCACCTCCGGGTGTGAGAGCGTGCGCCGCGGCGGGGCGGGCGCCGCGATGATCGCATGAGGTCAGGGCCGCTTCGGCCACTCCCCCACGAACGCCACCGCCCGGCAGAACGCCGCCTCGCCGCCGCGGAACTTCCAGGGAAAGCACCCGACGATGCAGCGGGTGTTCTGCAGCTCCGGCGCGTCGATCTCCCCGCCCAGGTTCTCGATATGCATGCAGTCCCTGGGGAAGAGCGCGTTGTGGGTGAGCTGGTAGGCGGAGTCGGGAAACATCTT
>DASYRI010000203.1:0-17006 GCA_036004545.1 Gemmatimonadales bacterium
GTGCTGCCGGACGGGTCGATCGCCGCGGTGAAGCTCGATCTGCAGGCGCTCGAGGCCCTGAGCCGCGCGGCCCGGGAGCGCTACGGGCTCGGCGGAGCGGTCCAGCACGGGGCGAGCACGCTGCCCTCCAACGCGTTCGGCAACTTCCCCCGGATCGAGACGGTGGAGATTCACCTGGCCACCAATTTCCAGAACATCATCTTCGATCATCCCCGGCTTCCGGCCGAGCTGCGGGCGCGGATGCTGGCCTGGCTGGATCGAAACGCCCGCAGCGAGCGGAAGCCGAACGACACCGACGAGCAGTTCTACTATCGGGCGCGGAAGAAGGCGATCGGGCCGTTCAAGGAGGAGTGCTGGTCGCTTCCCGGGGAGGTGCGGGAGGCGATCGCGGCCGACCTGGAGAAGACGTTCGGGTTCCTCTTCGAGCAGCTCGCGATCGGCGGCACCTCGGAGCTGGTGCGGAAGACGGTTCCGGCGAACCCGCTCGGCTGGGACCGCCTCCACCAGGCGGAGGGACGCGCGACCGACGACGCGGAGGCGGGGGAATAAACGGCGGTGACCGGTTGTCTGTTGCCGGTTGTCGGTAGATTTTGAGTAGGAGGAAGCGACGACCGACAACCGACAGACCGACAACGAACCAGGGGGGTGCCGTGCGCAAACGAGAGGCTAACCGCGACGTAATAGTGGTCGAGCGGGAGGGTGGCTCGGCGATCTGGTGGCTGCTCGCGGGGGGCGCACTGGGAGCCGGACTCGCGCTGCTGTTCGCGCCGGGACCCGGGGTGGAGACCCGGAAGAAAGTCTCGGCCAGGTTCTCCAAGCTCCGGGAATCCGCGGAGGAGGTGCTGGAAGGACTCCGCGACCGGATAGACCCGGACGAGCAAGTGCACCGCTCGCTCACCGACGCGGATGGGGACACCGAGCCGGAAGAGGAGGAGCCCGAGGAAGGCGCCGGCGGCCGCCCGGTGGCCGGCGGTCGCGGGTCCTCCCCGGCACGGCAGGAGCTGGAGCAACGCCTGGCCGAGGCGCGAGCCCGGCGGCAACGCGCTCTGGCGGAGGAGGACGAGGAGCCGGTCGCCTGAGCGAGACCCGGCACCGGGCCTGGTATCGCTCCTTCGGCGGCTTCGTCGCTCGCACGCTCCAGGCGGCCGACGAGAACAACATCCCGTTTCTGGCGAGCGCGCTGACCTTCGACGGGCTCCTCGCCGCCGTGCCGTTCATCCTGCTCCTCTTCGCCGGCCTGGCCCGGCTCCTCCAGGGCCTCGCCGACACCGGGCCAATCGACCCGCAGCAGCTCTTCGAGCGGTTCCTGCCGTCGCACAACCGCACCCCTGGGGCCGATCCCTTCGCCGCGGTCGAAGCGCTCCTCGCCCGCCTCACCCGGGCGGGGCGCTCCGTCACCCCCGTCGCCGTGCCGCTCTTCCTCTGGTTCAGCACCCGGCTCTTCGCGGGCATCCGTACCTCGCTCAACAACATCTACGACGTCTCGGTGCGGCCGCCCAAGGGGCACTACCTCGTCAAGTACCTGCTGGCCAAGCTCCGGGATCTCGGGATGGTGCTCATGACCCTGATCCTGTTCCTCGCCAACACGGTGCTCACGACCGGGTTCGCCCTTCTGCAGGCGTACTCGAGAGGAACCGGGGTCGGGGGCGGGCTGCTGGTCTCGACGCTGGAGCGCTGGGTGGGTGAGGTGCTCGGCTTCGTGTTCCTGATCACGCTCTTCTTCCTGCTCTACCGGCACGCGTCGCTCCGGAGGGTCACCTGGCAGGCGGCGCTGGCGGCCGCGACGTTCATGGCGGTGGCGTTCGAGATCGCCAAGCGGCTCTTCGCCCTCTACGTGAAGAGCGCGGCTGGGTACGGCACGGCCGCCGCGGACGCGTCGGTGGGTGCGGTGATCCTGTTCGTGGTGTGGCTCTACTACTCGGCGCTGGTGTTCCTCCTGGGCGGGGTGGTGGCGGAGACCTGGGAGCTGCGTGGGCTGCAGCGGGCCCAGCGGGGGGTGGCGTAGACCGCCCACTGCCCACTGTCCACTTTCCCTTGTTGACCGTTGGCTGTTGACGCAGTTGTGGCCCCCCCGCTCCGGCGTTAAGTTCCCCTCGCCCCAGGTCCGAAGGGTGCCGGCGCGCGAACCGCGTCAGGACCTCGCCGGTAGCAGCGCTAAGCGATGTCCGGTGCAGCTTCGGGGAGCCTGGGGCAATTTACTTCAGACGCAAGGACGCCAAGACGCAACGACGCAAGGTGGTGAACAGTGGTCTGATGCCTCCCCGCGAATCCTCCTCACTCCGGCTTTCCACCTTGCGTCTTTGCGTCCTTGCGTCCTTGCGTCGTTCTCGCCCGTGATCGCCCTCGCCCGCAAGTACCGCCCCAAGCGTTTCGCCGACCTGCTGGTTCAGGACCACGTCGCCACCGCCCTCCGCGGCGCGGTCGCCAGGGGACGGGTGGGCCACGGCTACCTCCTCACTGGGCCCCGCGGCACCGGCAAGACCACCGCCGCCCGCATCCTCGCCATGGCGCTCAACTGCGAGCGCCGCGACGCCAACGCGCCCACCGGCGAGCCGTGCGGCGAGTGCCCGAGCTGCGAGCGGGTCTGGAGCGGGTCCGCCAACCTGGACGTGGTCGAGATCGACGCGGCGAGCAACCGCGGGGTGGACGACGCCCGGGACCTCCGCGAGCGCGCGATGTACGCCGCGTCGCAGGAGGGCCGCCACAAGGTGTACATCGTGGACGAGGCGCACATGCTAACCCGCGAGGCGTGGAACGCGCTCCTCAAGATCCTGGAGGAGCCGCCGCCCGGCGTGGTGTTCGTCTTCGCCACCACGGAACCGCAGAAGATCGCCTCCACCGCGGCGCCGGTCCTCTCCCGCCTGCAGCGCTTCGACTTCCGCCGGATCGGACCCCAGCCGATCCGGGAGCGCCTCCGTCAGGTCCTGGCGCTGGAGCGGCTCGCGGCGGAAGACGACGCGCTCGCCCTGATCGCCCGGTACGCCGACGGCGGGATGCGCGACGCCCTCTCGGTGCTCGACCAGTGCCTCTCCTTCGGCGAGGGGCCGATCTCGGCCGCGTCGGTACGGCAGGTGCTCGGACTGATCGACGACGAGAGCTACGCCGAATTGCTCCGGCTCATCGCCGGGCGGGACACCCGCGCGGTCTTCCCGCTGGTGGATCGGCTGGTCAACGCGGGCGCCGATCTCGCCGAATTCATGACCGGTGCCGCGGACATGCTGCGCGCGCTCCTGATGATCGAAACCGGCGCCGAGCCGGAGGGACTCACCGAGCTGATGCGCCAGGCGATCACCCGAGCGCGCGGCTCGCTCCAGGCGGCCGACGTGGTGCGCATGCTCGCCCTCCTCGCGGAGGCGGAGGGCGCGATCCGGCGCTCGGCGAGCGCGCGGCTGGTGGTGGAGACGCTCCTGCTCCGCTGGACGCTGATGGATCGGGTGGTGGAGCTGGAGCAGGTGATTCTTGAGACCCAAGGACGCAAGGACGCAAGGACGCAAGGGCGCAACGACCCTCCCGAGACGCAAGGACGCGAGGACGCACAGGCGGACAGGCGGACAGGCGGACAGGCGGAACCTGAGGGAGGAGGCCAGGCAGGGAGCCGGATGCTCCGGGATTCAACCTCGGCACCCGAACGCCGCCGCCCCCTGGCAGCGGACTCCCCACCGTCCGTCCGACCGCCTGAGCGCCCGTCCGGCGTGGCACCTCTCTCCCTCGAGGCGCTGCTCTCGGCCTGGCCGGACATCGTCGCGGCCGCGCGGGAGCGGAGCATCCTCCTGGGCCAGGCGCTGTGCGCCGCGCCGCCGGTGACCGCCGGGAACGGGGAGGTGCGCCTCGCCGCCACGCCCGACGACGCCCACCTGGTCCAGGGAATCGAGCGGCAGCGCGGCGTCGTGGAGGAGCTGCTCGGCAGCCGCTTCGCGGGCCCGATCCGGGTGCTGGTGACCCAGGCCGGCGCGGAGCCGCCCGCGGTGAGCCCGCCCAAGCGCATGACCGCCGAGGGGTTGCGGGCCGAGCGGCTGGACCGGCTCCGGCGGCAGGATCCGGCCCTCGACAGCGCGGCCGATGAGTTAGATTTGGAAATCGTAGACGAGGGTCCCCGGTCGCCCTGAGCTGGTGGCGCCGGGGACTCCTGTCAAGCAGGGTGGGAGCCCATGGCCGATCTTCAGCAGCTGTTTCAGCTCGGGCAGCAGGTGCAGGGACGCCTGCAGCAACTTCAATCCGAGCTCGCCGACCGCACCATCGAGGCGACCGCCGGAGCCGGTCTGGTTCGGGTGCGCGTGGACGGCCGCGGACTGGTGCGCTCGCTCACGCTCGATCCCGCGGCGTTCGAGGGGCGCGACGCGGAGCTCCTCGCCGACCTGATCATGGGGGCCATCGCCGAGGGGCAGCGGCGCGCGGCCGACCTGGTGCAGTCGGAGATGCGCAAGCTCCCGCCCAACCCCCTCGCGCTGCTTTGAGGCCGGTGGGCGCGATCGAGGACCTGGTCACCGAGCTTGCCCGCCTCCCGGGAATCGGCCAGAAGACGGCCCAGCGGCTGACCTTTCACCTGCTCCAGCAGCCGAGGGAGCGCGCGGATCGCCTCGGCGCCGCGCTCGCGGCGGTGGCGGCGCAGGTCCATCCCTGTCCCGAGTGCGGCAATTTCACCGAAGCGGAGCGCTGTGCGGTTTGCGGCGATGCGCGCCGGGACCCGGGCCTCCTGTGCGTCGTGGAGGAGCCGTCGGCAGTCGCGGTGGTGGAGCGGTCCACCAGCTTCAAAGGGCGCTACCTGGTGCTCGGGGGCCGGCTCTCGCCGCTCGAGGGCGTGGGGCCGGAGCAGCTCCGGATGGAGCTGCTCCGGCGGCGGATCGCCGCGGGCGGCGTGCGCGAGGTCATCCTCGCCACGAATCCCTCCCTGGAGGGGGAGGCGACGGCCACCTACATTCACCATCTGCTCGACGGCAGCGGGGTGAAGCTCACCCGGCTGGCTCGCGGGCTGCCGGTGGGCGGCGATCTCGAGTACATAGATGGGGTGACCCTGAGCCACGCGCTGGACGCGCGCCAGGAGGTTCCGTGAGGGTGCACCGCCCTCTGCTGGTCGCGCTGGCGACCGGAGCCGGCCTCGCCGCCGGGTGGGCCCTCGCCCGCCGATACGTCGGGCGGCACCAGGCCGCTCTGTTCAGCCCCAAGCTCCGGCGCCGCCACGCGGCGCTCGGCTACCTGGCCGGCCGGCGGTCCCCCGAAACGGTGCGCCTGCTGCGCGACTACCTGGGCTGGGAGCGCCATCCGGTGCTCCGCCGCCGGGCGGCGCGGCTGGCGCGGGAGTTGGAGTTGGCGCTCGGATGAGCGGAGCGTCGAGCTGGTCGTTTCGCGAGGAAGACGCGGCCAGGATCGGCGAGCTGCTGAACGGCCTGCTCCGGGAGGCCAACGCCCGCACCGCCCTCCTGGTGGACCGCACCGGCCAGATGGTCGCCACGGCCGGTGAGGAGCCCCGGTTCGATCCCATCGCCTTCGCCTCGCTGACCGCGGCGGACTTCAGCGCCAACGATCAGCTCGCCCGGATGTTGGGCGAGAACGAATTCGGCGCCCTCTTCCACCAGGGGGACCGGGACTCCCTGTACCTGGCGGACGTGGCGCGGCGGGTGATCCTGGTCGTGCTGTTCGACAACCGGACGACCCTCGGCCTGGTGAAGCTCCGGGTGCGGGGCGCGGTCGTGGCCCTCTCGGCACTCTTCATCGCCATGTTCGCCCGCGATGCGGCCGGCGACCGGGGATCCGCGATGGGGACCGGCTTCGCGGACGCCGCCGAGGACGAGATCGACCGGCTCTTCGGAGAGAGGGGCTGAGGCCCGGGACCGCATGTCGCTCATCAACTACGCCTCGCGCGAGATCAACTGCAAGCTGGTCTACTACGGGCCGGGGCTGGGCGGCAAGACGACCAACCTCGAGTACATCTACGAGAAGGTCGCGCCGGCGAGCAAGGGCAAGATGATCTCGCTCGCCACCGAGACCGAGCGCACCCTGTTCTTCGACTTCCTCCCCGTGGACCTCGGCACCATCCGGGGCTTCAAGACCCGCTTCCACCTCTACACGGTGCCGGGCCAGGTGTACTACAACGCCTCGCGGCGGCTCATCCTCAAGGGCGTGGACGGGGTGGTGTTCGTGGCGGACAGCCAGATGGAGCGGTTCGACGCGAACGTGGAGTCCATGCAGAACCTGTACGACAACATGGCCCAGCACGGACTCGACATCCGGCGGATCCCGTTCGTGATCCAGTACAACAAGCGCGACCTCCCGAACGCGGCCCCGCTCGCCCAGCTGGAGGAGTTCCTCAACCCGGGGTGGGCGGTGGAGGACCCGGCCCGGCAGCGGCCCGCCGCCGACCCCTACCGGGCCGGCCAGCTGCTGGTGCAGGAGGTGGACGGGATGTGGCTGGAACGGGTGTCGTCCTTCGAGGCGTGCGCCTTGCGTGGCGAGGGGGTGTTCGACACTCTGCGGGCGATCGCCAAGCTGGTGCTGAAGACGATGGGATGACCTGGACTCTCCCCAACATCCTGACGGGGGCGCGGATCGCGATTACGCCCCTGGTCGCCGCGTTGCCGTTCATCGAGGGGTACTGGCCCAAGATCCTCTGCTTCGTGATCTTCGTCGCGGCCTCGGTCACCGATGTGATCGACGGCCGGCTGGCCCGCCGCCGGAACCAGGTGACCGACCTGGGGAAGACGCTCGACCCGCTCGCGGACAAGCTGCTGCTCCTGGCGACGCTGGTGCCGATCTGGTGGATCTCCCAGCAGCGGCACGACCTCTACGACATCCCGGTGTGGGGGAGCATCCCGCTCTGGGTCTGCCTGCTGCTCATCGGGCGCGAGTTCGCCATGACGGGACTCCGGATCTGGGCCGCGGGGCGGGGCGTGGTGATCGCGGCGCACGGGCCGGGGAAGCTCAAGACGGTGTTCCAGAACATCTTCATCGGCGGGACGATCGCGTGGTTCGCGTTCCGGAACGCGATCAAGCCGATGGGGTGGGAGCGGGACCGGGCGGCGCTCTGGTGGAACCAGTTTCACGGCGGGTTCGTGGCGGTGACGCTGGCGATCGCGCTGGTGCTCACGGTGTATTCGTTCGGGGTCTACTTGTACCGGTATCGGGGGCTGTTCAGCAACGGCTCGCGGTAGCGTCCCCCTCCTCTCCGGCGCGGCGGAGTCATAGCGGTACCTTTCACCATGGACCTCGAGCTCGTCACCGTCGGCACCGAGCTCCTGCTCGGCCTTACCGTGGACACGAACTCCGCCTTCCTCGGCCAGGCGCTGGCGGAGATCGGGGTGCGGGTCGCCCGGCGCACCTCGGTGCCCGACGAGCCCGCCGCGGTCCGCGACGCCGTGCGCGAGGCCCTCGGGCGGAGGCGGCTGGTCATCACCACCGGCGGTCTCGGCCCCACCAAGGACGATCTCTCCAAGCAGGCCGTGGCGGAGATCTTCGGACTCCCGCTCGAGTTCCGCCCCGAGATCTGGGAGTCGCTCGCCGGGCGGTGGTCCCGGCTGGGCCGCAAGCTCAGCGAGCGGAACCGCTGCCAGGCCGAGGTGCCGCGCGGCGCCACCGTGCTCCCTAACCCCCTGGGCACCGCCCCCGGGCTCTGGATCACCGGCGCGCCGGGCGAGGTGGTCATGCTCCCCGGCGTGCCGAGCGAGATGCGGGGGCTGGTCCGGAACGAGGTGGTGCCGCGGCTCGCGGCGCGCTCGGCTGGGCGGGTGGTGCGGTCGCTGGTGCTCCGCACCACCGGCATCCCGGAGAGCGCGCTGGCCGAGCGGCTGGCGCCGGTCGAGAACCAGCTCGCGCCGCTCACGCTCGCCTATCTCCCGAGCCTCTGTGGCGTGGACCTCCGGCTCACCGCCTGGGACCTGGCGCCGGAGGCGGCGAACCAGCGCCTGCGCGCCGCCGCGGAGCGGCTCCGCGGGCCGATCGGCGAGCACTGTTACGGCGAGGGCGAGACCGACCTCGCCGCGGTCCTGCTCGACGCCTGCCGCGCTCACCGGCTCACCCTCGCGGTCGCCGAGTCGTGCACCGGGGGCATGGTGGGGGAGCGGATCACGGCCATCCCCGGGAGCAGCGACGTCTTCCGCGGCGGCGTAATCGCCTACGCCAACGGCGTCAAGGAATCGGCGCTGGGCGTGCCGGCACGAATCCTCGAGGTGGAGGGCGCCGTCAGCGAGGGGACCGTGCGGGCCATGGCCGAGGCAGCGCGGGAGCGGTTGCGGGCGACGCTCGCGGTCGCGGTCACCGGGGTGGCCGGCCCCGACGGCGGGTCGGCCGAGAAGCCGGTGGGAACGGTCTGGTTCGGCTTTGCCGGTCCGTCCGGCGCCGACGCGGAGCGGTTCGTGTTCCCCGGCTCCCGGGAGGAGATTCGGGTCCGCGCCAGCCAGCACGCCCTCTTCGGCCTGCTCCGGCGCGCGCGGAGGTGAGGGGGAAGGACGGAAGGACGGAAAGACGGAAAGTGTGACCGGGTCGGGACGGGGTTGCCGGCGTCGCTAGATTACCGGGTCGCATCGACCTCGGACCAGGAACCCCAAGTCACGATGGAAAAAGCATTTGAGGAGAACGCCCTCCCCGAGGAGGCGCCCCCCGTCGAAACCTCACGGCCGGCCCCGGGCGGGGTTCCCGCCGAGCCGGCGGAGGGCGCGATTCGGCGGCTGGAGGAGCAGCTCCGGGAGGCCCAGGACCGCCACCTCCGGCTCGCCGCGGAGTTCGACAATTTCCGCAAGCGCATCGCCCGGGAGCGGATGGAGCTGGTGGATCGCGCCCAGGCGGCGCTGGTCATGAAGCTGCTCGATATCCTGGACGACGTGGACCGGATCGTCGCGAGCGATCCGGCCACGCCCGCGCCGGCCATCCTCGAGGCGGTGCTGCTGGTGGACAAGAAGCTCAGGAAGGAGCTCGAGGCCGCGGGACTCGAGCGGGTGGACCCGGTGGGGCTGCCGTTCGATCCCGCCCTGCACGAGGCGGTCGCGGTGCTTCCGGCACCGGCGCCGGCTCAGGATCACACCGTCGCCGCGACGTTCCAGGTCGGCTACCGCTTCAAGGGGAGCCTGGTCCGGCCGGCGCGGGTCCAGGTGTACTCGTCCGAAGGGCACGCCTAAGTGGCGGGGAAGGATTTCTACCAGGTCCTCGGCGTTTCCGAAAAGGCCACCGCCGCGGAGATCAAGAAGGCCTACCGCCGGCTGGCGAAGCAGTATCACCCGGATGCGAATCCCAATAACCCGCAGGCGTCGGAGACGTTCAAGCAGGTCTCCGAGGCGCACGCCGTCCTCTCCGACCCGGAGAAGCGGCAGAAATACGACATGATGCGCCGGCTCGGCGCCTTCGACACCTCGCGCCGGCCCGGCGCCGGGCAGGGGGCGCAGGGGCGAGGCCCGGGCGGCGGCGCCGCTCCGGGCGACCTCTTCGACTTCGGGGACATCGGCTCGATGGGGCTGGGCGACATCTTCTCGTCCATCTTCGGGAAGGGCAAGCGGGAAGAGCCGAGGGGCGACACGATCGAGGCGGAGCTGGAGATCCCGTTCCGCACCGCGGCGCTCGGCGGCAAGGTGCCGATCACGCTGACGATGAATGAAGCCTGCGCCACCTGCGGCGGGAGCGGGGCGGCGCCCGGTGCCTCGCTCTCGGTCTGCCCCGAGTGCAAGGGGCGGGGGACGATTTCCTTCGGGCAGGGCGGCTTCGCGGTGAACCGGCCCTGTCCGATGTGCCGCGGGCGGGGCAAGGTGGCGTCGCAGAAGTGCCCGACCTGCGACGGCGTGGGCGAGACCCGCGGCGAGAAGCGGGTGATGATCACGGTGCCGCCCGGCACCGACAGCGGCACCAAGATCCGGCTCAAGGGTCAGGGCGGGGCAGGGCGGAGCGGCGCGCCCGCCGGCGATCTCCTGGTGACGTTCGCCGTCCAGCCGGACCGTTTC
This sequence comes from Gemmatimonadales bacterium, assembly GCA_036004545.1. Taxonomy (GTDB): domain Bacteria; phylum Gemmatimonadota; class Gemmatimonadetes; order Gemmatimonadales; family GWC2-71-9; genus JABFSM01. The sequence continues at coordinate 9,918 of DASYRI010000203.1, forward strand.
TTTCGCCGGGACGGCCTCGACCTGATCTGCGATGTCTCGATCAACCTCGCGCAGGCGGCGTTCGGCTCCCGGCTCCGGGTCAAGACGCTCGACGGGAAGCGGGTGGTGCTCAAGATCCCGCCCGGCACCCAGCCGGGACGGAAGTTCCGCATCAAGGGAGAGGGGATCGCCAGGGGAGAGCGGAGGGGCGACCTGCTGGTCAACGTGCAGGTGACGGTGCCGGAGCACCTCTCGCCGGAGCAGGCGGAGCTGCTGAAGAAATTCGCGGAGTCCGCGGGGATGCCGCACTAGCCTCTCCTCGTTGGCGGGATTTCCGCCGCACGGTAGTTTGAACGTAGATGCCCGTGACCCCCGAACCGCATTCGACCGGTCCTCCAGAGCGCGTGCGTCGCGCCCTCGGCGATCGTTACCGCATCGAGCGGGAGCTCGGAACCGGCGGCATGGCGGTGGTGTATCTCGCCACTGATCTCCGGCAAAACCGGACGGTCGCACTCAAGGTGCTCCGGCCGGAACTGGCCTCCCTGATCGGACCGGAGCGCTTTCTGCGCGAGATCGAAATCTCTGGCAAGCTCAACCATCCCCACATCCTGCCGCTGTTCGATGCCGGCGATGCCGACGGATTGCCGTATTTCGTCATGCCGTTCATCGCGGGGGAGTCGCTCCGGGATCGGCTGAGCCGCGAGGGACAACTCCCGGTGCCTGACGCGCTGCAGATCACCCGCGAGGTGGCGGACGCGCTGTCCTACGCGCACACCCAGGGATTCATCCACCGCGACATCAAGCCTGAAAACATCATGCTCTCCAGCGGGCATGCGCTGGTGGCGGACTTCGGGATCGCCCGTGCCGTGACCGCCGCCGGCGGGGGCGACAAGCTCACCGGGACCGGGATGGCGATCGGGACGGTGGACTACATGAGTCCGGAACAGGCGACGGGGTCGAGCCAGGTGGACGGCCGGAGCGACCTGTACAGCCTGGCCTGCGTACTGTATGAGATGCTGGTGGGGGGGCCGCCGTTCCGGGCGAATACTGCGCAGGCGGTCATGGCTCGGCACCTGGTGGATCCGGTGCCGCCCATCCGCACCGTCCGATCGACGGTTCCCATTCCGGTCGAGGCGGCCATCCTGGCGGCCATGGCCAAGTCGAAGGCGGACCGGTTCGCCAACGTGAAGGAGTTTGTCGAGGCGCTGGACGGAAAGCGTCCGAGTCCGTCCCAGCCGTATCCGGCGGCCGCGGCGCCGAGGGCGGCGCTTTGGAAGCGACTGGCGATCGGGGGAGGCATCGCGACAGCCCTCCTGCTTACCTATTTCCTCAGCAAAGGATCTTCCGCCAAGGGCGGCGCGGAGATATCCGCGACCGCGGGGCGTGCTCTGGACTCGAACCTCGTGGCCGTCGCACCGTTCGACATTCTCGACTCCGGCCGGGAGTCGTGGAGAGAGGGACTCGCTGAGATTCTGTCGGTCAACCTCGATGGTGCCGGGCCGCTTCGCACCGTACCGCTCGATGCGGTTCTCAAGGAGTGGAAGGGAAGGGCAGACCGAGCCTCTGCCGAGAACCTGGGGCGGGATCACGGGGCGAGGCTGGTGATTTTCGGCCGTGGCGTACCCGCGGGAAGCGATAGCGTCCGGCTCAACCTCACGCTCCTGGACGTGGTGTCCGGCCAGGTCGGGCCGGAGATCGAGGTCCGTGACCTGGGCTCCCGGCTGGACCTGATCGCCGATTCAGCGACGGCGCGGATTCTCGATAATCTGAATCAGGTGCGCGCGGTCGGCGCGGTGCGTTCAGGTGGACTCGGGTCCACCTCCTGGCCCGCCAAGAAGGCCTACCTGAGAGGGGAGGAATTCTACCGGCGCCACAGCTGGGATTCGGCGGAGGTGTACTACCAGCAGGCGGTCAAGATAGACAGCACCTTTGCGCTGGCGTGGCGGAAGTGGGGCTGGGCACGCCTGAACCACGTTCCGGAGGCCGATTCCCTTGCCGCAGCGTATTCGCTTCGTGCCGGCGCCTTCAATCACGGATTGTCGCCCCGGGATAGCCTCCTCGTCGCCGCTGACTCCCTCTACGCGACCGGGCAAGGCCGAGATCCGGAGCATACGGCGCACCTTCGCCGCCTTCATGCCACTCTGGAAGAATCCACCAGCCGGTACCCCGGTGACGTGGAGGCGTGGTATCAACTCGCGCGGGCGAGATTCTATGCACCGCTGTTGAGCATGACGCTCGACTCGACGTTGCTGGCGTTCCAGCGGGCGGTCGCGCTCGACTCGGGCTTCGCCCAATTGTTGGGGTGGCAGGGACTGGTCGGGATCGCCCTGCGGCTGGACAGCCTCGGCGTCGCCGAGCACTACCTGCGGGCCGCCGCTCGCAACGCCGTCAAGGATCAGCAGGATGGAATCCGCTTCGCCGCCGATGTCCTCGCCAGTCCGGTATCGAGTCTCCGCCGGCTGCCGCAGTGGATGGAACGCGCCTCAGGAGGCTCGCTCAAGGCCGCCGCTGGGGTTCTGGGGGACTGGCCCGACTCGGCGGAGACCGGTATCCGCCTGGCGCGGGCGATAGTGGCCCGCAAGATTGACCCCCCCGACACACTCGAGGCGCAGGACAGGGCCGGCATCCTCGAGGGGGCGCTTGCGGTCCGGGGCCACCTTCGCGAAGCGGCTGCGATCCACGGGTGGGGATTCTTCTGGTCAGGCGAATACATCCTGGTCGGCGGGCTGCCCCCCGACGCACCGTTGGTGGAACGCCTGCGACTCCTGCCATGGTGGGCGCGGCGACACGATACCGCGCCGCTGTTGGCGCAGCTTGACAGCGCCGACACCGCGGTACGGCTGGGCAACGGGCCCGGCTCTCCCACGCACCGGATTTGGCGCGCCGCGCGGGTTCGCGCCTATCTGGCGCTCGCGAAGGGCGACACCAGCGAGGCCATCCGCCGGTTTATTCCGGTGATCGACTCGCTCTGTTACGGCTGCAGCTTCACGGCGACCTACGTGGACATCTTCACGGCTGCGCCCCTCCTCCTGGCGCGCGGCCGTTACCGGGAGGCGGCCCGGTGGTTGGATTATTATCCGCTCACGGTCCCCCATCCGGTATATGATATGATGTTCGCGCTTTGGCGGGGACAGGCGGCCGAACACCTCGGCCAGCTCCAGAAAGCCGCATCGGCGTATCGATTCTTCGCCCGTTCGTGGGTTCATGCCGACCCGCAACTGCAGGGCTTTGTGTCGGAAGCCGTGGCGGGGTTGCGCCGAGTGGGGGGAGGGGCGGTGTGGTAGGAAGCCATCCGCTCAGAACGTAACCCGGGCTCCGAGCTGAATCCGCCACGGGTCATAGACCCTGGTCTGGCTCGGCGGAATGAAGTCGTAAATCCCCCGGGAGTGAGTCTGGTCATACCCCACCATGGAGAGCAGCGACACCGCGTGGTAACTATCGGTGAGTCGGTGCTGGGTACCCCAATCCCGCTTCATGATCGCGAGCGCGTTGAACAGGTCCATGGTGAGCTCGAGCGCCGGCCCGCGGCGCGTGGGAAAAACCCGCGACAACCGTGCATTCACGACGTGGCTCCAGCCACCTCGGCAGCTGTTTCTTCGCATGACCTGCCCGCGTTGAGACTCGAGGCAGGGCTCGCTCCGGATGTACCGATCCAGCGCCGCGAATTGACCCGGGTCGCTGAGCGAGATGTCGCCCGCATCGCGCGGGACGTAAATGATGTCATTGGGAACGAAGAACGGCGGAGCGGCCATGCCGTCGGCGTTGGCATCACCATCCAATACATAGGTGAACGGCGGGCCGGAGTTGCCGAGATAGAGCACCGATCCCCGGAAATGAAAGGGCAGATCAGCGGTACCGACCCACCAGCTTGTGTGGAACACTGGAAAGCGAAGTCGCGATGCGCCGGTCCTGCAGCGTGCCCTCCAGCGGCGTGAAGGCGAGATCGAAGCTGAGAGCCTCTTCCGACGCGGAGAGCCGGTCGCTCGTGCTGGTGTGGGTGTAGCCCAGGCGGACCTCGCCGCTCCCGAATCTCTTCTGCAGCTGCCCGCTGAGAGCCAGCGTCCGGTCTCCGTGTGCGTTGCGGATCTGGATCGCCTGACCGAACGCCGCGGTCTTGCGGTCGGGAATCGCAGTTCCGTCCGCGTCGAACCTGCCGTAGAGGATGCGGCCGGCCTCGCCCGACGCAGTGCCGGCCGGTCCTTGAAGATTGAGGTCGTCGAGGTAGAACTGGTTCATCCCGCGCGTGTAGAGGATGTCGGCGGACGCGACCATGTCCCAGGGCAGCCGATGATCCATCCCAAGACTGACTTTGAGGTAACGGGGAAAGCGAAAGTTGGGCTCGAAGACGCTCACTCCCGCGAGCAGGGCGGCCGGCGCCGGTCCCGATCCGCAGGACGTTGGCTGCTCGGCGAGGATGGGCGTGAAGGGGGGCACCGCCGAGCCGGAGCAGGAGAGGGTCACCCGCTCGAGACCGGTGTTGACATAGACTGCATTGAACCACTTGTACGCGGGACGCCCCGCGAAGAGACCGACTCCCCCCCGCAGGAAACTTTGCCCGCGGGCGCCGAGCTCCCAGTTGAAGCCCAGACGAGGGGACCAGAGCGCATTCCCGCTCGGCGTCCGCGAATTATCGACGCCGAGCGCCGTCTGCAGCGCCGCGTTATGAGTTGGCGCCGATGACATGAACGGGATGTCCACCCGAATTCCTCCAGTCATCGTGAGGCGGGAGGTGACCGCCCAGGCATCCTGAGCATAGAAGCCGAACTGATTCACCCGAAGATCGGACAGCGGTCCACCCGCTCTTTCGGGACTTCGCATCGTGCGGGTAAAGGTCCTGGCCAGGCCCTGCTCGAGTGAGTCCAGGCTGCTGAACGTCCAATTGGACACCTCCTGGAAGTTGTCGAACCGGCGGACCCCCGGGAGGTGGATAAACTCATCGTGGGTTCCGAGGGTGATCTGGTGAGGCCCCACACTCCAGGTCAGATTATTGGTGACCTCGAGGATGCGCTGAATCTGAAATGCGCCGGCGCAGGCCGCCTGGCTGCCTGCGATGAAGGCTCCTTGGTCCGCGGACGCCACGATACGCGCGAATAGGGCGTTGGGCTCGCACATGTCCTTTTCTTGGAGCCTGCCGAGTGTCAGCTCGTTGCTGAGCCGCCCCTTCCATCCGGCGTTCCAGGTCAGCCTGGTGGCCTGGGTCGTACTACGCTCTATCACATCAGCCGAGCTCAGGCGGTACCCGCCGTAGGGAACGTGCGGCGCGTTTCCATTCGCGGAGGCGTGGACGTAGTTGTGCGACAGCTCCAGGCGACTGTTCACGCCCAGTTGCGTCGTGATCTTTCCAAAAAGGTTTTCCGCGGGATTGTGGATGTCGGGCAGCTCGATCCCCCCGGCGTCCACGCCGTAGGTATTCTTCAGGATGTCCCTGAATCGAATGTAGCTCGCGTAAGTAAGTCCGATCCCCGCCGAATCCGCGCCGCCGGTCGCATCGGTCCCGATGACGACACCGGGCTCGGCTTGCACCCTCCGCTGCACACTACCCGCGGCGAAGAACGCCAGACGGTTTCGCAGCAATGGTCCCCCGACGGTGAACCCCGCTTCATTTTCGACCCGCGCCGGACCCTTGCTTCCCTGGAGATCGGCCCCTGAGAGGCCCCGATTCTGAAAGTAGCCGAAGGCAGATCCTTCGAATCGGTTGGTCCCGGATCGGGTTACGGTGTTGATCAGCCCGCCGGCGAAGTTTCCGAACCGCACATCGTAGGGCGCGCTCAAGACCTGCAATTCCGCGACCGCTTCGGGGGGCAGGCTTCGTGCATTGGTCAGACTGCCGGTCGAGCCGGGATTGGGAGCAAGGTTTTGTCCCCCGAAGAGATCGTTGTTGGTGGCGCCGTCAATCTGGAGGCCGTTGAGACGGTCGAGCTGGCCTCCGAAGGACAAGCCGCCGGTCGGAGAGAGAGTGACCTGGGGCGAAACCAGCGCGAGGATCGTGAAGTCCCGCTGGCGTGCCGGCAACCGGTTCAGCAAATCCCCTGAAATCGCGTCGGCGGGCCCGGTCCGGCCCGGATTGATCCGAGGATCTTCACCGGCCTGGACCACGATCGTCGGCAGCTGGGCGGCGACTGGCCGGAGCCGAAAAGTGAGAACCAGCCGCTGGCCGAGGCCGAGGAGGATGCCTCCAGTCGTGTCGGGGAGGAACCCGATGGATTCCGCAACCAATCGGTAGGGGCCGCCGACCGTGAGATTCTCGACGAAGAAGTGGCCCCCGGCACCAGTCACGGCAAGCCACCGCGCACCGTTCGAGAGGTTCGTGACCTCGACCTGCGCTTGGGCGAGCGGGGTGCTGTCGAGACCGGTGACCGTGCCGCGGAGCGCGGCGCCGGCGACGCCCTGAGCCGCGAGACTCCCCGCCCCGAGGAGGAACATCGCGGTGGCGCACGCGAGGACGCGGTTGCTGCCTTGCATTGGGGTGTCCTTCCCGGCCAACAACGTCGCTCCCGTGAGGGGGCAACCGGATATGTGAGGCTCGGCGGGCCAGTGGACCCGCCGCGTCTACACTGCCGGCTAGAGGACAAGGAAGGCGCCGGAGTATAGCCGCCGCCGAAACCCACAGCTACCCCAGCCCCTCGCCTCGGGAGGTGTCAGGATGCCGGGGGCCGCGTTGCCGCCGGGCGATTCCGGGGATATGGTACGAAGGGCCGGTCACCGCACAGTCAACGGCGAGTCAATTCCTGCTCATGCTTCGGCTTCGAGCGTTCGGCGGACTTACCCTGCGGCTCGACGGCACGCCTATCACGGGCGTGGTTACCCAGCGACGGCAGCTGGCGCTGCTCGCGCTCCTGGCCGTTTCCGGAGACGAAGGGATGAGCCGGGATAAGCTGCTGGCCTACCTCTGGCCCGAGAAGGGCACCGACGCGTCCCGGCACATCCTGAACCAGCTCCTGTACTCTCAGCGCCAGCACGCCGGGGACGCGGGCCTTTTTCTGGGCCGGAAAACGCTCCGGCTGAATCCGGCGCTCATCGAGAGCGACGTGCAAGCATTCGACGGGGCGCTTGCCGCCGGCGAGGGGGAGCGGGCCGTGGCGCAGTATCGGGGCCCGTTCCTCGACGGAT
>DASYRI010000204.1:0-11834 GCA_036004545.1 Gemmatimonadales bacterium
CGCGGTCGTCTTGAAGCCGACGACCAGGGTTCGCTTGATGTAGGCCATGCCGGAGGGCAAATGCACAAGCGAGGTATCGCGACGCACCCAATCAGGTACGGAATCCGGCGTCACCGCCGGCACCGGATTCACCACCACCGCGACCCCATCGAACACCAGTGCGAGCTTCGCATGCGTCGCCGGCGTCGCGAACCGGATCTTCAGCGTCTTCGCCACCGTCGAATCGCCCACTCTGAGCAGGCTGTCCGCACTTCCGATCCTCCAAAGCGCACTGCCGCCCGCCAGCACCGAGTCAGGCGAGATGGCCGTCACCATGCCCGGCGTTCCCGAACCGATGATCTGAATCGCCTGCGGCGAGAGGATCACGCGCACCGGCAGCTGTACCGGTCCGGGCGTCCGGTTGAGGATCCGGATGGGGACGTTGACTTCGTGGTCGTTCTTGGGGGTGTAGGTCGCGGTGCCGCCCTTGATGAGGGTGAGCCCGGCGCCGCAGGTCGCCCGATCCGGGAACCCAACCACCGGCGGGACCTTGAGATTGCCGCTCAGCGCCACGTCGAGCACCCGGCAGGCCGAGTCCGAGGGGGCGGGTGCCGCCGCCTCCACCGCGGCGAGGGGAGGCCGGGGCGACATGCCCGCCTCCTCGGCGCAGGAGACGCCTCCGACGCCGGCGGCGACGAGGCAGCTGCCGAGCAACGCGATCATCCGTGTCCTCCTTAACATGAACATGGCCCGCGGGAGCTCTACCGATGCCCCGAGGCGCCCAATAAGTGAAAAATAGCCGAGTGTCGGCATGGTGGTTTGCTCGGTGAGGGAGACGGACCACTTCGGGAAAGTTCGCGACGATGTGAGCCCGAGCCGGACAACATGGGGCCGCCCTGTCAACCAGGTCTCAACCGGCGCCTTCGCACCGGCTTACGAGCCCGACTGACGCCGACAACTCGACCCGCCGGCTGCACCGGCGGTTTCCAGAATGACTCTGGCCTCGGGAAGACCGGCTTGCGGAGAGGGAGTGAACCGCTCGGACAAGGCTTCGGGAAGCCCTGTATCCTACCCTATCAGGGGGGGGCGCAAGGGGGACTGAAAGGGAGGCGACTGTCCCCTCTCAGTCCCCCACCAACCGCCCGGGCATCCTGCCCGGGTTATGGTTGCGGCGTCGCCCCCGTTGCCGCGGCCTTGGCGCCCATCAGCTTCTTTTCGAACCAGGCGACCGTGGCGCTGTTCACCCGGACCCAGCTCGAGTGCAGCAGCATGTCGTGGATGTCGTCGGGGATGACCAGCTCCTCGAACTCGACGCCCCGGGCCGCGAGGCGGCGGGCCAGGTCCACCGTCTGGCTGAAGCGCACGTTGCGATCGTCGTCGCCGTGGATCAGGAGCACCGGCGATTTCCAGGTCTCGATGTACGCGACCGGGGATGACTTCCAGGCGATATCGATCGCCCGGGTCTTGTCGGGCGGCTCCTCGTAACCGGTGCGGGCGAATAACCCGCTGCCCTCTTCTCCGACCCAGTCGTGGACCCCATGGATGTCCACCCCGGTGGCGAAGAGGTCGGAGTTCCTGGCCAGCGCCATGGCGGTGAGGAACCCGCCGTAGGAGCCGCCCCAGATCCCGATCCGGGCGCCATCCACCTGCGGCTGGGTCCTGAGCCATTCCGCCGCCGCCTTGACGTCCAGATACTCCGACGCGCCCTGCGGGCCGGCGTGTTCCGGCTGGTGGAACTCGAACCCATAGCCGATACCGAGCCGATAGTTGACCGAGAGCACGACGAAGCCCCGGCTGGCGAGATACTGGTTGACCGCGTACGCGTTGGAGTAGTAGTACATGTAATGCCAGCCGAGCAGCATCTGCCGGGGCGGGCCGCCGTGCACGAAGATCACCGCGGGCTTCTTCGCGGCGCCGCCCGGCGTCTCGAAGAGCTGGGCGCGGACATCGAGCCCGTCGCTCGACTTGAAGACGATCTTCCTGGGTGTTACGAGCTGCGAGGCCGGGAAGTCGGCGGGGATGCGCTCGGCGCCGATCGTGACCGGCCTGCCGCCGGCGGCGAGCACCGCCGGGAGCGGGGGACGCTGCGCCGTGGCGCCGAGGTACGCGATGGCGCCGTCGCCCATCACCACCGGGGTCCACTCGAGGCCCTTGCCCGGGGTGAGCACCTCGGGCGCGGCCCGGTCCACCGGCGCCTTCACCACGTGGCGCCGGTCGATGTCGTCGGGGTCGGTGCCGGCGTTGCCGGCAAAGACGACGAATCTCCCGTCCGGCGAGAGGGTGATGTACTCCGCCATGTACTTGCCGGGCGTGAGCAGGAGCGGCTCACCGCCGGTCGCGGTGATCGAATAGAGGTGGGGCCAGCCATCCATATAGGACAGGAACACGATCCGCCCGCCCGCGGCCCAGTGGAGGTTGACGCCGCCATCGGTGCCCGGCGGGGAGCCACGGAGCGTGGCCGGCGCCTTCCAGAGCTCCCGGGCCACGCCGGTCGCCGCGTCCGCGGTCCAGAGCGCCCAGGGTTCGGGGCGCCGTTCCAGGACCGGCTGCGGCGTGCCCCCGGCTCCCGGCTGGCGGACGAAGACCAGCCGCCTGCCGTCCGGGGACCAGCGGGGCGATTCGTCGCGCGACGTGGAGGGCGCGATCCACCTGATCGGCGTTGCCGAGTCGGTGTAGACGCCGACGAAGGCGTGGTCGCCACGATTGGAGACGAACGCGAGCCGCGAGCCGTCGGGCGACCACTGGGCGTCGTCCAGTGTGCCGTTGGCGGCGATCATTTTCTTCGCCGGCGCCGAGCCGTCGATCGGCACCACCGTGATCTGGTTGCCGCTCCCGAACGCCACCACGTCGCTCCGGGGTGACACCACCGGGCCGTCGCCCTCGGCGAGGAGCTTGGGGGCTCCCCCGGCGAACGGCACCGACCAGATCTGCACCTTGGGCGCCGCGGGGAGGGAGGTCGGGTTAGGCGGCGGGCCGGGCCAGTTGGAGCCGTGGTCGCCGCCCCGCACGTACACCACCCACTTCCCATTCGCGGAAATGGAGATCGAGGTCAGCTCCTGGCCGTCGTCAGTCGAGTACTCCGTCAGCCGGCGGGCCTTGAAGTCGGGCCCCTCGGCCACCCAGACGTTGCGGACGCCGCGCTCGTTGAGCGCCCAGGCGAGCTTCCGGCCGCTGGCCGCGGCGGTGAGCCCGTCGGGGAAGGGGAGGCTCTTCACCTGCTCGAGGGTGAAGCCGCCCGGAATCGCGGAGGAGCCGGTCCTGCCTGGAGCCGCGGGGCGCTGCGCGGCGGCGGCGGGCGCGAGGAGCGCGAGGACGGCGAGAGTGAGCGATGCACGGGTCATGACGGACGCACCTCCGGCGCGCGGTCGAATTCGCAGACGATCACGGAGCAGATCGGGTCGGGCGGGGAAGGCGGCAGCGTCACCAGCACCCCGGCATCGGTGGCGCGGGTGGCGAGCGGCGCCTGGGCGGCGTCCGCGAGCAGGTACGCCCGCGCCACCTTTGTGCGGAGCCCGGGCAGCACGAGCCCGTCGCTCCACGCCGTGACGAGGAGGTTGAGCCGGTTGGGCTGAGACGTCGCGCGGAATGGCGCCTCCCGGAACGGCGAGGCGGTCGAGCCGTAGATCGCGGCGCCATTAACCCGCATCCACCTGCCGATCTCCCCCAGCCGCTCGACGCTCTCCTCGGGGAACGTCCCGTCCGCCCGCGGCCCCACGTTGAGCAGAAGATTTCCGCCCTTGGACGCGGTCTCCACCAGGAGGCCGATGAGCTTCGACACCGACTTGAAGTCCTTGTCCCCGGCGTTGTAGCCCCAGTTCCGATTCATCGTGATGCACGATTCCCAGTCTACCCCGGACCACCCGGTGGCGGGCACTTCCTGCTCCGGGGTGCGGAAGTCGCCCGGCGGATCGCTGACCTTGATCGGCGACCACCCCTCGACCCGGTTGTTGACGATGACGTTCGGCTGAAGGGCGCGGCACTTCGCGTAGAGTGCCCGACCAAGCTCGTGGGTCCAGGTCCCCTCCCACTGGCCGTCGAACCACATGACGCCGATTTCGCCGTAGTTCGTGAGCAGCTCCGACACCTGTCCATGGAGGTGCTCGACGTAGCGGGCATACCGGGCGTTTCCCACCGGGCGAGTCGCCGCCTCCCAGTCGCGCCGGGGGAGATAATCGGGGTGATGCCAGTCCATGATGGAGTGGTACCAGCATGGTCGGAGGCCCTGCCGCCGGCACGCCTCCGCGATCTCCTTCATGATGTCGCGCTGGAACGGGGTGGAGCGGACGCAGAAGTGGGTGAGCTTCGAGTCGAAGAGGCAGAAGCCGTCGTGGTGCTTGGTGGTGATGATGACGTACTTCATCCCCGCGTCCTTCGCCATCCCGACCCAGGCGTCGGCGTCGAACTTCACCGGGTTGAACCGCGCGAGCAGCCTGTCGTACTCGGCGAGCGGGATGTGGGCGCTGGTGCGGATCCACTCGGCGTAGTCGTCCCGGCCGCCCCACTCGCCGGCGAGGATCGAGTAGAGGCCCCAGTGGAGGAACATGCCGAAACGGGCGTGACGCCACCAATCCAGGCGGTCGTCGGCGGCAACAGGACGGAAGGACGGAAAGACGGAAGGACGGAAAGTGGGGAGGACCGCGGCGCCGAGGGCTGCGGCGCCGGTTTCGAGGAAGGCGCGGCGGTCCATGAATGCATACGCGCGAACGGGCATCGGCACCTCCTCTCGACCGGATCCGGCCGGGGCGCGACTTCGGTCGGAGCCATCGGGAATGTAAGGACTCGACCCGCGGCCTGTCGCCGCCGCGCCGCCGCCCGCGGGTGAATCCGCCTGGGTCCGGTCCCGCCCCGCAACCCTCCCCCTCCCCGCCTCCTGACCTCATATTGCATGCTCCACCATCAAGCAGCCTATGCAGTTTCGATTCCGGGACCGTCAGGGCAAGACCGTCGCTCTGGGAGATGTGGCTTCCCTGCTCGAGGCCATCAGGACGGGGGAGGTCACACCGGAGACTCTCCTCGCCGTCGGTGAGGCCGGCGACTGGCGCCGGGCCGATACGGTCGCGGCCTACCAGCAGGCGGTGGCAGCCCTGGCGCGAGGTGGGGGCGTCCCGCCGATCCGGCCCCTGCCGTCATCGGGTACGCTCGCACCGTCATCGGGTACGCTCGCACCGGATATGCTCGGCGCTCCGTCCACGCCTCCGCCCCGGTACCTGGCACGGACGGTCCGGATCGCGATCCTGGCCGGCGTGGTGGCGATCGTCCTGATCCTGGCCGCCATGCGCATCTGGTACCTCGGGCGCGCCAACCGGGTCCGCGGTCCATCCCCCGCGGCGGTGATCCAGGCCAGCCAGGTGAAGCAGGCGGTGGCGGCGCTGACCGTTCTGGCCGCCGACTCGTCCGCCGCGGCCATCCGCCGGGTGCAGGACTGGGCCAGCCGGCAACGCTTCGACCAGCGCTTTCACGGCGAGGCGCTGGGAAACCCCGCATCGCTGCGCGCGATTCGCCGGGCGTCCATCGGCTACAGATCGCAGATCGACAGCCTGATCGAAAGGAGCCAGGATTTCGCCCTGCGGCTGATGGCCCGGGCGGATTCCGCCGAGGGCGCCGAGGCGGACCTCGATGGCCTGGGTACGGCGGTGGAGGACGCGCTCGCCGCCTGGGAGCGGCAGCTCGTGGCGTACGTCGAGCTGGAGCGCACCGCCGCCGCGGCCCTCGACTCCGCGGCGGGTTTCCTGCTGGAGCGGTCGGGATCGTTCGTGGTGCGTGAGGGACTGCCGGTCTTTCTCAGCCGCGCCGACGCCGCGCGCTACGCGGCCCTGCTCGATCACTTCGCCGAGGTGGCGAACCGGGAGTCGTCCTGGGTCGGCGCGGTGCGGGCCAAGCGCCCGGCCTGGATGACCGCGCTGCCCGAGGAGCTCAGGCCCGGGTTCGGCCAGCCGCTGGTGCGCGCACCGTGAGGCTCAGGGCCGGGGAGCGGGCTCCATCTCGCCGGCGTACGCCTTCCGGAGATTCGCCTGGTACTGGTCGTACAGCGCGCGGAGCGCCGCGTGCTCGGTCTTCACCGCCTCGCGGAACGGCGCGTCGGTCAGGTAGTCGTAGAGGATCCCCGCCATGATCTGGGCGTCGAGCCGGAAGCCGGTGTGGCCCACCGGCGTGAACGCGTCCTCCAGCATCCCCATCGTGTGGTTCGCGCTCCGGGAGCTGTACACGCTCACGCCCACCCCCGGCACGTCGAGCGACACGCCGCCGGTCTCCTCATAACCCGCGGGCCGGCCCGGCTCCGGCTCCAGCTTCGGTGCGTTCAGGGCCGCGGCGTAGGCGTAATAGAGCTCTTCCAGCGTCCCCAGCGCGATCCCGTCCCGATATTCCCCGTACCGCTCGATCCTGAGCTCGGTGCCGGTGGCGAGAGCCGCCCCCTTCGCGGCGTTGTCCATCATCCGCTGGATGTGCTCCAGGTAGACTCCGTCGGGATAGCGGACGTAGTAGTCCACGACCGCGCGCTCGGGCACCACGTTGGGCGCGATCCCGCCCTCCGGAATCACCCCCTGGATCGAGGCCTCGGGCCGGAAGGTGGAGCGGAGCCCGTCCACCGCGGTGTAGAAATGCACCGCGGCCTCGAGCGCGTTGCGGCCGTTCCAGCTGCTCAGCTGGTGGGAGGGCCGGCCGGTGAAGGTGTATTTCACCTCGTTGATGTTGAGGCAGCAGATGCCGAACCCCGCCCGGGACCGGGCGGTCTCGGTCGTGGAGTGGCTCCTCACCAGCAAACTGGCGCCCTTGAAGACGCCTGCGTCGCGCATGATGGTCTTGGCGGGCGGGCCCACTTCCTCGGCCGGGGTGCCGTAGATCCGGATCGTGCCGGGGAGCCGCTTCGCTTCGAGGTACTCCTTGAGCCCGAGCGCCGCGGCGATCGCCACCGGGCTCTGGGCGTTGTGCTGGTCGCCGTGGAATGCGCCCACCGTGCTCCGGAGCGCGTCGTACTCCGCGATCAGGCCGAGCACCGGGCCGTTCGGGCCGCCGGGGGAGTCCCAGCTCGCGACGAACGCGGTCGCCAGCCCGGCCACGCCCGAGTCCACCCTGAACCCCGCCTTCCGGAGCACCTTCATCAGGGTGTCGGTGGCGCGGACCTCCTTCCACCCGACCTCCGGGTTCTTCCCGATCCAGTCGGCGAGGGCCTGCATCCCGGAGTCCCAGAGCGCCGCCACTCGGGCGAGCACCCGGTCGCGGTCGGGGTCCTTCGCCCGGGCCAGCCGCTCGGCGAGCCGGCCGGGGGCGAGCCTCCGCTGGATCGAGTCGATCGCCTGGAGCACGGGGCCGGCCGCGGCGCGCTCCGTGGCGGTGGTCTGCCCGCCGATGACGCCGGGCATCAGGCCGGTCCAGAGTGCGAGGGCGAGGAAAGCACGACGGGGCGGGGGGAGCACGGGGACATCCCTGGAAATGGAGAGGGGCGTAGCCTATCCTCCCCGTGCAACGGAGAGCAAGGTCTCCGGCAGGATCCCTTTCCAGAGGAACCGAGTATGAGACGCTTCGCCGTTCCGGTCCTTCTCTTCGCGCTCTTCGCGGCCGGCTGCTCCGGCGGGAAGGGGGTCGCCCAGTCCGCCGTTACCGCAGCCGAACAAGCCGTCGCCGCGCTTCCGGCCGAGGCGGCCAAGGTCGCGCCGGAGGAGGTGACCCCCCTCACCGACGCGGTGCAGGCGGCCAACGAGCAGCTCGGCAAGGGCGATTACGAGGCCGCCCTCGTCGCGGCGAAGGACGTGCCCGCGCGGGCCCAGGATGTGGCGGCCCGGCTGCCGGCGAAGAAGGCCGCGCTCACCGCCGCGATTGACACGCTGGCGGTCGCGATGCCGCGCAACCTCGAGGCGATCAAGACCAAGCTCGATGCCCTGGGGAAGTCGAAGAAGCTGCCCAAGGGCATGGACCCGCAGCAGGTTCAGGAGGCCAGGGACATCTACGCGGCCGCCGGCGGGGAGTGGACCGCGATCATGGCGTCCTACAACGCGGGCGAGCTGGCGAGCGCCATGTCGAAGGCGCTCGACCTCAAGGGCCGGGTGTCGCGCTCCCTCGCCGCGCTCGGTCTGGTCTCGGACGAGCGGGCCTGGAGTAACGTGACGCTGCCGCCCAAGTCGTAGCGACCGGGAGGTCCGCTCGCCGCTCCCCCGTCGCGAGCTACCGCTTCGCGTTTTCGGGGGCTCGCCGCGCTGCTCGACGCCGAGATTCAGGCTGCTGACGTGTTCACGCTCGGCGGGAGGTCCTCACCCCAGACCTCGGCGAAGTACGCGGGCAGATCCACGACGAGCGGCGGCACGGTGGCACTCGGTTGCCAGATCAGCGCGCCGGTCAGCACCTCCGGCCGCTCGTCGCCGGGACTCCAGCGCTCGAAGAGCCGGGCGTCGGTGTCCACGATCCAGTACGCCGGAATCCTCGCGCGCTGGTACCTGGGGCGCTTCACCACCCGGTCGTACCGCGCCGTGGACGGGGAAAGCACCTCCGACACGAGCCGGGGAATCCCGACCTCGCTCCAATGCGCCGGCATCCGCTGGAGGTCGAGCACGAACAAGTCCGGCTGGAGGATGTCCTCGCTCTCCAGGTCCAAATCCGCCGGCGCCAGGCCGGTGATGCCGAGCCGGTGCGCCTTGACGAAGGGGGCGACTCGGTCGTACAGCGCCCAGACCGCCCTTTGATGGATCGTCGCGGGCGAGGGACTCACCAGCAACTCCCCGTCCACCAGCTCGTACCGGTTCCCGTCGTCGGGGAGCGCCAGTACTTCCGTGCGGGTCCATCGCCTGGCAACGTCGGGCATGGCCATAGGGTACTCCTCTCGGCGAGCGCACCGCAAGTCGGCATGTCGGCAAGCTCGAGGTGGCAGCGGGCCGCGCGGTAACGATTCTACCGCAGAGGGGTACCGGATTCCGCCGCTACAGCCGCGGGGGCGCAGGGGATGGTGCCCGGGGCGCGAGTTCGGAGCTATGATATGGGTCCCTGTCTCCGCACCGGCCCATGACGCTCCAAGCCCGCGCCCACAGCATCGGCGCAACCGCGACGCTGGCCGTCCTCGTCCTGCTGGCCCCCTTCGCGGCGGCGTGTCGCCCGCAGCAGCCCGGCTCGCCCAGGGACGGCGACCCGATCGCCTCGGAGCCCCACCGGCTCCCCACCGGCGCCCTGCTCGACCCCGCGGGGCGGAGTTTCGACGTCGGGCCCTTCCCGCTCGCGATGATCCCCGCGCCCGAGGGCGACCGAGTCGTCCTGGCGCTCAACGGCTATCGCGACCAGGGCCTCCAGATCGTCCAGATCTCGACCGGGAGGGTGCTTCAGACTCTCCCCCAGCCGGCGGGGTTCCTCGGCGTGGCGTTCGACGCCCAGGGGAAGCGGCTCTTTGCGTCGGGCGGAAACCAGGACGTGATCTATCGCTACGACTGGAGCGCTGGCGCAGGCACGCTGGCGGACAGCCTCGTGCTCGCGGCCAAGCAGCCGCGGCGGCCGGGGACGCGATACCCCGCGGGACTCGCGCTCTCGACTGACGGCCGATTGCTCTACGTCGCCGAGAACCTGGCCGACTCGCTCGCGGTGATCGAGCTCGCGAGCGGTCAGGTGGTGCAGCGGCTTCCGGCCGGGCGCTACCCGTACGCAGTCGTCGTCGGTCCCGGTGGGATCGTCTACGTCTCGGCATGGGGCGGCTACGAAGTGAGCGTGTTCAAGCCGATCCCGGCGATCGAGAGTGCGGCCACCCGGCTCGAATCCGCCGGCGCGATCCCGGTCGGGCGCCATCCCTCCGCGCTGCTGCTCAACCGCGACGGCTCCCGCCTCTACGTCGCCTCCGCGAGCACCGACCGGGTGAGCGTAGTGGACACCAAGGCTGGACGGGTCACGACGGAGCTGGTGGACACCGTTCCCGGCGGCACGGGAGAGGGAAGCACGCCCAACGCGCTGGCGCTCTCGGCCGACGGGCAGCGCCTCTTCGTGGCCGAGGCGGATAACAACGCGGTCGCGGTGTTCGAGCTCTCCCCGGGGAGCTCCGGGGCGGGCGTGGGGATCGCGCCCGATCGCCTCGCCGGGCGGATTCCCGTCGAATGGTATCCGACGGCGATCCTCATCCACGGCGACACCCTCCTCGTGGCCAACGGCAAGGGCCGCGGTACCAGGTCTAACCCGGTGGATGGCCCCGGGCCGGGCCGGCCCGGCCCCCGCCCCGGCTACACGCTGGCCCAGCTCTCGGGCACGGTGTCGGTGGTGCCGCTCGCGGAGGCCGCGGCCACCGCGCTCGGCCAGCTCTCCCGCCGGGTGGCGCGGGCCAACAGCTGGGACCGGGTCGCGGGGACGCCGGCGTACCCGCCGTTCGAGCACGTGATCTACGTCATCAAGGAGAACCGGACCTACGACCAGGTGTTCGGCGATCTCCGCCAGGGCGACGGCGACACGACGCTGCTCTTCTTCCCGCGCCCAGTGTCGCCCAATCATCATGCCCTGGCGGAGCGGTTCGGGATCTTCGACCGGTTCTTCGTGAACGCGGAAGTGAGCGGCGACGGCCACAACTGGAGCACGGCGGCGTACGCCACCGATTACGTGGAGAAGACGGTGCAGCTCAACTACTCCGACCGGGGGCGGAGCTACGACTTCGAGGGGCAGAATCGCGGCAGGCGCCTGGCGCCGGGCGAAGACGCGGCGGAGCCGGCCAACGGGTATCTCTGGGACCTCGCCAAGCGGCGCGGCATCACCTTCCGCAACTTCGGCGAGTACGTGGGCGGCGCGGAAGCGGGCGAGGCGGGGCCGGTGCCTGCGGGTTATCTCGGCTTGAAGCCGTTCCTCGACGCCCACACCGATTCGACTTTCCCCGGCTTCGACCTCAGGATTCCCGATCAGCGGCGGGCGGACATCTGGATCGCACAGCTCGACCGGTGGGGGAGGGAAGGGAAGATGCCGGCGCTCCAGATCCTCCGGCTCCCCAACGATCACACCGCGGGGGGGCGGGCGGGTGAGCCTACGCCGCGGGCCTTCATGGCGGACAACGACCTGGCGCTGGGCCGGGTCGTCGAGGCGCTCTCGAAGAGCGCCTTCTGGAAGAACACCGTGTTCTTCGTGCTGGAGGACGACGCCCAGAACGGGCCCGACCATGTGGACTCGCACCGCTCGCCGCTGCTGGTGATCTCGGCCTACAACCGCCCGCGGGTGTGGCACCGCTTCGCGAACACCACCGACGTGCTCAAGACGATCGAGGAGATTCTTACGCTCCAGTCGCTCTCGCAATTCGACGCGTTCGGCCGGCCGCTTCGGGGGATTTTTGCCGACCGGGCCGACCTCACGCCCTACCAGGTGCTGCGGCCCTCCGTCTCTTTGACCGAGCGCAACCCGGCCGCAGGTCCGGGATCGCGGGAATCCGAAGGTCTCGATTTCAGCCTGCAGGACCGGGCCGACGACGACGTGTTCAATCGCGCCCTCTGGCTTGCGATCAAGGGGACCGCGGTCCCCTTCCCCGGAGCCACCGTCATGAGCCCCGCTTCCTTGCGCCGGCGAGAGCTCCCCTAAAAGAGAAGGCGGAGCCGTGTGATAGCACTCCGCCTTCAAATCACCTCGTTCGAGCTTTTGCTCAGCGCCCGATGCTCCCCAGCAGCATGAAGCTCCTGGTCTTATAGCTGGAGCTTGAGGTGACGGTCGAGAGCTTGAGATCCGTCAGCCCGTAGATGTAGCGCCCTTCGATCCCCAGCCCCAATCCGCCCCCGATACGGATGCCGGCGCCAATGATGCCGGCGAAATCCCAGCGCTTGTGCTCGGAGGAGCTGTAGGGTGCGCAATCGCCGCCGACCCCAGTCCGGCACTTCACCTCATACGACACCTGCGGACCGGCGTAGATGAATGGCTTGATCGCG
>DASYRI010000205.1:0-8216 GCA_036004545.1 Gemmatimonadales bacterium
GCAGGGCCACCTCCATCCGGTGGGTGGCCGGGTCGTTGTGCTCCTCTCCCACGAAGACCAGGTCGGCGCTGCTCACCGTGGCGATCAGGGTTTCGAAATCGGTGAAGCGCTTGTGGCGGGTGTCGTAGACCCGGTGGGGGACGTACGAGGGAGCCAGGGGGCTAGGGGCTAGGGAGCTAGGGGGTCGGGGATCAGGGGTGGTGGTTTGAGCGGCGGCGGGCCGAGCAATGACCCCCGCGAGAACCAGCAACCCGAACGCTCGCATCGTATCTTCTGCTCCCTAGCTCCCTAGCTCCCTAGCTCCCTAGCTCCCTAGCTCCCTAGCTCCCTAGCTCCCGTCTTCTCGCACCAGCACCAGGATCGCGGCCTGGGGCACCACGAGGTAGCGTTTTCCCTCGAAGCTGATCTCCACCGCCGCCTTGCGGAAGAAGATCGCGTGGTCGCCCACCCGCGCCTGCATCGGGCGGAACCGGGGCGTCTTCTCGTCCGCCCTCCACGGCTCCTCGTCGAACGCCGACACGTCCGGAATGGGGTCGCCGGGGCCGGTCGCCACGATGTGACCTTCCTGGACCTGCTGGGTCTCCACCGCCGTGGCCGGCAGATACAGCCCCACCTTGGTGCGCTCCTCCCCCTCCTCGGGGGCGATGAGCACCCGGTCCCCCACGACGAACAGCTTTTTCGGGGGTTCGTCCATCCGGCTCACCCCTGCTCGTGGACGGTGACGACCGTGACGATCCTGAGCTTGCGCGACTTGGTGGGCAGGCGGAGACTGACCTCCTCGCCCGGCTTGCGGTCCTTGAGGGCCCGGCCGAGCGGCGAGGCGAGCGAGATGTGCCCCTCGTCGAAGTCCATCATCTCCGCCAGTACCAGGGTGAACGTCTCCCGGTCGCCGGTGCCCAGGTCCTCCACCACCACCTTCGAGCCCAGCCCCACCCGGTCTCTGGGGGCCTCGGTGCTGGCGAGCTGGCCCAGCTGGGCCAGCCGGTGATGGAGCTGGCGCAAACGGGCCTGAACCAGCTGCTGGCGCTCCAGCACCGCCTTATACTCCGAGTTCTCCCGGAGGTCTCCCAGGGCAACGGCGCTCGCGATCGCACGCGGGATCGTGACCGTGAGCTCCCGGGAAAGCTCCTCGACTTCCTTGCCGAGTTTTTCCTGCATCTCCCTGATCATTTGGTCCTGCCGCAAAAACGAGTCGGCCCGACGAGCGATGCTCGTCGGGCGGATCGGCGTGCCGACGATTTGAAAGCTAGCTCGGGTTGCGGCCGGGGGGAACTGGCTCGGGGGAGGCGGGCCTCGGGTGCCGGCCCACCGACCAGGGCTGATCTTCGGTCGCCCGGGCCTGACGCCTTTGCTACCGGCAGGACGAGCCTGCCGCCCACCGCCTACGGGAGCGGGGAGGCCAGATCTCGGAGCAGGGCGATCAGGCGCTCCGTCGCCCGGCGGAGGCCCGGCTCCGGCGCGTGCTCCGCCTCGCGGGCCCGCGCCGTGATCTCCGGGAATCCGTAGGAGCCGCCCGAGCCCGCGAGCTGGTGCGCCAGGCGCCGCACGACGGCGGCGCCCTCCCCGGGCGCGCGCCGATAAAGCTCCAGCCCCTCCTCGAGCGATGCGACGGCCGTCGGGAGATGTTCCCGGTACTGCGCCATGAGTCTGGCCGAGAGCGCGTCCGGGGTCGCTTCGTCCGCAGTCATCACGATCGCTTCATCGAGGGGAGACTCTTGGCAGGAGGATGCGGTAGAGAGAACATTAGTCCGGTCGTCCGCGAACCAGAAGGCCGCCCCCGGGAGAAGGAGACTGGAGATGCCGCGTCCGCTGCTCGCCGTCGGGCTGGTGCTCCTGCTGGCTCCTTCGGCCGAGGCCGCCGCGCAGCAGGGTTCGCGCGCCGGCGCCGTGCCCGCTGTGCTGCTCACCGGACGCCGCGCCGCCCTGATCGCCGGGATCGGGACCGGGGCGGCGATCATCCAGGGCGCCGAAGAGCTCTCCAACGACCCGCCCGACTCGCAGTATCCGCAGGCGGCCGGGTTTCGCCAGGACAACGATTTTTTCTACCTGACGGGTCTCGAGACGCCGGACTCGTGGCTGATCGTGGCCGTGCGGGATTCGGCGCACGGCGAGGTCCACCTCTTCCTCCCGCCCCGGGACCCCCGCGCGGAGCGGTGGACCGGGCCGCAGCTCGGTCCCGGCGTCGAGGCGGCGGAGGCGACCGGGATCCCGGCGACCAACATTCACCCGGCGGACTCGGTGCAGGTCTACCTCCGGCGGCTGGTCTTTCAGAGCGGCGGAACGGGACGGCCGCCGGCCCTCTGGTTCCGGCACACCGAGCGGGATACCCGGCCCGACTTCGTCCGTGACCTCGCCCTCCAGGGCCGGAACGTCGCCACCCGGGACCTCCTTCCGGTGCTCGCCCAGCTCAGGGTGGTCAAGGACTCGGATGAGATCCGGCGCCTCACCCGGGCCGTGGAGATTTCCGCCGAGGGCCACGTCGCGGCGATGAAGTTCACCCGGCCGGGGGTGTGGGAATACGAGATCGAGGCGGTCGCCGAGCAGACCTTTCGCCGGCTGGGCGCCGAGCGGGTCGGCTACCCGAGCATCGTCGGCTCGGGGATCAACAGCACGGTGCTCCACTACGACGTGAACCGCCGGCAGACCCGGGCGGGAGATCTGGTCGTGATGGACATGGGGGCGGAGTTCGGCTACTACACCGCGGACGTAACCCGGACCATCCCGGTTTCCGGCCGGTTCAGCGGGCGTCAGAAGGCGATCTACGAGCTGGTGCTCGGGGCGCAGCAGGCGGCGATGGAGGCGGTGAAGCCCGGGGTCACCCTGCGCGACCTCGACGGAATCGCCCGGAAATTCATCGCCGACCACTCCGGCGCGCTCTGCGGCGAGGGCGGCTGTGGACGGTATTTCATCCACGGGCTTTCCCACTAGATCGGCATGGATGTCCACGACGTGGGCGGCGGGGTCCCGCTCGCGGCCGGCATGACCTTCACCATCGAGCCGGGGATCTATCTGCCGGAGGAAGCGCTCGGGGTACGGATCGAGGACGATGTCCTGGTGACCGACACCGGATACGAGCTCCTCTCCAGGGGGGCGCCACGGGCGGTCGCGGAGATCGAAAAACTGATGCACGCGAGAGGCAGGAAGTGAGCTCCGCACCCGGTTGACCCGACCGTAGGTGGCCGCTACGTTTGCCGCTTGTCGTGAAACCGCTCACCCAATCCCCCGGGATTCCACTCTGATCGGGATTCCACTCTGATGGAGAGGAGCGCCGCCTGGTTCCGGCGACTGGCGAAGCGCGCGTCGGCCCCGGGCCTCCTCTTCCTGTTCGGCTGCGCCGAGAACTATCCCCAGACCACCCTCAATCCCCGGGGTGACTTCGCCCGACTGGTGGACCATCTGTTCCGGACCACGGTCTGGTGGGCGGTGCTGGTGTTCGTCCTGGTGGAGGGGGCGCTCCTCCTGGCGCTGTTCAAGTTCCGGGGCCGTCCCGACGACCCCGAGCCCCGCCAGTCGCACGGCAACACCGCGCTCGAGGTGGTCTGGACCGTGATCCCCGCCTTCATCCTCGTGATGATCGCCGTTCCCACCATCGAGACGATCTTCAAGACCTCGGACTACGCCAGGGGCGACGCGGTGCAGATCGAGGTGGTCGGGCACCAGTGGTGGTGGGAGTTCCGCTACCCGGACCTCGGCGTGGTCACCGCGAACGAAATGCACGTGCCGGTGGGCCGAACGGTGAATCTCCGGATGACCACGGTGGACGTGATCCACAGCTTCTGGGTCCCCCAGTTCGCGGCCAAGCGCGACGTCTTCCCCGGCAGGCACAACCCGCTCTGGTTCAAGGCGGAGGTCACCGGGACGTTCAGCGGACAATGCGCCGAGTTCTGCGGCGAGCAGCACGCGCGGATGGGATTCCGGGTGATCTCGGAGACCCCGGAGCAGTTCGCCGCCTGGGTCGAGCGGCAGCGGCCGGGCTCCCCGCTGGTGAACGGCGGCCGGGTGGTGCGGGACACCACGCTCCCGGCGGAGCCGGCCGCGCGGGCCGCCAGGCTCGCCGCCGATTCGGTCGAGCGGGCCGGCCAGGCGGTCTTCCTGGCCGGCGGGTGCATCGGGTGCCACGCGATGGCAGGCACGCCGACCGCCGGGGTGAGCCGGATGAAGGGGCCCAACCTGAGCCACGTGGGGAGCCGCTCCGGCATCGTCGCGGGGATGCTGGAGAACACCGACGAGAACGTCCGGAAGTGGCTCGACAACCCCGACTCGGTGAAGAAGGGGACGCTCATGGTGCTTCCCCGCCGGCTCACGGGCCCGGAGATCGCCGCGCTGGTGGCGTATCTCCGCGCCCACCAGTAACCCGGGCGCCGCCATGGCCACCGGGGTACTCGACCATGCGCCGGCCGCCCCCGCTCCGGAAACGACCGGGATCTGGGGCTGGATCACCACCGTGGACCACAAGCGGATCGGGATCCTGTACGGGACGACCGCGTTCATGTTCTTCCTGCTGGGCGGGATCGAGGCGCTGATCATGCGCCTCCAGCTGATGAAGCCCGACAACACCCTGGTGAGCGCGGCAACCTTCAACTCGCTGTTCACGATGCACGGCACGACCATGATCTTCCTCGGGGTCATGCCGCTCTCGGCGATGTTTTTCAACTATTTCATTCCGCTCCAGATCGGGGCCCGGGACGTGGCGTTTCCCCGGCTCAACGCGTTCAGCTACTGGGTGTTCCTGCTGGGCGGCCTGTTCGTCAATTTCAGCTTCCTCCTCAACGCGGCGCCCAACGCCGGCTGGTTCGGCTACGCCAACCTCACCGAGACCACCTACTCGCCCGGCCTCAACACCGACTTCTGGGTGCTGGGGCTGCAGATCCTGGGCATCGCCTCGATGGCGGCGGCGATCAACTTCTTCGTCACCGTGGTGAACCCGCGGGCGCCGGGGATGAGGATGCTCCGGATGCCGATGTTCGTCTGGATGAGCTTCATCACCCAGATTCTGCTGCTGCTCGCCTTCCCGGTGATCACGGTGGCGCTGATCTTCCTGATGATGGACCGCCACTTCGGGACCCATTTCTTCATTCCGGCGGGCGGGGGCGACCCGGTGCTCTGGCAGCACCTGTTCTGGATCTTCGGGCACCCCGAGGTGTACATCCTGATCCTGCCGGCCTTCGGCATCGTCTCCGAGGTGCTGCCGGTCTTCTCGCGGAAGCCGCTGTTCGGCTACACCGCAATGGTGTTCTCCGGGGCGTTCATCGCCTTCCTCGGGTTCGGGGTGTGGAGCCACCACATGTTCTCGACCGGGATGGGGCCCTTCGCCGATTCGTTCTTCGCGATTTCGACCATGCTGATCGCGGTGCCCACCGGCGTGAAGATCTTCAACTGGCTCGGCACGCTCTGGGGCGGCTCGCTGCAATTCCGCACCCCGCTCTACTTCGCGGTCGGCATGGTGGCGATGTTCATCGTCGGCGGCCTGTCCGGCGTGATGCACGCGGTGCCGCCGGCGGACCTCCAGCAGACCGACAGCTACTTCGTGGTGGCGCACTTCCACTACGTCCTCTTCGGCGGAGCGATCTTCGGGCTCACCGCCGGGGCGTACTACTGGTTCCCCAAGATGTCGGGGCGGATGCTCGACGAAACCCTCGGCAAGCTGCACTTCTGGCTGATGTTCATCGGGTTCAACGTCACCTTCTTCCCGATGCACTTCCTGGGCCT
The DNA here is from genome assembly GCA_036004545.1 of Gemmatimonadales bacterium. Taxonomy (GTDB): domain Bacteria; phylum Gemmatimonadota; class Gemmatimonadetes; order Gemmatimonadales; family GWC2-71-9; genus JABFSM01. The sequence continues at coordinate 5,710 of DASYRI010000205.1, forward strand.
GAACGGGATGCCGCGCCGGGTGTACACCTATCCCGCGGGGCTCAACTTCGAGTTCTGGAACCGCATCGAGACGTATGGTGCCCTTCTTCTCGGCGCCTCCTTCCTGGTCTTTCTGTGGAATCTCGGGGCGACCTTCCGTAAGCCGGCCCACGCGCCGGCGGATCCCTGGCGGGGTGCCACGCTCGAGTGGCTGATCCCATCGCCGCCGCAGGAGTTCAACTACGCCGAGGTGCCGCCGGTCAACAGCTCGACGCCGGCGTGGGATCTGCGGCGCGCGCACGGCCGGCCGCTGCCGGAGCCCCTGCGGGTGAGCGGGGCGGGGATCCACATGCCGCGGCCCTCGAAGTGGCCGGCGGTCACCGCCGTCGGCGTGCTCGGCGTGATCGGGAGCATGCTCCTCACCCACGCCGTCCAGCACTGGTACGCCATCACGCTGACCGGGGCGGCGATCCTGTTCTACGGCGTGTACCGCTGGGCCTTCGAGCCGGCGTTCTGACCCGGGAGACCACGACACCGTGTCCCACGCCGCCGCGCCCCCCCGCCCCCCCCCCCCCCCCGCGGAGGAGCATCCCACCGCGACCGGCATCGACAACCGGAAGCTGGCCATCTGGGCCCTGATCGGGTCGGAGTGCCTCTTCTTCGCCTCGCTGATCTCGACCTACCTCGTGTACAAGGGCAAGAGCCTGATCGGGCCGCTGCCACACACCGAGTCGCAGTGCATGCTGCACGGAAAGCTGCAGACCTGCGAGGGGGTCTTCGAGATCCCGCTGGTCACCTTCGGCACCGCGGTCCTGCTGTTCAGCTCGTTCTTCGTGGTGCTGGCGCTCTACGGGGCCCAGCGCGGCAACCGGAAGATGCTGATCGGCTGGCTCGCCGGCACCGTGCTCTCCGGAATGTTCTTCGTGGGGATGCAGGTCTACGAGTTCACCCACTTCTACCACAAGGGGATGGGCTACGGTACCAACCTCTTCTCCTCCACCTTTTTCACGCTGACCGGCTTCCACGGGAGCCACGTCACGGTCGGGGTGATCTGGCTCGCCACGCTGCTGGTGCTGGCCGTCAGGGGAAAGATCCCCGCGGAGAAGGCACTCAACCTGGAGCTCGCCGCGCTCTACTGGCACTTCGTGGACGTGGTCTGGATCGTGATCTTCCCCACTGTCTACCTGCTGAGGTAGCTGCGCCATGGACGCCCATACCGCCTCGCACGCCGGCAGGGAGCCCGCCCATCCCACGCCCGGGCTCTATCTCAAGGTCGCCGTCGTGCTGTTCATCCTGACGGCCTTCGAGGTGCTCACCTTCGAGGCCGGACGGGGCGGGTTGGGGCCGGCGCTCCGGCCGCTCTTCGAGCCGATCGTCGTGCTCGTGCTGGTGGTCTTCTCGGGTGCCAAGTTCGTGCTGGTGGCGATGTTCTACATGCATCTCAAGCAGGATCCCCGGCTGCTGGCGAACCTGTTCGCCTTTCCGCTGGTCATCGCGGCGGTCATCATCGCGGCGCTGATCGTGTTGTTCCGGTACTGGAGGATGGTGGGGGCGTTGTAGCCACCGTCCCGCCGTTCGTTCCCGCCTGGTCGCTCCACCCCTCGGTCCTCCTCGGCGTGGGGCTCCTCGGCGCCGGGTATCTCTGGGCCATCGGCCCGGCCCGCCGGCGCTTCGCCCCCGCGGGCCCCATCGAGCCGTGGCGGCCCCTCTGCTTCTTCGCCGGCCTCGCGGTGATGCTGGGCGCGCTCAACGGCCCGATGCACGACCTGAGCGACACCTACCTCTTCTCCGTCCACATGGCGCAGCACCTGCTGCTCACCCTGGTGCTGCCGCCGCTCCTCATCGCGGGGCTCCCGGCCTGGCTGGTGGAGCCGGCGCTCAGGCGGACGGGTGGACGGGCGGTCGGAAGGGCGCTGACCCACCCGGTCGTGGCCGGTCTCCTGTTCAGCGGGACCCTGCTGGTGTGGCACACCGGCCCGGCCTACGACCTCATGATGCGGGACCACGACGTCCACGTCCTCACCCACCTCATGTTCATCGCCGCCGCGACGATCGTCTGGTGGCCGGTGATGAGCCCGACGCCGCTGCTGCCTCGGCTCGGGCCGGGCATGGGCATGCTGTACCTTTTCCTGGTCCAGCTGCCGATGCAGCTCCTCGGCGCGATCATCACCTTCGCCGACCATCCGATCTACACCTGGTACCTGTCCGCGCCCAGGACCTGGGGCCTCTCCCCCCGCGACGATCAGCAGCTCGGCGGGCTGCTCATGTGGGTGCCCGGGAATCTCTGGATCTGGGGGGCGATGAGCGTGCTTTTCTTCCAGTGGGCGAGGCAGGAGCGATAAGGCGACTGTTGACTGCTGTCACTCCCCCAACGCGTGGTGCGCCAGGGCCCGTCTGATGCTGGGGTGACGGTGGATGAGGTAGCTCAGCATCGCCGCCACGGCCAGGGTATCGGCGATGAGGACCTCCCACCAGGGGAAGAGCTGCCGGGTCGCGACGAAGAACATGTAGGTGAAGCCGTAGAAGAA
>DASYRI010000206.1:0-7164 GCA_036004545.1 Gemmatimonadales bacterium
CACCTTCTCCAGGATCGGGAGCAGGTCCTTCATCGCCGCGATCTTCTTGTCGTGGATCAGGATGTAGGGGGTCTCCAGCACCGCCTCCATCTTCTCCGGGTCGGTGACGAAGTAGGGCGAGAGATACCCGCGGTCGACCTGCATCCCGTCCACCGTCTCCAGCGTGGTCTCCAGGCCGCGGGCCTCTTCCACGGTGATGACCCCGTCCTTGCCGACCTTCTCCATCGCGTCGGCGATGAGGTTGCCGATCTCCTGGTCGTTGTTGGCCGAGATCGAGCCCACCTGGGCGATCTCCTTCTTGCCCGAGGTGGCCTTGGAGAGCCGCTTGAGGTCCTCCACCACCGCCTCGACCGCCTTCTCGATGCCCCGCTTCAGCTCCATCGGGTTGGCGCCGGCGGTGACGTTCTTGAGCCCCTCGCGGAAGATCGCCTGGGCCAGCACCGTCGCGGTGGTGGTCCCGTCGCCCGCCAGGTCGCTGGTCTTGGTGGCGACCTCCTTCACCATCTGGGCGCCCATGTTCTCGACCGGATCGGAGAGCTCGATCTCCTTGGCGACGGTGACGCCGTCCTTGGTGATCGTGGGGCTCCCGAATTTCTTGTCGATGACGACGTTGCGGCCCTTGGGGCCGAGGGTGACCTTCACCGCCTCGGCGAGGGCGTCAATGCCCTTCTTGAGCTTGGTGCGGGCCTCCGAATTGAACAGCAGTTCCTTGGCAGCCATGTTTCCCTCTTTCCCGGGTTAGCCGAGCCTGGCGAGGATGTCGGAGGCCTTCACGATGACGACCTCTTCCCCCTCGAGCGTGATGTTGGTGCCGCTGTATTTCCCGTACAGGACCTTGTCCCCGACCTTGACTTCCATCGCGACCCGGGCGCCCTTCTCGAACCGGCCGGGCCCGACGGCGAGGACTTCGCCCTGGGTGGGTTTCTCCTTGGCGGTGTCGGGGATGTAGAGCCCCCCGCGCATGGTCTCTGCTTCGTCGTCGGGCATGACAACGACCCGATCCTCGAGAGGGTGAATCTTGAGCTTCGGTCTGGCCTTGGTGGCAGTTGGCGGCATTGCGACTCCCCCGGATTGTTGCGGTTGGTTGGAGCTAAATCCCGGCTCCCCATCGGGTTAGCACTCAATATGGGCGAGTGCCAATAGCGGAGCCTAAGTTAAGCAGTTTGAGCGGGTTGTCAAGCGGTCATTAGGGGCCGGTAAGGCAAGCACCGGGCCCGGATTCGCTGCCGAACTGACAGCGGGAAGGCTGTCACCTGTGATGGGGGCGAGCTCCGCGGTGAGCTCCCCCCCGATTCACTGCTTCACCACCTCCACGCGACGGTTCTGGGCCCGTCCCTCGGAGGTCGTGTTCGGCACCGACGGCTTGGTGTCACCCAGCCCCTTGGTGGTGATCCGCTCGGCCGCGATCCCGAAGTCCGCCACCAGGGCCGCCTTCACCGCCGCGGCCCGGGCGTCGCTCAGGGTCAGATTCGCGGCGGGCGTGCCGACGTTGTCGGTGTGACCTTCGATCAGGACCTTGAGATCGGCGTGCTCCTTGAGCGTCGCCGCGATGTCCTTGAGCACCGGGCGCGACTCCGGCTGGACCTCGGCCTTGCCGGTGGCGAAGAGGATCCCCTGGGTGGCCCAGCGGCCCTTGGCGGCGAGCGCGTCGTAGAGCACGTCGGTTTCGCTTTCGGCAACCCGAAGGCTGGTGAAGTACAGTGGTTCTTCTTCCGAGACATTGAGCGCCACCCGAATGACCGAATCGCGCCTCACCGGCAGCTCCGGAATGTTGTAGAGCCGCCGCTCGTTGACGTACATCTTGAAGTACGGCCCGTCCATCAGCACCCGAAGGTGGGCGACGTGGCCGCGCAGGAGCGGCAGCATCGCAGGAGGAACATTGACGTTGCTGGCCGGCGAGAACTGTCCGCCCCCCGAGATCCACGCGACGGACGTCATCCAGGTGACGGCGGCGGACTGCGCGCCTTTGTCGTCGTCCGCCCCGCCTTCGAACTCCAGCATCCCGTGGGGGTCGTGCTCGCCATCCGTGGGCTGGGGGGCGATGACGTCCATCTCCAGCGTGAATCGTTCGGGGAGCTTCCCGCCGACCGGAATCAAGAACTCCGACCTGCCGGTGACTCGAAGCACTTTCACTCCGTCCCGCTCGACCACCTCCACCGGGCCGCTCTTGTATTTGAGCCGGCGGGCGAAGTTGCCCACCCTATCCTCGCTGAAGTCGGTGAAGAACATCACCTTGTTGCCGGGCACGAAGTCGTAGTTCTCCCAGACCTTCGGGTCCGGCTTGGCGCCTGCCTTGGTAGAATCGGGCTTGGCCGGTTTGGCCGAGGTGCTGTCGCCCGGTTTGACGAGCGCGCTGTCGGCCGGCTTTGCGACCTTCTTGACGGCGTCCTTCAGCTTCTTCATGCCCGGAAGCTGGGCGGCGGCCGGGTCCGACGAGCCGACGGCGGCGATGACCAGGAGCGCTACGAACCGGTGAAGCGCGGGCATCGGGATCTCCGGGGGGGAAGGGGACGGACCGATGATATCGTACCTCGCCCAACCCTGTTGAGCAATGGGTTGATCTACAGGTCGAACCGCACCTCCACCCCCAGGTACCGGGTCCGGGAGAGGTAGAACTGCCGCTGCGGGCTCCTGCCGTCGAGGAAATTCAGCAGGAACGCCATGGCGCGGCGGCCGTCCGGATCCGCCAGCCGGAGCCCCGCGCGCGCCGACCAGGTGACGTCCCAGCCAGTGTAGCCCTCCGCATTCGCGAACCCTGCCAGCACCGGCCGGACCCGCGGGCCGAGCCCCCGCAGTGCCCTCCCCCGCCACTCGGCGGCGAGCGCGGCGCTGCCCCGGCCCCGGTTGAGCGCGTCAATCGCGGCCCAGCTCGCGTTGCCGCGGAGCTGGACCGCGCCCACCGTGTAGCCGAGCCAGAGTCCCAGGATCTCCCGCGACCAGTTGACCCGCTGCACCGTGAATCGTTCGGCGTACTCGTCGCCCAGGTGGCTGCTCTCGTGATAGCCCTCCAGCGCCAGGTGCCAGCGGCGGAGGTCGGCGGTGAGGATGGCGTTGACGTGCCAGTCACTGCTGATGAGCGCGGAGCTCTTGTCGGACAGGCTGAAGCGGCCGTAGACCTCGCTGCCCAGATGGAGGGTGACCGGCACCCGCCCGCTGGAAATCGCGAGCAGCGGCCACACCTCGCCCAGCGCGGGCTCGGCCTCCCACTCGGCGCCGAAGCGCGACTCGCCCCGGCTCACGTGGATGATCCGGCCGACCATCGCGCTCGCACGGGGCGAAGCGAGCGGGAACTCGAACCGGGCGGCGCCGTCGGGGAAGAGGACGCTCTGCGCCTTGGCGGCGGCGACCGGGACCAGCGTCAGGGCGGCGAGGATCCCCCACCCGGCGGCCCGCGCGGCCGGACGATTGTAGCGGCGGCGAACCGGGCTTAGCTTCTCCGGCGCGGGCTGCTCGCCGGTCAACCCCACAACGCTCGGAGCGTCCATGCTGTCCGTAGTGACGATGCTGGCTCTGGTGGCGCAGTCCCAGGTCCCCGCCCACGACTCCGCCCGCGCGGAGGTTCGGCTCGACGCGGGGCGCCACGAGGTCGTGGTCACCGCCGGTCCCTTCTCGGTCCACGCCATGCCACCCGGCATGACCCACGAAGACATGGACATGTCGGACGCTCACAGCACGCCGCTCATCCGCTTCCAGTGGCCGGTGGCCGGCTGGTTCCGCGGCTTCGCGATCGAGATCCTCGACGCCAGCGGCAAGCCGATTGACCGGAGGCTGGTCCATCATCTCATCGCCATCAACTTCGACCGGCGGCAGCTGCTCTATTCGGCCTACGAGCGGATCTTCGGCATCGGCCAGGAGACCGAGGACGCTTACGTCCCAAAGACGATCGGGGTGCCGATGAAGGCCGGGGAGAAGCTGGGCATGTACCTCTCCTGGGACAATGAGACGGGCAAGGATCTCGACGGAGTGCAGGTCCGGCTCCGGCTCGCCTACAGTCCGACCAACCTCAACCCGCGGCCGCTCGACGCGCTCCCAATCTACATGGATGTGAATGAGACCGTCGGCGGGGACAACCAGTTCGACGTGCCCCCCGGGCGGAGCGAGAAGGCGTGGGAGTTCATCCCCTCGGTGAGCGGCTACATCCTCGGCGTCGGCGGCCATCTCCACGACTACGGGGTGTCGGTGCGCCTGGAGGACGCGGAGACCGGCAAGGTGCTGACCCGGATCGACGCGACCCGCGCACCGGACGGGAAGCTCCAGAAGATCGGCCGGAAGCTCTTCGCGGTGAAGGGCAAGGGACTCCGCTTGAAGGAAGGGCACCACTACCGGGTGGTGGGGGTTTACGACAATCCCACGGGACAGCTCATCAGGAAGGGCGCCATGGCCCACATGGTGGGCCTCTTCGTGCCTGATGACTATACTCGCTGGCCCAGGATCGATCTGAGCGACCCCACGCTCCAGGAGGATCTCGCCGCCCTCGAGGAGCTGGGTGCGGTGGAGCATCGGCACCCCGGTGGTCGCTGACCGCTCGGTCCGCTTCTCGAGGAGCCCCGACGACGCGACGATGCGGTAGAGCGCGGAGGGCACGGGGGAGGGGCCCTCCACGCTACTTCCTCCTCGCGACTCCCTACTCCATCACCCGTCTCGCCCCCACCCACCGCTCCCACCACCACTTGATCGTCGGATCGCCGCCGCGGAGGATGCTGATCTGCACGCCTCTGGTCGCGCTGTGGATGAACCGGCCGTTGCCGAGGTAGAGGCCCACGTGCGCCACTTGGCCGCCCGGCGCCGCCGCGAACGTCAGAATGTCGCCGGGCTGGAGCGCCTCGAGCTGCCGGCCCACCTCGCTCCCGGCTTGGGCCTGCTCCACGCTGCGACGCGGAATCGTCACGCCGTGCTGCGCGTAGGCGTACTGGATGAGGCCCGAGCAATCGAACCCGTTGCTGTCTCCCCCGCCCCACTGGTACGGCGTTCCCATCACCGCGACCGCCGTGGTGATGACCTCCGCCGCCGCCGGCGTGGCCGCCGGCCCCCCGGCCCCCAGCCCGCGCGCCCCGGCGGCAGCTCCCGTCGCGGCGAGCCGGATGGTTTCCTCGTCGGCGGGATTCGCCCGGGGGACGACCGGCTGGTCGGGAGCCGCCCGTGGCTGGCCGCCGGCGCTCGGGACAGCCGGCGGCATCGGCGGCGGGCCGCTGCTCCGCTTGCCCAGCCGCGCGCCGAGCCGGATGCCGAGCGAAATGCCGGAGAGCTCCGCCCGGCTGCGCCAGCTGTAGAGCCCTTCGGCCTGGAGCCCGAGGGGCCCGAGGGTCACCAGCTCCAGGCCCACGCCGCCCCACGCGCCGACCGCGGGCGAGTCGTCCCCGCCGCTCGGACGCCGCCCCGCGCCGACGCCCCCGCCGGCGACCAGGTACGGCAGGGCGTCGGGCGTGGCGCGGATCAGCACGTCACCGGTGCCGCCGTACCAGTGTGCCTTGCTGACGCCGGACTGGTTGAGATACTCGACCGACACCACGAATCGAAAGATGCCTCGGCCGTAGCCGTCGAGGCCGAGACGGTATTCGACGACGTAAGGCTTGGTGAGCCAGCGGGAGACGCCCAGCGAGAGGCCCTGGGCCCCGAGCCCGCCGGGGATCGCCGCGACTCCCAGGGCGGCGAGGAGAAAGCGCTTCATGGTTTGATCCGGGTTGGCGCGCCGGTCCGGAGACTCACCCGATAGGCCGCGGCGGGCCGGCAGTTGCGCGCGAGCTCGGCCTTGAGCGTGCTGTCGTCGAGGAGCGAGGGAGCGGCGAGAGTGTACAGGAGCGGGACCTTGAGGTGCGTGGTGTCGCGCCGGATCTCGATGCTGCGCTCGAAGCAGGGCGCCCCCGCGGGATCGGACGCGCGCCGCCCCTCGGTGAGCCACACGGTGATCCCGCCCGGCGCGGCGAGCACCATGGTGTCGGGCGGCTCCGGGGGAGAGATCACGGCCCCGGCCGCCGGCGGCGTGTCCGCACCGGGATCCCCCCGGGCGCCGCATCCCACGAGCAGCGCCACCCAGCCCAATCGGCGCCAAACGATCGGAAACCTCACGAGCTCCCCTTCGACGAATCTTCGACGATGGCGGCGAGCGGCGTACCGTCGGGCGCCACGGCGAGGGTCTCCCTGAGCTTGCGGGACCGGCTGATCAGGCGAAGCCAGGCCCGCGCCGCCACCACCCCGCATACCCCGCCGAACGCGACGGTCACCCAGAAGGCCGTCGTCGAGCTCGCCACCCGGCCGCCCACCGCGGCGCCGAGCCAGGCGCCCCCAAACGACGCTGCCCACGCCACCAGCGGCGTGAGCAGCCACCCGACGAGCCGGAGCACCGCACGGAAAATCCGCACCGGCTAGCGGCGCGGCACCCCGAGCGCGGAGATCGCCGTGTAGAGGGCGAGCGCCGGCAGGACCGCCACGCCGAACCCGCCCAGGCCCCACCTCGCGTTCGGGACGCCGAGCACCACGGCGATTCCCAGGCAGACCGCCGCCAGGACCACGGTGCCGGCGACGAGCGCGATCGGGCTCGCCTCGCCGGAGCGAGCCGCCTGGTTGGCCTGGATCCAGGCGCCCTGCCAGGGCAGGTAGGTGCCCACCATCCACCAGACCGGGTGATACCACCAGTTGCTCCCTCCGCCGATCTCGAGCCAGCGGTTAGTGTAGAGGTGGATCGGCTGGAACAGGACCACGTCCACCCCCAGGAACACCCAGGCGGCGGCGAGACCGATCCCCGCGGCGCCGGCGATCCCCTCGATGGTGCGGGCGCGGGTCCAGCGCCCCGGAAGCACGATGATGGCCGCGACGCCGATCAGCAGGATCGCCCCGCAGACGACCAGCTCGACCGCTCCCTCGAGACGGACCTGGAGCATCGCGAAGGCCGCGACCAGCGCCGACTCCAGAAGTCCGAGCTGCACCCCGGAGCGCACCAGCGTGGGCAGGTCGGTCTGGTCCTGGGTGGCGCGCATCGGCACGGCCGACGTCATGGCGTCTCCGGGGAAGGGTGAGCGACGCGGAAAGGTAGCGAGATCACCGGCGGCGGGCCAAGAGCGGAGCGGCTCAACCGGCCCAGGCGATGAGCACCGCGAGATCGGTCACCGCCCAGGCCACGAGCGCCCGGTGCATCCCCTCCTGGTGCGCGCTCGCCGTCATGGTGTG
>DASYRI010000207.1:0-22420 GCA_036004545.1 Gemmatimonadales bacterium
TTCTACGGCTTCAGCGTGTTCCACTGCATGACGCAGTCGCTTGCGCGCGGCGGGCCGGGCCTGGGCACCTGCCTCGGCCCGGCGGCCACCGAGGCGCTCGTGCGCCGGGCGGGCTACGGGCGCTTCCGGCGCCTCGATATCAAGAGCCTGACCAACCTGTTCTACTCAGCGCAGCCATGATCCTCCGGCTCGCCCTCGTCTGGCTGATCAACGCCGTGGCGCTGATCGCGGTCGCCTATCTCATGCCGTCGATCACGGTGGCGAGCTTCGGCACCGCGCTGGTCGCGGCGCTGGTGCTCGGCCTGATCAACGCGGTGGTGCGCCCGGTCCTCATCCTGCTGACGCTGCCGGTGACGGTGCTGACGCTGGGCCTCTTCATCTTCATCCTGAACGGGCTCCTGTTCTGGATGGTCGGCAGCTGGCTCCAGGGCTTCGCCGTCGCCGGCTTCTGGGCCGGCGTGTTCGGCGCGATCCTCTTCAGCATCGTGTCGTGGGTGCTCTCGGCGCTGGTCCTGCGATGACAGGCCTTTCTACCTTCAAGCAAGTGCTGTTTCGCCACCTGCAGGCGCTCGAGCGCCGTGACCTGCACGCTCGCCTCTTCGCCACGCCGCTCGAGATCCATGAGTCGTCCGACGGCGGCCTGGTGGTGCTGCACCTCCTCTATTGCGAGGACGCGCCGGGCAAGCGGGCGTTCAGGCAGCAGAGTACTCTGACCCTGGTATTTGCCAAGCGGGAAGGCGAATGGGTCAGGGTCCAAAACCAGCACCGCGCGATCGCATAAGACCGAAATCCCTGCTCGCCCGGCTCGTGCGCCGCTCGCGCGATCCGGTCATCATCCTCCCCTACCTCACCTACGGCACCAAGCGCCGGCTCGTGGTGTGCGGGCGCGTGCTCGAGGACGAAGGCTTCCTGCCCGCGGCCGACGCCGACACGCGCTGGCGCAATCTCGTGCGCTTCTACAAGCGCCTCGAGTCCGACGAGGTCGCCGGCGCGCGGCTGCGCGCGCGGTTTCTCGGCGTGGAAGCCGAGACCACGACCGACGGCGAGGGTTACTTCCGCCTCGAAATGGAAATTTCTTCGGTAAAGCCCGGAGACTGGCAGGACGTCGAGCTCGAGCTGCTCCACCCGCCGGGCGGGGCCCGCGCCGCCGCGCAGGTGCTCGTGCCCTCCGAAGGCGCGAAGTTCGGCGTGATCAGCGATATCGACGACACCGTGGTGTACAGCAACGTCACGAACAAGCTGAGGATGATCCTCACCGTGGCGCTATCCAACGCGCGCACGCGCAAGCCTTTCAAGGGCGTGGCGGCGTTCTACCGCGCGCTGCACGCCGGCGTGAATCCGCTCTTCTACGTGTCCAAGAGCCCCTGGAACCTGTATGAGCCGCTCGTCGAGTTCCTGCAGGTGCAGGGCTTGCCGCTGGGGCCGCTCATGCTGCGGGATTTCGGAATTTCCTTGAAGAAAAACCATAAAACCGAAGCCATCGAGCACATTCTCGGCACTTACCCGAAGCTGAAATTCATCCTGATCGGCGACAGCGGCGAGGAGGATCCCGAGATCTACAGCGCCATCGTGCACCGCTTTCCCGACCGGATCCGCGCGATCTATATCCGCTCCGTGAATCAGGACCCGCAGCGGCTGGCGGCGATCGAGCGGTTGATCAATGAAGTGGCGAAAACCGGCTGCCAGCTGGTGCTCGCACCCGACAGCGAGCTCGCCGCGGCGCACGCCGCGGCCGAAGGCCTGATTCAGGCCTCCGAGCTGCGCGCGGTGCGCTCGGAGAAGGAGGCCGAAAGCAGCGCCTCGAAGGCGGCGGTGTCGAGCGGCGCGCTGAAGTAGTGCCCCTGCCATTCCTCGCAGCCGAGCGCGAGCAGGCGCTCGAGCTGCGCCGCGGTCTCCACGCCCTCGGCGGCGACCGAGATGCCGAGCGTGGCGGCGAGCGCGGTAATCGCGCGCACGATCGCCTCGTCGGCGGCCTGCGAGTCGATCGTCTGCAGGAACGAGCGGTCGATCTTCAGCTTGTCGATCGGCAGCTGGCGCAGGTAGGCAAGGCTCGAGTAGCCGGTGCCGAAGTCGTCGATCGCGAAGCGCACGCCGAGCTCGCCGATCGCCTTCAGCGTCGCGACGTTCTCGGCGAGCCCCGTCATCAGCACGCGCTCGGTCACCTCGAGCTCCACCTGGCGGCCGTCGAGCTGGTTTTCGCGCAGGCTTGCCTTCAGCTTTTCCGCATAGGCATTTCCCTGCGAAAGCTCCGGAGCGGAAACGTTGACCGCGTACCAGAGCTTGCCGTAGCGGCGCTGCCAGGCGCCGGCCTGCGACAGCGCGCGCTCGAGCACCCAGTCGTCGACCGCGCGGATCAGCCCGCATTCCTCGGCGAGCGGCACGAAGTGCTCGGGGGCGAGCAGCCCGCGCTCGGGATGCTGCCAGCGCACCAGCGCCTCGGCGCCGACCACGCGGCCGCGCCAGTGCAGCCGGCTCGCGGCCGCGTCGGGCGGCCAGCCGCGCACCACCGGCTGCCAGTGCAGCACCAGCTCGCCGCGCGCGAGCGCGGAGCGCAGCTCGTTCTCGAGGCGCAGGCGCTCGGCCGCGCGCGCGTTGAGCGCCGGCGCGAACAGGCGCCAGGTGCCCTTGCCGCTCTCCTTCGCGTGATACAGCGCGGCGTCGGCGTTCTTCAGGAGCTCGACGAAATCGCGCCCGTCGTTCGGGTAGATGCTGATGCCGATCGAGGCGGCGACGTTGAGCGGCTTGCCCTCCACCGTGAACGGCCGCGCCAGCACGCCGAGGATGCGCTGGGCCAGCGCGGCAGCATCTTCAACGGTTTTTATTGCTTGTAAAAGAACAAAATCATCGCCGCCGAGCCGCGCCAGCGTGTCGTCGCCGTGCACGAGGTTGCCGAGTCGCTCGGCGACCGCGCGCAAGAGCGCGTCGCCGGCGCGGTGGCCGAGCGAGTCGTTCACCAGCTTGAAGCGGTCGAGGTCGATGCAGAGCAGCGCGAACTGCGAGCGGTTGCGCGCCGCGGTGAGGATCGCCTGGCTCGCGCGGTCGGCGAGCAGCGTGGAATTCGGCAGGGCGGTGAGCGAGTCGCGCGTCGCCAGATGCTCGATGCGCGCCTCGGCGTGCTTGCGCGCGGTGACGTCGGCGCCGGTGCCGCGCCAGCCGGCGAGCCGCCCCTCGGCGTCGCGCACCGGCACCGCGTTCACCGACTGCCAGATCACCCCGCCGGACTTGGTGATCATCCGGTGGAGCAGGTCGCGGAACGGCTCGCCCTCGAATGCGCGCACCGCCAGCCATTCGTCCACCGCGCGCGGCTCGCCGAGCGGCATGAAGTCGCGCGGCCTGCGGCCGAGGAGCTCGGCGCGCGGGTAGCCGAGCACCGCCTCGGCGCGCTCCGAGAGATAGGTGTAGCGCCATTCGGCGTCGGTTTCCCAGACGTATTCGCCCGAGGCGTCGACCACGTCGCGGAAGCGCTGCTCGCGCTCGGCGAGCGCCGCCTCGGCGAGCTTGCGCTCGTCGATGTCGGCCACCGTGCCCGAGACGCGGGTGGCGCGACCCTCGGCGCCGTGCTCGGTCACGCGCCCGCGCGCCTGCAGCCATTTCCACCGGCCCTGGCGCGTACGGATGCGGAACTCGGTCTCGAACACCGGCGCCTCGCCCTTCAGCGCGCGCACCAGGGCCTCGGTGTAGTTCAGGCGGTCGTCGGGATGCATCATGTCGATCAGCTCGGCGCCGAGCGTGACGGTCGGCGAGCTCTCGTGGCCGAGGAAGCGCACCCAGCCGTCGCCGGCGGAGAGCTCGCCGCGCTCGGCGTCGAAGTGGAACTCGGCGAGGTTGCCGCCGTCGAGCGCGAGCTCGAGGCGCTGCTTCGCACGCCACAGCGCCCTTTCGGCGCTCCTTTGCTCGGTGACGTCGCGGCCCACGCCGCGGTAGCCCAGGAAGGCTCCCTCGGCGTCGAGCCGCGACTGGCCGGAGACGATGTGCATCTGGCGCGCGCCGCGCCCGTCGCTGCGCGCGATCTCGAGATCGAAGAACGGCTGCCGCGCCTCGAGGCGCTCGAGGTGCGCGCGCAGCGCCGCCGCCTCGACTTCCACCCCCGGGATTTCCCACAGGCGCTTGCCGTAGGTCGGCGTCTGGCCGAAGAACGTCGCCACCGGCGCGCCGCCGGAAAGCCAGACCACGCGGTGCTCGGCGTCGGTCTCCCAGAACCAGTCCGCCGAGAGCTCGGTCAGCCCGCGGAAACGGGTTTCAGAATGAATTGACTGGGCGAGCCGTCTCGTTTGCCGGCGCGACCGCAACTGCATCACGAGATAAACCACGCCGCCCGAGAAGGCCACGAGCAGCAGGACGTCGAGCACGCGCCTAGCGGACCGAGTCGCGCACCGGCGGCGCGACCTTGAGGACTTCGTCGATGGTGGTGAGGCCGGCGCCGACCTTCATCGCGCCCGAGATGCGCAGCGGCTTCATGCCCTCCTTGAACGCCTGCTCCCGCAAGGCAACGAGGTCGGCCCCCGCGGACACCATGGATTTCAACTGCGTGGAAAACATCAAGGTCTCGTAGATGCCGACGCGGCCCATGAAGCCGGTCATGCGGCACTCGAGGCAGCCCACCGGCTTGTAGAGCTTCGCCGGGTGCTTGGACTTCCACGGCGCGACCAGCGCGTCCCACGCGCTCTGGTCCTCGGCGCGGTTGAGCTCCACGGTCTGCTTGCAGTGCGGGCACAGCGTCCTCACCAGGCGCTGCGCCATGACGCCGTTCAGCGTCGCGTTCAGCAGGTACGGCGCGACGCCGAGCTCGAGCAGCCGCGCGATCGCGCTCGGCGCGTCGTTGGTGTGCAGCGTGGAGAGCACCAGGTGGCCGGTGAGCGATGCCTGCACCGCGATCTGCGCCGTTTCCTTGTCGCGGATCTCGCCGATCAGCACGACGTCGGGGTCCTGCCGGAGGATCGAGCGGAGCGCCGAGGCGAACGTGAGCCCCGCCTTCTCGTTGGTCTGTACCTGTACGATGTTGGCGCCCAGTCGGTACTCCACCGGGTCCTCCACCGTCACGATGTTCACCCCCTCGCTCTGCACCTGCCGGAGCGAGGCGTAGAGCGTCGTGGTCTTCCCCGAGCCGGTGGGTCCGGTGACCAGGATGATCCCCTCCTTGTGGAGGAGGAGCTTCTTCATGATGGCGCGGTCGTCCTCCTGGAGGCCGAGCGCGTCGAGCGAGAGGACGGTGGACTTGGTGTTGAGGATCCGGATGACGACCTTCTCGCCGTGCGACGCCGGCAGGGTCGAGACCCGAAGGTCCACCGGACTGCCGTTCATCGAGACCCGGCAGCGCCCGTCCTGGGGCCGGAGCCGGTCCGCGATGTCCATTCCCGACATGATCTTGATCCGCGAGACCAGCGGCAGCCCGGCCGAGCGCGGCATCTTCATCACCTGCCGGAGCACGCCGTCGATCCGGTAGCGTACCACCAGGCCGCCCTCCGCCGGCTCGACGTGGATGTCGCTCGCGCGGCTGGTGATCCCGTCCCCGATCATCGTGTCCACCAGCTTGATGATCGGCCGCTGCGACGCCGCCTCCGCGCTCGGGGTGTACTGGTCCTGGTCCTCGACCAGCGCGCTGGCCATATGCTCGGAGGTGACCCCCGCGACCAGCTTGGACACCATGTCTTCCGGCCGGTACAGCTCCTCAAGCTTCTCCCGGATCCGCTCCGGCGGCCCCAGCTGCAGCCGCACTTCGCGCCCGGTCACGAAGGCGAGCGTCTTCTCGGCGTCTATGTCGAACGGATTCGCCGTCGCGATTTCGAGATAGGAATCTGTGCTGCGGAGGGGGACGATGTTGAACTTCCGGGCGACCTGCTCGGGGACCGCTTCCGTGATCCGATGATCAATCTGGGTAAGATCGGCGATCGGGATGCGGAAGCGGGTGGCCAGCGCCTGCAGGACCTGGTCGTTGGTGGCCATCCGGCGATCCACCACGGACTCCCAGACCGAGCTGGCGCCGTCGGAGTCGCGCCGGAGCTTGGCGATCTGGTCGTCCGGCACCAGGGTCGAAAGGGTGGGGACCAGCCATTCGTCTATGAAGGGCATCCGTTCTCGTTCCGCTGGGGTGATGTCTCCGGAATGAATAAATCTAGACGGTCGGGCCCGGCGGGCCTAGAGGATGGGCCACCATTCGGGGGCGATGTCGGCTGTGATCTGAATCACACCCCTCCCGCGCAACCGCTTTCCCGCCTCGATCCGGATGAGCCCCTGGAGTAACTCGCCCGCGAGCCCCACCACCGCACGGGAGCCGTCGCTGGGAACCCAGGGGAGCCCCTCGATGCGGCCCCCGGCCCATCCGATCCCCATGAACGGGGCCAGGATGGCCCGCTTGCCGGTCGAGGCGAACGGTCCCAGCCCGACCGCGGGAACCGGGACGCCGAGGCGCCATTCGAGCTGCGCCGTAAGGATCGCCCGGCCCCCATAGCCCCGGTGGGTCTCGCCCGGGAGCGTCCCGCGGCCGCCCATAACGAAGCTTCTGGCGCGAGGGAGCCGGTCGCTTCCCAGGCCGGCGACGGTCCGGAGCCGGAGATGGCCCTCGCCGGCGGGGACCGCGCCGTCGGAGCGGAACGAGAGGCGCAGG
Organism: Gemmatimonadales bacterium; assembly: GCA_036004545.1. Lineage (GTDB taxonomy): Bacteria > Gemmatimonadota > Gemmatimonadetes > Gemmatimonadales > GWC2-71-9 > JABFSM01. Next base: position 6,605 of record DASYRI010000207.1, read on the forward strand.
TAGTCGGTGGGACCGCTGCCGCCCTCGAGGCCCAACTGGGCCGTGAAATCGCCCCGTTCTATCGCCCCCCGCGAGCGGAGGGAGAGCCCCACGCGTCCGAGTCCGTACGACCCGCTCCCGAGGTCGGGGTTGGCGCGGTACTGGTTCCGGACCGGGCTCGCCGCGGTGACCAGCGAGGAGCTCCGCTCCCAGCGAGCGGCCAGGTCCAGGGTCCAGCGCGAATCGAGCTTCCGGCGGAGGGCGAGGCCGATCTCCTCGGCCAGGATGTAATCGCCCAGGTCCTTCCCCGCCTCCTGCGCGAGGAGCGAGTTGACGGCGCCGCTCACCACCGGCTGGTCGGCGAAGTCGCGGACCGCGCGCCGGGCATCGGCGGTCCACTCGGCCGGGCCACGTACCAGGGTGGCGGCGAGCGCGGCGGTGACGCGGCGGTCGGAGAGCCCATAACCGAAGGTGCCGCGCACCTCGTAGCCGCCGTTGATCCGGTGCGCGCTGCCCAGGCCAAGAGCGAGCCCCTGGACCCGGTTGACCCGCACCAGGTCGCTCACCGCCGTGGTGCCGAGCCGGGTGTGGGGCATCCCTTCCAGCACCCGGCGGGCGACCAGGTCCTCCGCCTTCGCCTTGATCTCGTCGAACTCGCGGCGGTCGAACGGCTCCGCCCCTTCCGCGGCGGTGCGGAGCGGCGTGGTCCAGCGGGTGGTGTCGGGCCGTGGGGCCGGCAGCCCGCCGTACTCCGTCGCGCTCCGGAGCTGGTCCGGAAACGTCGCGGTGAAGTCGTAGTCACCGATCTCCCAGCGGCCCCGGATGATGCCGCGGGCGGGGAAGTCGAAGACCGACGCGCGCCGGCGGATCTCGATTTCCTGCCGATAAGGCAGCCACCAGCGTCCCTCGTAGAACGACTGCTCCAGCACGACGCTGATGTCCTCGAGCCCTTTGTCCCGGTACGCGGCGGGGGTGAAGCTGAACTGGAAGCGGACCAGCGCGGCGGTGTGGCGCTCGAGGTAGAGCGTCCCGACGACGAGGGGCCGCTGGAAGTTGCGGGGCCGGACCTGGACCGTGAGCACCTCGATGGGGCCCTCCCGGGGCCGGAGGGTGAGGGTGTCGCCCAGCGCGAAGTCGTACTCGCCGAGCCCCGGGAGCGAGAGGGGGTGGACCGCGTCGCGCACCTCGTCGCCATCGCCGATCCGGATTACGGGACCGTAATTGTTGGTGACGATGCCGAGGTGGTCGCGATGGTAATTCATTCCGTAGGGGAGGTAGCTCTCGTCGCGCCAGCCGACGATCCGCTGCTTGCTCAGATTCGGCGCCTCCCAATACACTTCGACTTCCAGCTCGTCCGCCTTGCCGAGCCGCGGCGGATCGGGGAAGCCGCGTCCGAACTGCGCCAGAAAGAAGACGAACCCGTGCGCCAGGCTCCGGTAGTGCCGGAGGGTCGTGTCGGCGAAGGGGGTCTCCCGGAGCGCGATGGCGCGGCGAATCAGCTCCCCGACCCGGGGATCGTTCCATTGCTGGCCCGGCAAGGCGGAGGGCGCCGGCAGGAGCAGGAGCGCGAGGAGGGCGGGTGAGCAGCGCATCGGGATGGGCCCAACAATAAGCATGACTCGCCGCGCGGCGGCAGCAGCGGCCGCCGTGGTCCTCGCCGGGTGCGGCCCGCCCAAGGGGGCCACCCCGGCCGCCTCGTCCGCGGTCCATCAGCCGCCGGCGCTTCCGCCCCGGAAGCTCGACGACGTGTTCGTACTCGAGGCCGCCGGCGTCGAGCCCGACGATACCTCGGTCACGGTGCCCGCCGGCGCAGGCCGGGTGGTGGTGCTCCGCCGCTCCGCGCCCGACTTCGGGCTCTTCGCGCGGCTCGATTTCCCCGAAGGGGTGCTGACCGGCTCGGCGGGCACCGGGGGGGCGGGAGGCGGCGCCCGCGGCGAGACCCGGGCGGCCCGGCTCACCATCCGGCCGACCCCGGGCATCTACGGGCTCGAGCTCGAATTGGAGGGCTCGGTCGCCGACGGGGCCACCATCGTCTTCAGCTACGGCGCCCATTTCGTGGCCCCCGCCGGCGCCCGGCAGCGCTTCGGAAACGACATCGCCTTCGAGCGGAAGCTGGCGATCGGCCGGGTGACGGGCGACACCCTGGTCGTCTTCCTCCCCACGTCGCGCCCCGGCTCCGACATGCTGAGCGCGCCGCTCCCCGGCCCGGGGCGGTACCTCGTCGCGGCGCCGCGCTGAGACCGGTGGGCCCTTCCCGCTGGCGGCTCGAGCCCCTGGGTGGCGGGGCGGGGATCCCGCTCCCGGCGGATCGCGCGGTGCTGCTGGGCCGCGGCGGCGGGTGCGACGTCGCGCTCGACGACGACACCGTCTCCCGGCGGCACGCCGAGCTCCTGGGCGACGACGCCGGCGTCGCGGTGCGCGACCTGGGGAGCGCGAACGGCATCAGGGTCAACGGCGCGCGGGTTATGCAGGCGCGCCTCGGTGCCAACGACCTGGTCACGTTCGGAAGCGCGGCGTTCCGGGTGGTGGACGGCGAGGCGGCGGTGGCGGAGGTGCCGCCGGGTACCAGCGTGCGGGCCGTGGACGTCAGCGCGGGCGGCGGCACCCTGCTGCGGCTCCGGGCCGACCGGCTCGCCCGGCTGGTGGATCTGGCGCGCCGGCTCTCCGGCGAGATCGAGACCTCCCGGGTGCTGGAGACGGTGGTGGAACAGGCCGCGGCGCTGCTGCCGGCCGACCGGGTGGCCCTGCTCCTCGCCGAGCCGCCGGCGGGGGAGCTCCGGCTAGCGCTCTGGCGCGACCGGCTCGGCCCGGAGCCGGTCGTGGTGCCGCGGAGCATCGCCCGGCGCGCGGTGGAGGAGCGGCGCCCGGTCACCACCGAGAACGCGGTCGCCGACGCGCGGTTCCAGAGCGCCTCGGTGGTGGCGCGGCGGGTGCGCGCGGCGCTCTGCGTCCCCCTGCTGGCCGACGCGGACGAGGTGGTGGGGGTGCTCTACGTGGACACGCTCACCGGTACCCAGCCCTTCTCGGAGGAAGACGCGGCCCTCTGCTTCGCGTTCGGCGGACTCGCCGCGGTGAGCATCGCCAAGGCCCGCTTCGCGGAGGCGGTCCGGCGCCAGGCGGTGGTGCGCGCCAACTTCGAGCGCTTCTTCGCTCCCGGGGTCGCCGCCCGGATCGCGAGCCGGACGAGCGGCATCCGCCCGGGCGGCGAGCGCCGGGCGGTCACCGTACTCTTCAGCGATGTGCGCCGCTTCAGCGCCCTTGCCGAGACGATGGCGCCGGAGGCGGTCGCCGAGCACCTTTCCGAGTACCTTGCGGTGATGGTGGACCTGGTGTTCGAGCACGGCGGGACGCTCGACAAATTCATGGGCGACGCGATGCTCGCCGTCTGGGGCGCGCCGGCCGCCGGCCCGGACGACCCGGCCCGCGCCGTGGCCGCCGCGCGCGAGATGCAGGCCGAGCTCGCGCGGCTCAACGCGCGGTGGGCCGCCGAGGGGCGGCCCGCGCTGGGCGTGGGCATCGGACTCCACTTTGGCGACGCCTTCGCCGGCACCGTCGGGAGCCCGCGGCGCCTCGAATACACCGTGATCGGAGACGTGGTGAACGTCGCGGCCCGGCTGTGCGAGGCGGCCGCCGCGGGGGAGATCCTGCTCAGCGAGGCGGTCCGCGCGCGGCTCACGGCGCCGCCGCCGCTCGAGCGGCGGGAGGCGGTGCGGCTGCGGGGGCGGGAGGAGATGGTGGTGGTGTATCAAGTGATGGGACGGGAATGACAACGTCAACAGTCAACAGTCAACGGTCAACGGGAACTGCCATGTCATCGGCCACCATTGCGTCGTTGCGTCTTTGCGTCATTGCGTCCGCGCTGGCCGCCTGCGGCAAGAAGACCACGGACGCCCGGCGGGAGCACCCTTCGGCTCTGGCCGCCGAGAGCGCGCTGGCCACCTCCAGGCTCCCCGGGGCATCGGGGGTGGGGAAGGCGATGAAGCTGCAGGACAGCGCGCTGGCGCGCCGGAGGCGGGAGGATTCGATTTCCAATGCTGTCCCCTGAGCGCGAGGCCACAGCGTCAACGGTCAACAGTCACCGTCACCGGGACCTGCCCCAGGCGGCGATCAGCGCTCATGCGGTAGTTCCCGTTGACCGTTGACGGTTGACGCAGTTTCGAACCGATACTCCCACCCCGCCCGCTTGAGCAGGTCCAGCACCAGCCTGACCGGCAGACCCATCACCGAGAAGAAGTCCCCCTCGATCCGCTCGATCAGCGCCGCGCCGTAGCCCTGGATCCCGTAGGCACCGGCCTTGTCCAGCGGCTCACCCGTGGCGACGTAGGCCCGGAGGAGCTCGTCGCTCGCGGGGCGGAAGAACACCACGGTGCTGTCCCTGGCTTCGTGCTCCACCCCGTCGGCCACGAGGCATACGGCGGTGATCACCTCGTGGCGCCGCCCCTGGAGCCGCTGGAGCATCCGGAGCGCGTCGTCCGCATCGGTGGGCTTCTCCAGCAGCTCGTCCCGCACCACGACGATGGTGTCGGCGCCCAGCACCCACGCCCCGGACACGGCGCGGGCCTTCTCGCGCGCCAGGCGCCGGGCGTACTGGGCCGCGGCCTCTCCGCGGAGCCGGACCTCCGGTATCTCCGCGGCGGCGACCTCGAACTGAAGGCCCAGCATCTCCAGGAGCTGGCGGCGCCTGGGGGAGTGCGACGCGAGCACCAGCGGGGGCAAGCCCGCGCCGGCTCGGGGCCCGGAGGGCCTCTTCACGGGCCGCGCTCCAGGAGCAGGGTGACGGGTCCGTCGTTGTGGATCTCGACCTCCATCATCGCCCCGAATTCGCCGGTCTCCACCCGGAGCCCGCGATCGCGGAGCTCGACGCAGAACCGCTCGTAGAGCGGAATCGCGACCTCGGGCCGCGCCGCCTCGATGAAGGAAGGCCGCCGGCCCTTCCCCGCGTCGCCGTAGAGCGTGAACTGGCTCACCACGAGCACCGCGCCGGCCACGTCGGCCAGGGCGAGGTTCATCTTCCCCTCCGCGTCCCCGAACACTCGGAGGCCGGCCACCTTGTCGGCCATCCAGATCACCTGCTCCGGCATGTCGGCGTGGGTGAAGCCCACCAGCAGGCAGAAGCCCCGCTCGATCCGCCCGGTCACCCGGTCGGAGATCGTGACCGAGGCACGGCTCACTCGCTGAACGACGACGCGCATGGGTGAACCCGTGGAGGTGGGCGTCCGGCCGCGAGCGCTCAGGCCCCCAAGATAAGGCCTCGCGGGTGCCGGGCGGGCCGGCGCCGAATACATTCCGCCCTGTGGACCGGCAGCTGCTCGACCTGAACTCCCTGGGCTTCCAGGCGCTGGTCACCACGCTCCTGGCGCTGGTGAACCTGGGTCTCTGGCGCCACGAGCGGCGGCCGTACTTCCTGACCTGGACCAGCGCCTGGGCGCTCTACGCCGCGCGCCTCGGCTGCATCTCCGCCTACCTCGTCACCCGGCAGGCCGGCTGGCTCCTCGCCCACCAGCTCGCCACCGGCGGCACCGCGTTCCTCCTGCTCTGGGCGGCGCTGCAATTCTCCGAGGAGCGGCTCTCCCGCCGCCAGCGTCTCGCCCTCGCGGTGGCGGCGGTGCTCTGGGTTCCCTTGAGCATCTACGGCCTCGGCAACTTTAACGTGGGCGGCCTCGCGTCCGCGGCGGCGCTTTCCGCGGTGACGCTCTGGACCGGGTACGTCTTCTGGCGCCACCGCCGGCGGACCCGCTCGGTGAGCGCCACCGTGCTGGCGTGGACCTTCGTCCTCTGGGGCCTCCACCATCTGGACTACCCGCTGCTCCGCGCACTGGGGAGCGGGGTGCTGTACGGCGTCTTCGCCGACGTCCTGTTCATCGTCGTGGCGGCGGCGGGGACGATGTTCCTCGTCCTCAGCGAAGGGAAAGCCGCGCTCGAGGCGCGGAACGCCCAGCTCGAGGACCTCACCCGGCTCCTCCTCCGGGCCCAGGAGGAGGAGCGGCGGCGGCTCGCGCGGGACCTGCACGACGAGGCCGGGCAGCTTCTCACCGCGCTCAAGATCGAGCTCGACCTGGAGGGCCGGACCGGGTCCGGGGCGCTGGTGGGACGCGCCCTGAACCAGATCCGGAACGTGAGCCAACTGCTCCGCCCCCCCGAGCTCGACGACCTGGGCCTCCTCCCTGCCCTCCGGAGTCTGGTGGACGACTTCGGGAAGCGCTCGCGCATCGCGGCACGCCTCTCGGCCCCACCCCCCGACGCCCTCTCGGGCTGCCCGGGCGAGCTCGAAGTGGCGCTCTACCGGGTGGTCCAGGAGGCGTTGACCAACGTGGCGCGGCACGCCGGCGCTCGGAGCGTCGAGGTCTCGCTCCGCGCCGATGACGGCGTGGTACGGCTCAGCGTCGCGGACGACGGCGCCGGCGCGCCGGGCGAGCCCACGCCCCACCTGGGCCTCCTCGGCATTCGCGAGCGGGTCGCCGCGCTGGCGGGAACGCTCGAGATCACCACCGCCAGGGGCGCGGGCTTCCGGCTCGACGCCAGGATCCCTCTCGCGGCGACCCTCGCGTGAGCGGGGCGCGGATCCGGGTGCTGCTGGTGGACGACCACCCGCTGGTGCGGGCGGGGGTCCGCCGGGTGCTGGATGCGGAGGCCGGCCTCGAGGTCGTGGGCGAGGCGGCGGACGGCGCCGCGGCGCTCCGGGCCATCCGCGAGCTCGCGCCCGACGTGCTGGTCCTCGACCTCGCCATGCCGGGCGTGGACGGGCTCGAGGTCCTCCGGCGGGCCAAGACGATCCGCCCCGCGCTCAAGATCGTGGTGCTCACCATGCACGCGAATCCCGAGTACGTCGCCCGCGCGATCCAGACCGGCGCGGACGGCTATCTCCTCAAGGAGTCCGCGGTGCAGGACCTGCTCTCCGCGATCGAGGCCGTGGTGGCGGGGCGGGCGTTTCACAGCCCGCAGATCCAGGCCCAGCTGGCCGGCATGCTGCGGAACGGCGCCTCCGGCCCGCCGCGCGAGATTGACCGCCTCACCGAGCGCGAGCGGGACGTCCTGCGCGAGCTCGCCGCCGGCCGCTCCACCAAGGAAATCGCCGCGCGGCTCGGGATCGGCAGCCGGACCGTCGAGACCCACCGTGCCAACCTGATGCGCAAGCTCGACCTGCATTCGGTCGCCCTGCTCACCCAGTTCGCCATCCGGGTAGGACTGGTTCGGGCTCAGTAGTTTCCCGGAGACGCGCTCCGTAGCGGTCCGAATGCACACCCACGGCGGGCGCGCGTATGGTGCAGCATGCCCGAGGAGTCCCCCTCGCCGGCGCGGCCCGAGCGACTCCGCGCTCTCAGCATCCATCACCCCAGCGCCTCCCTCGAGGAGCTGGAGCGGGTGACCCTGTCGCCCGCCGCCGCCCATCAGCTCTGCCGGCGGCTGCTCGAGAGCGGCGTGTCCGCCGTCGTCCTCTCCACCTGCCATCGTGCCGAGCTCTACTGGGAATCCCGCGACCCGATCCACGACCAGCTCGCGGAATCCGCACTCCGCGCGAGCGCGCCCGGCGGGTGGAGTGGCCTCGAGGGCAAGGTCTGCCGTCTGCGGGGCGAGGTCGCGGCGTATCACCTGCTCCGGGTCGCCGCGGGCCTCGAGTCGGTGCTGGTGGGTGAGGCCGAAGTCGTGGGCCAGATCCGTAGCGCGGTGGAGATCGCGGACCGCGCCGGGATGCGGGCGCGGATTCTGGTCGAGCTCTTTCGCGATGCCCTGCGCTTCGGCCGCCTGGCGCGGGCCCGCACCCGGATCGGTGAGGGAGCCCTGTCGGTCGCTTCGGCGGCCGTGCAGCTGCTCCACTGCACCCACCGGGACCTGGGCGAGTGCACGGTGCTGGTGGTGGGTGCGGGGACGGTCGGCCTCCGGGTCGTGCGGCACCTGCTGGCCGAGCGGGTCGGGCGATGCGTGCTCCTCAACCGGACCCTCGCCCGCGCGGAGGCCGCCGCGGAAGAGAGCGGGGTCACCGCCGCGCCGCTGGACGAGCTGCCCGAGTGGCTCGCACAAGCGAGCGCGGTCGTGGTGGCGGCGCAGGCCGACGCGCCGCTCCTGACCGCGGAGACCGTCCGCGCCGCCCGCGCGGGCGCCGCGCCCCCGCCCCGGCCGCTCGTCATCATGGACGCGTCGATGCCCCGCGCGGTGGATCCCGCCGTGGCCGGGATCGCGGACGTGCTGCTGCGGGATCTCTCCGGGCTCGAGGCGCTGGTGGAGAGCAACCGCGCCCGCCGGGAGGCGGAGATTCCGGTGGTCGAGGCGCTGCTCGAGGACACCCTTGCGGCGCGCCGCCGGCGGGAGCAGCGCCACCATGCGTGGCTGCTCGGCGCCGCCATGGGGCAACCGGCCCGGTGAGGCGGCTCCGCCCAGCCCGCTGAAGACCGGCCGGGTGGCCCCGCCGAACGGCTCTGCCGGCGGATCGCGGACGGGTTGGCGGGCGGTGGATTACCCCTGCGCCGGCGGGGCTGATTGTGGCGGGAAGGCGGACAGGAGGTCGGATGGAAGGACGGAGGGAGGGAAAGTTGACCGAGGCAGACGGTCAACTGTCCGCCCGTCCGCCGGTCCGCCCTACTCCACTGTCACCGACTTGGCCAGGTTCCTCGGCTGGTCAATATTGCAACCCCGCCGCACCGCCACGTAGTAGGCGAACAGCTGGAGCGGCACGCTGGCGAGAATCGGGGTGAGCAGGTCGTGGGTGGCGGGGATCGGGAAGACCGCCTCGCCCAGCCGGGCAATCTCGACGTCGCCCTCGGTCACGATCGCGATCACCTTCCCGCCGCGGGCCCGCACCTCCTCCACGTTGCTCGCGATCTTGGCGTGCACCGCGTCGCGCGGGGCGATGAAGACGACCGGCATGTTCTCGTCAATCAGGGCGATAGGTCCGTGCTTCATCTCGGCGGCGGGGTAGCCCTCGGCGTGGATGTAGGAGATCTCCTTGAGCTTGAGCGCCCCCTCGAGCGCGACCGGGAAATTCACCCCCCGGCCCAGGTAGAGCGCATTGTGCGCGCTGGAGAAGCGGTCGGCCAGTCGCTCCACCTCGGGCGCCCGTTCGAGCAGCGCGGCGATCTGGCCTGGCAGCGCCTTGAGCGCCTCGATGAGCTGGCGGCCCTGGAGGAGGCTCATGCTCCGGAGCCGCGCCATCTTGAGCGCGACCATGGCGAGCGCGACGACCTGGCAGCTGAACGCCTTGGTGCTCGCCACCCCGATCTCGGGGCCGGCGCGGAGGAAGAGACCGCCCTGAACCTCCCGGGCGATGGTCGAGCCGACCACGTTCACCAGCCCGATGGTGCGCGCCCCGCGCCGCTTCGCCTCCCGCACCGCCGCCAGGGTGTCGGCGGTCTCGCCCGACTGGGAGATCGCGATCACCAGCGTGCGCTGATCCACGATCGGGTTGCGGTAGCGGAACTCCGAGGCGTACTCCACCTCGCAGGGGAGCCGCGCCATCTCCTCGATCATGTATTCCCCGATGAGCCCCGCGTGCCACGAGGTGCCGCACGCGGTGATGATCACGCGGTTGATCCGCTTGAACTGGTCGTCGGTGAGATTGAGCCCCGCGAGCCGCGCGCTCCCCTCCTCCTCCAGCAGGTGGCCGCGCATGGTGTCGGTGAGGCTCTCCGGCTGCTCGAAGATCTCCTTGAGCATGAAGTGGGCGTACCCGCCGCGCTCGATCGTGGCGAGATCCCACTCGATCTGGCTGACCGGCTTCTCGACGTGGGTCTCGGTGAGGTTCCGGACCCGGTACCCGCCCCGGCTGAGCACCGCCATCTCGCCGTCGTCGAGGTACACCACCGAGCGGGTGTGCTCCAGGATCGCCGAGGCGTCGGAGGCGACGAAGTACTCGTCCTCCCCCACGCCGAGGAGCAGCGGCGAGCCGTTCCGCGCGGCCACCAGCGTGTCGGGCTCGTCGGCGGAGATGACCGCGATGCCGTAGGCGCCCTCCACGTCCCAGAGCGCCGCGGCGACCGCCTGCTCCAGGTTCCCGTCGTAGTAGGCGCCGATCAGGTGGGCGAGCACCTCCGTGTCGGTCTCCGAGCGGAAGCTGTGGCCGCGCTTCTCCAGCGCCTTCCTGATGGTGGCGGCGTTCTCGATGATGCCGTTGTGGATGACCGCGATCCGGCCCGCCTGGTCCAGGTGCGGGTGCGCGTTCGGGGTCGTGGGCGCGCCGTGCGTGGCCCAGCGGGTGTGCCCGACTCCCACCGTGCCCGTCGGGGCGGCGAGGCGCAACCGGTCGGCCAGCACCGACAGCTTGCCCGCCGATTTCTCGACTTCCAGCCCCTTCCCGTTGATCACCGCCACCCCCGCGGAGTCGTAGCCGCGGTACTCCATGCGTCGAAGGCCCTCGATCAGAATCGGGGAGGCCTGTTTCGGTCCGACGTAGCCGACGATTCCGCACATCGCTCGAACGACCTCGCGCCTAGAGTTGAGCCCGGCAAGCGGCCAGCAGCTCCTCCGCCTCGTCCCGGGACGGTGCCTCCGCAATCAGCCGGAGCACCGGCTCGGTGCCCGAAGGCCGAAGGTGCACCCATTTGTGCGGCCAGGCCAGCCTGAGCCCGTCGCGCTGGTCGGGCGTCGCGTCCGGAAAGCGGGCCTTGAGGGCCGCGTATGCTGCCCCCAAGTCGCTGCCCCGCTTGGCTTTGGCCTTTACGATCGCATATCGTGGCGCCGCCGCAACCAGGGCTGAAACCGGGCGACCCGATGCAACTAGTTGCTGCAAGATCAACGCCACCCCGAGGGGAGCATCGCGGCCGATGTGGAGCGACGGGAGGATCACCCCGCCGTTCCCCTCACCGCCGATCAGCGCCCCCTCCTCGCGGATCATCCGGGCCACGTTGACCTCACCGACCGGGGCGCGGAGGAAGCGCGCGCCCAGCTCTCGTGCCGCGTCCTCGACCACGAGACTGGTGGAGAGGTTGGCGACGACGACGGGCGCAACTTCAGACGCAACGACGCCAGGACGCGATGACGCAACGTCCTCCTCTCCACCCCCACGTTGCGTCTTCGCGTCTTTGCGTCTTTGCGTCCGTCCGAGCACCGCTCGGACCGCAAACGCCAGCGTATAATCCTCCCCGATCGGCTCGCCGCGCTCGTCCACCAGCGCCAGGCGGTCCACGTCCGGATCCACCGCCATCCCGATCTCGGCGCGCGAGCTCCGGACCAGATCGCCCAGCGCGCCCAGGTTTTCGGGGATCGGCTCCGGCTCGCGGGGGAAGCGGCCGTCGGTCTCGAGGTTGATCGCCGAAATCCGGCAGCCCAGGTTCGCCAGCAGCTCCGGTATGATCGCGCCGCCCGCGCCGCGCACGCAGTCGAGCGCCACGTGGAAGCGGCGCCGGCGGATCGCCTGAAGGTCCACCACCGGGAGCGAAAGCACGAGGTCCAGGTGGCGCGCGATGGCCTCCGAGTCCTCGCGCACCCCGCCGACGCCGTCCCAGCCGGCGCGGGGCGGCCCCCCGTCGGTCTCGGCGAGGGCGCGCACCGCGGCGCCGGCCGCAGCATCGAGGAAGATGCCGTCCGGCCCGACGAACTTGAGCGCGTTCCATTCGACCGGATTGTGGCTCGCGGTGATGATGAGCCCCGCGGCGGCGTGGTGGTACTCCACCGCGAGCTGCGCGGTGGGGGTGGGCACCACGCCAAGGTCCACGACGTCGCACCCCACCGAGAGGAGCCCGGCGGCCGCCGCGCGCGCGAACATCGGCCCGCTGGTGCGCGCGTCCCGGCCCAGCACCACCACCGGGCGGCCGGCGGCCCGGGCCCACGCGCCGAGGGACGCGGCGTAGCGGGCGACCAGCTCCGGGGTCAGGTCCGCGCCCACCAGACCGCGCATACCGGAGACGGAGATCATCAGTGTGTCGGACATGGGGAGAAGGTAGCGGGTGGCCGGCGGCGGGCGACACCAGCCTCCACCAGAAGCCCGCTGCCGGGGGCGCCTAGACGAGGAGGGGGAGCCGCGCGGGGTCCGGGAACGCCTGCGAGAACGCCGAGACCACCTTCGGATCGAACTGCGCCCCGGCAAAGCGGTGCAGCTCGTCCATCGCCTCGGCCGGCGCGAACGAGGGGCAATAAGCGCGGTTGGAGGTCATCGCGTCGAACGCATCCACCACGCAGACCAACCGCGCCACGTCGGGGATCCTCTCGCCCGAGAGCCCGTCGGGGAACCCGGAGCCGTTCATCCGCTCGTGGTGGTGCCGGACGATCTGCAGCACCAGCGGATGCTGGTGCCGGAGGGGCTCCAGGATCTCCTCCCCCTCGAGGACGTGCCTCTTCATCTCCTCGAACTCCTCCAGGGTGAGCCGACCCGGCTTCTGGAGGATGGTGTCGCGGGTTCCGATCTTGCCGATGTCGTGCAGCTCGCCCCCCAGGCGGATCTGGTTGAGCTCGTCGCCGTTGAAGCCGAGCAGGACGGCGGTCTTCACCGCGTAGCGGCTCACCCGCTGGGAGTGGCCCCGGGTGTAGACATCCTTCTTCTCCAGCATCCGGACCGCCATCTGGATCTGCCCGAGGAAAATGTCCTTGTTGCGCTCGTTGAGCTCGCGGATGGAGGACTCCAGCCGATCCTGGTAGCTCTGCTGGAGAAACCGGTTCTCCAGGACGAGGTGGCGTTTCTCGAGCGCGCTGTCCACCCGGGCCCGCACTTCGTCCACCAGGATCGGCTTGGAGAGGTAGTCGAGCGCGCCGACCTGGAGGCACTCGACCGCGGTGGCGACCTCGGCCACGCCGGTGAGCATGATCACGGCGACGTCGGGCCAGCGGTTGTGCACCACCCGGAGGAGCTCGATCCCGTCCATCTCGGGCATATAGATGTCGGAGACGACGAGCGGGATGCTGCCGGCCTCGGCTTCCAGCACGCGGACCGCCTGGCGGCCGTTGCCGGCCTCCAGGGTAGCGATGCCGTGCGATTGGAGGACCCGCACCAGCGTCCGGCGCACCTGGGCGTCGTCATCCACCACCAGCGCGCGGGCGGGATCCGGGACTCGACCGGACCGATTGTTGGTCAGCTGGGGCACAGGAGCAAGGTAGGCCGAACGGATGTAATCTTCAACATGACGCGAATCCTTCCCGACGACCTCGCGCACGCGCTCCCGACCCGCGCCGTGCATGCCGGGCAGGTGCCCGACCCGCTGGCGGGCGCGGTCATGACGCCGATCTACCAGACCTCCACCTACCGGCAGGAAGGGCTGGGCCGGCACAAGGGCTACGAGTACGCCCGGACCCAGAACCCGACCCGGGAGGCGCTGGAGCGGAACGTCGCGGCCCTCGAGGGCGGCACCCACGGCTTCGCTTTCGGCTCCGGGCTCGCCGCGCTGGACGCGGTCCTCAAGCTGCTCAAGGCGGGCGACCACGTCGTCTCCGGGGAGAACATCTACGGCGGCTCCCACCGGCTGATGACCCGGGTGTTCGTCCCCTTCGGCCTCGAGGTGACGTTCGTGGATACCCGGGACGCCGGAAACATCGAGCGGGCGCTCACCCCGGCCACCCGGATGATTTACTGCGAGACGCCGACCAACCCGATGATGTTCCTGACGGACCTCCGCGCGGTAGGCGACCTGGCCCGGGCGCGCGGGCTCCTGTTTGCGGTGGACAACACCTTCGCCACCCCGGTGTTTCAGCAGCCGCTCGAGTTCGGCGCCGACATCGTCCTCCACTCGACCACCAAGTACCTGAACGGCCACAGCGACATGGTGGGCGGCCTGCTGGTGACCAACCGCGACGACGTGGCGGAACGACTCGGCTTCCTGCAGAACGCCAGCGGCGCCGTACCGGGGCCGATGGACTGCTGGCTCGCGCTCCGGGGCACCAAGACCCTGCCGCTCCGGATGCGGCAGCACGACCGGAACGGCCGCCGGATCGCCGAATGGCTCGCGGGCCGGATGGGGGTCCAGAAGGTGTACTACCCCGGGCTCCCTTCGCACCCGCAACACGCGCTCGCCTGCTCCCAGATGAGCGGCTTCGGCGGGATGGTGTCCTGCGACCTGGGCGACGTGGCGGTCGCGCGCCGACTGGTCGAGCGGGTAAGGGTGTTCCAGCTTGCGGAATCACTCGGCGGAGTGGAGAGCCTCATCGGCCATCCCGCCTCGATGACTCACGCCTCGGTGCCGCCGGCGCTCCGCCAGAAGATGGGGCTCACCGATTCGGTGGTCCGGCTGTCGGTGGGGATCGAGGAGGTGGAGGACCTGATTGAAGATCTGGAGCAGGCATTAGACCCTGCTTCCTCCGTGAAACAATGGTGACCACCACCCGTACGGCTCTCATCCCCCAACCACTGAGCACCCAATGACTTCCGTCCCCGCTCCCCGCCCCCGGGTCGCCTTTCCCCAGATCGCCGGCGTGTCCTGGGAGCACCCCGCCGACCGGGCCGCGCTGCAGGCGCTGCGAGCCGTGCCGGGTTTCGACGATGTGGTCCGCAAGGTCATCGCCTTCCTCGGCGGGGAGCGCGGCATCCGGCTTCTCTTCCAGGGCAACGCGGTGCGGGCGGGGGCCCAGCAATATCCGCTGGCGTACGGGCTCCACGTCGAGGTCGTCGCCACCTTCGACTGGCCCCGGGTGCCCGAGCTGTACGTCTCCCAGACCCCGGTCTTCAACGCCGGCGCCTACGGCGTGGACGACCCCTTCATCGTGCTCCACTCGGCGGCGGTCGAGCTGCTGGACCAGGAGGAGCTCCGCGCGCTCATCGCCCACGAGATGGGCCACGTGGTGAGCGGCCATTCGCTCTACCGCACCATCGCCGAGATCCTGCTCAACGTGAGCCTGAGCGCGCTTCCCTTCCTGGCCGGCATCGCCCTCCTGCCCCTCCGGCTCGCCGTGCTCGAGTGGTCCCGGAAATCGGAGCTCTCGTCCGACCGCGCCGGCCTGCTCGGCGGGCAGAACATCCTCGCCTCGCAGCAGCTGTTCATGAAGATGGCCGGCGCCTACCGGGGCGCGCTCGAGTCGGGCCAGATGGCGCTCGACCCGTTCATCTCCCAGGCGAGCGAGTACGTCTCCACCAACGAGGGGCTCGACATCGTCTACAAGATCCTCAACACGCTGGCGCTCACCCATCCGATGAACACCGTCCGCGCGGCCGAGCTGCAGAAATGGGTCGCCAGCGGCGACTACGAGGCGATCCTCCGCGGCGAGTACACCCGCCGGGGCCCCGAGGCGAAGGAGCGGCCGCTCCGCGAGGACTTCCGCGCCGCGAAGGACCATTACGCCGAGGAAGCCCGGGACGTCGTGAACAAGATGGCCGACGCCGCCAGGAAGGCCGCCGCCAGCGCGCGGGAAGCGTTCCGCAAAGCCCAGCAGCCGTGAAGGTGCTGGTCGTCGGGGGCGGCGGCCGCGAGCATGCCCTCTGCTGGGCGCTCCGCCGGGACCTCGCCTTCGGCGACCTGTTCTGCGCTCCGGGCAATCCCGGCACCGCCGAGCTCGGCACCAACCTCCCGGTCGGCGCCGAGGACGTCGCACGCCAGGCCGCCGCTGCCGAGGCCTACGGCATTGACCTCGTCATCGTGGGTCCCGAGGCGCCGCTCGCCAGGGGACTCGCCGACCGGCTCCGGGCGGCGGGGAAGGTCGTCTTCGGTCCCTCCGCCGCGGCGGCCCGGATCGAGGCGTCGAAGGCATTCGCCAAAGACGTCATGGCGGCCGCCGGGATCCCGACTGCGCGGAGCGAGACCTTCACCGAGCTGCCTCCCGCGCTCGCCCATGTGGATCGCCATGCCGAGCCGCTGGTGGTCAAGGCGAGCGGGCTCGCGGCGGGCAAGGGCGCGATCGTCTGCCCCACTCGCGGCGAGGCGAAGCACGCGCTCACCGCCATGCTTCGGGAGGAACGCTTCGGCGAGGCCGGCAAGGTCGTCCTGGTCG
>DASYRI010000208.1:0-5426 GCA_036004545.1 Gemmatimonadales bacterium
AGAAGAAGAGGCCGAAGTCGAAGAGCGCGCCCGGCACCGGCTTCCCGTCAACGATTACGTGACGCTCGGGCAGGTGCAGCCCGCGCGGCCGCACGAACAGCGCCGCCGTCCGCTGGTTCAACCGGTATCGCTTGCCCCCCCGCGGGTCGTCATCGGCAATGGTACCCCGTACCGCCTCCATGAGGTTCCGCTGGCCCTCGACCAGGTTGTGCCAGGTGGGCGAGGTCGAGTCCTCGAAGTCGGCCACAAAGACGTCGGCGCCCGAATTGAGCGCGTTGATGATCATCCGCCGGTCCACCGGCCCGGTAATCTCCACCGCGCGTCGGAGCAGCCGCTCCGGAATCGGTGCGACGGTCCAGTCGGCGGCGCGGATCGAGGCCGTCCGGGGCAGGAAGTCCAGCTTACCTCCCGCGGCCAGCTCGGCCCGCCGCGCGGCGCGGCGTTCGAGCAGGTCCTCGATCCGCGGGCGGAAGATTCGGGTGAGGGTACCAAGAAAGGCCAAGGCGTCGTCGCTGAGCACCATTTCGCTGCCTGCGAATGGCTCACCATGCACCGAAATGTCAACCAGTAATGCCGGAGAGGACGCGACGGAGGTCATGACCACATCTCCTGGGGTTGGTGGCCTTCCCGCAGGAGCGCGCTCGGCCGCCGCAATGCCCCTGCACACGGTAAGCTCTGGTGACGGAATCGGCAGCAAGTCATTGACTTACAAAGTGTTAGCTTGTCGGTGGCAGCATCGAGGAGATTGTCATACCTGGTGATCGCTCGGATTCCGACTGTAAGTCGGCCACGCCGGGGCCAGCCCGCCGTTTTCGCCGGGTAAACCCGCCACGCATGAATCGGGCGAGGTCTGCGCTGGGGACTGGGGCTAGGGCGTTGGGGAGCTAGGGAGCTGGGGAACTAGGGAACTGGGAACTAGGGAACTGGGGGGCTGAGGCTTGTTGGCTCCCTAGCTCCCTAGCCCCCTAGCTCCCTGCCTCCCTGCCTCCCTTCGATTGCGCAAACCGCTCTTCCGGGCTATCTTCCGGGCTGCGATTATCGCGCACAGGGCGCGAACAAGTTCCGGGAACGATATAGGGCCGGCGATCGCTGGCCTTTTTTTCTACCCATCGCACGCCACGGCGGTCGAATGACCGGCTGGCGGGAACGATGCCCGCGTGGGGGCCAAGTCCACGCAACACTGTAGTCGGTACGTACACCATCCGTACTCCGATTACATCCAACAACAGGAGTAGGGCAATGCGTACGACCGGCACGGTGAAGTGGTTCAACGACAGCAAGGGCTTCGGCTTCATCACCCCCGAGAATGGCGAGAAGGACTGCTTCGTCCATCACTCGGCGATCCAGGACAAGGGCTTCCGTTCCCTCGCCGAGGGCGAGCGGGTGGAGTTCACGATTGTCCAGGGTCAGAAGGGCCCGGCGGCGGAGAACGTCGTCAAGATCGCCAAGTAAACCGGCTGGGCGGCTCACCACGGCCGCCCGGTACCACATCGGCCGGCTCGACTCAGGTCGGGCCGGCCGATGCCGTCCTCCCCAGGTGAGGGGGGATGTCCAACCCACGAGGTCCGCATGATTGAAGTCACGATCGGCGAAGGCGACCGCCTCGACGGCGCCCTCAAGGCCTTCAAGAAGAAGGTCATCAAGGCGGGGATCCTGAAGGACCTCCGGAGCAAGCGACATTATCTCAAGCCGAGCGAGGCCAAGAAGCTCAAGTCGGCCGCGGCCAGGCGGCGGAAGCGGAAGGCGGCGCGGTTCTAGACGGGGCCGGGCTCGGCCGGTAAGATCTGCGTCACCAGGGGAGCTCGCCGATGCCCGACCTGAAGGATCGCCTCGAGACCGCCCTTGCCGGCCGCTATACGGTCGAGCGGGAGGTGGGCCGGGGTGGAATGGCGACGGTCTACCTCGCCCAGGACCGCAAGCACCGCCGCCCCGTCGCCGTAAAAATCCTCCATCCCCACATCGCCGCGCACCTCGGCACCGATCGGTTCCTCCGCGAGATCGACATCGCGGCCCGGCTCAGTCACCCCCACATCCTGACGCTCATCGATTCCGGCGAGGCCGACGGCCTGCTCTACTACATCATGCCGTTCGTGGAAGGGGAGTCGCTCCGCGACCGGATGAATCGCCCCGGCCGGCTCCCGCTCGATGAGGCGCTGCAGATCGCCCGGCACGTCGCCCAGGCACTCGGTTACGCCCATCAGCACGGCGTGGTTCACCGGGACGTCAAGCCCGAAAACGTCATGTTGTACGAGGGCGAGGCCATGGTCACCGACTTCGGCATCGCCAAGGCGCTGAGCGCGGCCGGGGGCGAGAACCTCACCCAGACCGGCTCCACCGTCGGCACGCCGACCTACATGAGCCCGGAGCAGGCCTCGGGGGAGACCGATCTCGACGGGCGTAGCGACCTGTACAGCCTGGGCTGCCTGGTGTACGAGATGCTGGCCGGCGCGCCGCCGTTCACCGGGTCCAATCCGCAGGCCGTGATCATGAAGCGATTCTCGGAGAAGCCGGCTTCGCTCGGGGGAGCCTGCCCGGGGCTTCCCGAGGCGGTGGAGCGCGCGGTGATGAAGGCGCTGGAGCGGCGGCCCGAGGACCGGTTCGCCACGGCGCTCCAGTTCGCCCAGGCGCTCTCGGTCCCCGGAGTCACCACACCCCCGGGATCGGCCCCGGCCACCATTGTCACGCCCACCGCCACCAGGGCGGCCAAGTCCATCGCGGTGCTGCCGTTCACCGACATGAGCGCCGAGAAGGACCAGGAGTATTTCACCGACGGGATCGCCGAGGAGATCATCAACGCCCTCACGAAGATCCAGGCGCTCCGGGTCGCCTCGCGCTCCTCGGCCTTCGCCTTCAAGGGCAAGAACCAGGACATCCGCGAGGTGGGGGAGAAGCTCGGCGTCAACACCGTCCTCGAGGGGAGCGTGCGAAAGGCCGGCAGCCGGATCAGGATCACCGCCCAGCTGGTCAACGTGGCGGACGGCTACCACCTCTGGTCCGACCGGTACGACCGCGAGCTGGCCGACGTGTTCGCGGTGCAGGACGAGATCGCGGACAACATCGTGAAGGCGCTCCGGGTGGTCCTGAGCGACGACGAGAAGCGGGCCCGCGAGCAGGCCCGCCCCGAAAACATCCAGGCGTACGAGTACTACCTTCGCGGGCGGCAGTATTTCCACCAGGGGCGGGAGAAGTCGCTCCAGTTCGCCCGGCGGATGTTCCAGCGGGCAATCGAGATCGACCCCGGCTTCGCGAGGGCCTGGGCCGGACTGGCCGACTGCAACTCCTACCTCTACATGTGGTGGGACGCCAGCGAGGCGAACCTCCAGCAGGCCGAGTCGGCCAGCCGGAAGGCGCTGCAGCTGGCGCCCGCGCTCGCCGAGGCGCATGCCGCGCGCGGGTTCGCGCTCACGCTCAAGAAGTACTTCGACGAGGCAACCGAGGAATACGAGACCGCCATCCGGCTCGACCCGACCCTCTTCGAAGCCTGGTACTTCTACGCCCGCGCCAAGCGGCAGCAGGGCAAGCTCGAGGAGGCCGCCCGGCTGTTCGAGAAGGCGAGCGAGGTGCGGCCGGAGGATTATCAATCTCCCGCCCTCTGTGCCTCGGTCTACGTGAGCCTGGGGCGGACGGCCGAGGCCGACGCCAAGCGCCGGAAGGCCGTGAGCCTGGCGGAGCGGCAGCTCGAGTTCAATCCGGACGACGTCCGCGCGCTGTACCTCGGCGCCGCCTGCCTCTCCGCGATCGGCGAGCGGGAGCGTACGCTCGACTGGGTGAACCGGGTCATGTCGCTGGATCCGGACGATTCGCTGGTGCTCTACAACGTCGGCTGCTGCTACGCGCTGGAGGGTGAGCCGGAGAAGGCGATCGAGTGCCTGGAGCGGGCGGTGGTGGGAGGCTATGGGCACAAGGACTGGCTGGAGAACGACTCGGACTTGAATTCGCTCCGCCAGCACCCCCGGTTCCTCAAGCTGATGGGGACACTCTAGTGGGCAGGGGGTAGTGGGCAGGGGGTAGTGGCTCAACCGAGGTCGAGGAATCGCGACCGTTGCTCGGGGGTGGGCAGCGTGCATTCCTCCGCGGGACCGAAGAAGCGCAGCCGGTTCCGAGCGAACCAGTCGTAGCCCAGATCGCGAAGCCTCCGCGGCACCAGCCGGAACACCTCGAATAGCCGCCACCAGCCGCCGAGATAGCGCGCCAGCGCGAGGGCCGCGTCGGAGCGGACCAGGACCCGCTCTCCACCGCCGCTGGCCGCAGCTCGCGGCTCCACCCACAGCATCGAATCCACCCCGCGGAGCCCGGGGTGCCGCGTGAACAGCTCCTCGGCGATCGGGCCGCGGAGGCTGGCGAAGCGGAGGGTACGGCGCCGGTCGCGCCGAAGCACGAGTCGCACGCTCCGGGTGCAGACGCCGCAGTCGCCGTCATAGTAAAAGACCGGTCCGCCCCTCCGCCCCTCCCCTCCCCCGCTCACGGCGCGTCCTCGGGAAGCTGGTCCTCCCAGAGCGCGAAGATGTTCCCTTCCGGGTCGGCGATCATCGCCATCACTCCCCACGCCATCCGGGTCGGCTCGCTCACGAAGCGCACCCCGCGCTGGTGGAGCACCCCGCAAAAGTGGAGCAGACCCGGCACGAAGAAGGTGATCCCGGTATGCCGGCCCACCAGCGCCCTGGCGTCGGCGTGGACCGCCGGGTGCACCCCGACGTGGGGCGGCTCGAGGAACAGCTCGAGGCCGAACGAGCCCTGCTTGCTCACCGGGAGACCCAGCGTGTCGCGGTAGAACGCCGCCGCCTGGTCCACGTTGTTGACGAACACCGCGAACGAGTGCACGCGCTCGATCATGATTGGCCGGTGGGCAGTGATCGGTGGGCAGTGGCGGGGAGGCTGCGGAAGGCAGCGCGCCAGTTGCGCCGCATTCCCTCGAGGCCGGGCCGCTCGAGCGGCGTGTCCCCGAAGCGCTCGGCGAACTCCGCCTCGCCCATCCGCTCGAAGCATCCAGGGTCGTCCGCGGCGATGGCCTCCCGGTCGTGATAGTCGGCGATCGGCGTCGGCCGGGCGAAGCGCCGGTTCCAGGGACAGACGTCGTTGCAGATGTCGCAGCCGAACGCCCAGCCCTCCAGCTTCGCCGCCGGCGCGGCGGGGATCGGGAGCCGGGACTCGATGGTGAGATACGAGATGCACTTCGTCGCATCGAGGACACGCGGCCCCACGAACGCCTCGGTGGGACAGGCATCGAGGCAGCGGGTGCAGCTGCCGCAGCGATCGAGGTCCGGCCCGCCCGTGGCCGCGAGGGGGAGATCGGTGAAGACGCTCGCGATCAGGCAGAAGGATCCGGTCCCGGGCCGGATGAGCATGGTGTTCTTCCCGATCCAGCCGAGCCCGGCGCGCTCCGCCAGCTCCCGCTCGGGCACCGGGCCGGCGTCCACCCACGGGTG
>DASYRI010000209.1:0-24640 GCA_036004545.1 Gemmatimonadales bacterium
GCCGAAGATCTGCATGGTGACCCGCGGCTGGTACCCGTCGGCGAGGAGGATCTCCCGGGCCCGGACGAAGTACTTGTCCGAGTAGTAACCCGCGCGCATCCGCTCGACTGGCAGGTGGAAGATCCCGGGATCGAGGCGCGCGCGTCGGGTCATTCGGCTCTGGCGGAGAAGTGCTGGGCCCGGAGCGCGCCGAGCAGGACCCGAAGCTCCCGGGTCTGGCGCCGCTCGGGGTACCGGTCGATCAGCCGCCGGATCTCGACCATCGCCCGGCCCGGATCGCGGAGCTGTACCTCGTAGTGCTCCGCCAGTGCCAGGCCGAGCCGGAGGTCCTCCGCCGGCGGGAGGCGGTCGGCGTCGCGCTGGAGGGCCTCGAGCTCGGCCACCGCCACCTCGGGGAGCCCGAGCGGGCCGGCCAGCAGCTCGGCCCGGCGGACCAGCGCGGCGGTCCGGTCGCGCGGAACCCGGGCCCGCTCGAGGTAGGCTTCCGCGGCCGCATCGGGGTGACCCCGTGCGACCAGGGTCTCCTCCGCCGAAAAGCCGCCCCCGGCGCGGGTGAGGCCCGCGCCGGAGAATACCCGGGCGAAGAGCTCGATGCCGGGCTCCACCACCGCGTCCAGCATCCCGAAGGCGAATCCGTAGAGACCCCAGAGGAGGCCGGCGACCAGCAACGCCCTCGGCGCGACGCCGGTGAGGGCCAGGAGCAGCGCCACCACGGTGCCGCCGCCGAACAGAAAGACGAGCGCCGCGCGAAGGTATCGGAAGGGATCGGTATCCACCGTCTCCGCGCGGCCGCGCAGGGATTCCGGGAGGAGCGGCACGCCCCGAAGGTAGAGGCGGGCGCGAGGCACGGCAAGTTGACAGGACCGGGGCCCGTCGGCTGATTCCAACGCCTTCACGAGGAGTCCCCGTGTCCGACACCCTCGATCGCCGCAGCTTCCTCGGCACCGTAGCGCTGGCGGTCGCCGGGAGCAGCCAGCCCGGCGCAGCCGTGCCCGTCCCGACGGCGGCGTCCCCGATTCTCCCGGGCGCCCCGTGGGTGCGCCGGAGCCGCGCCGCGAAGTTCGCCGCCGTCGCCTCGGCGAATGGAATCCGCGGGGTCAAGCTCGCCGTCGAGCTGATGCAGAAAGGTACCGACACGCTCGACGCGGCCGTCGAGGGCGTCAAGATCCAGGAGCTCGACCCGGAAGACGATTCGGTCGGCTACGGCGGGCTCCCCAATGAGGACGGCGTGGTCCAGCTCGACGCGAGCTGCGTGCACGGTCCCACCCGGCGGGCCGGCGCGGTCGCGGCGCTCGAGGGGATCAAGACGCCGAGCGAGGTGGCGCGGCTGGTTCTCAAGTACACCGATCATATCCTGCTGGTGGGCGAAGGGGCCAAGCGGTTCGCGCTCTCCTACGGGTTCAAGGAAGAGGACCTCCTCACTCCCAGGTCGCGGGAGAAGTGGCTCCGCTGGCGCGCCAACCGCGGCAAGGGGGACGACTGGGTGGACATCCCCGAAGGCGCGCCCGCGCTGGCGCGCCCGACCGGGACCATCAACCTGGACCTGATCAACGACAAGGGCGAGATCTCCTCCATCACCACCACCTCGGGACTCGCCTGGAAAATCCCGGGGCGGGCGGGCGATTCGCCGATCGTCGGGGCGGGGCAGTACACCGACAACGAGATCGGCGCGGCGGGGTCCACCGGGCTGGGCGAGCTCAACATCATGGTGTGCGGCGGGTTCCTGACGGTGGAGCACATGCGGCGGGGGATGAGCCCCACCGACGCCTGCCTCGCCACCCTCAAGCGGGTGGTCGCGATGTGCCCCGATTCCCGCCGCGACGCGCAGGGGCGCCCGCCCCAGATCACCTTCTACGCCCTCAACAAGAAGGGCGAGTACGGCGCGGCGTCGCTCTTTCCCGGCAAGTACGCGGCCTCGGACGAGGCGAACGGCGCGCGGACCCTGGATGCCGCGCACGTCTACGAAGCGCAGCGTCCGTAGGGTGCGGCGGCTCCTCCTCCTGCTCCTCGCCTCCGCCGGGCCGCTCGCGGCGCAAGCCGGCGAGCCCTGGCGCGCGTGGTACTTCCCCTACCTCTTCGGCGACCCCAATACCGGGATCATGCTGGTGGGCCATTACCAGCTGGCGCGCCAGGCCGACTACGAGGCGCGGGTGCCGTTCGACGGGATCTTCTCCGCGGAAGGCGGGGCCGGCCTGCACGGGAGCTGGCTCGTCACGGCGCGATTCCGTGCGCCCCTGCTGGTGAAGGGGTGGCGCTTCGCCGGCGACCTCGCCGCGGTGCGCGAGGTCAAGTTCGGCTACTACGGGCGCGGGCCCGAAGGGGCCAACGAGGGCTTCGATCCCGGCGACGAGCCGACCGACTTCTTCCGGACCCACCGCACCCGCTACCTCGCGCGCGCCGAGGCCACCCGGCGCCTGGTGGGGCCGCTCTCGATGGCGGCCGGGGTGGGGCTCGAGCATTTCCGGTTCACCCTGGTGAGCGACCCATCGCTCTTCACCAGCGACTACTTCGATCAGCCGCTCACCGGCACCGACCTGACCGCGCGCCTGGCCGCCGTGCTCGACACCCGCGACAACGAGCTCCTCCCGGCCAGGGGCCTGCTGCTCGAGGCGGGGGTGTACGGCGGAACCGGCCGATTTGAGGAGCGGAACATCCTGCCGCCTCCCCCGCAGGCGGGGATCGCGTACGTCGCGTCGTACAGCGGCCGCGGCTACGCGGGCGGCTATGTGCACGCGCGGGGCTACGTCTCCCCCCGCGAGGGGACGGTCGTGGCGGGCCGCCTCGCCTACCGGAGCGTGGGCCGCAACGCGCCGCTCGAGGCGCGCTACGGGGTGCCGGGCTGGGAGCACGACCTCGCGGTCGTGGGCGGCGCCGAGTCGAACCGCAGCTTCGTGCGCGGCCGCCTGCTCGGCCGCAATGTGGGGCTCGCGAGCGTGGAGGTCCGGCACAACCTGCTCGACGTGGGGGACTACGGCGGGGTGACCCTCATCGCGTTCTCCGATGCCGGCCGCGCCTGGGATTCCGACCTGGTGGGGACCGTCGTGCACCGGCGCTGGAAGGTGGGGGGCGGCGGCGGGGTGGCGGTGAGGATCCTCCGGAACGCGCTCCTCACCATGAACTTCGCGGGCGGGCCGGATGGGTTCATGTTTTCGATGGGGAACGGGTGGGCGTTCTGACCGCCTCCAGCACCTCCCTCAACGTCGCCTCCCCCTTGTCCCGCGCGTACCACTTGCGCGCGTACGCGTACCGCTCCGGGCTCGGCTTCATCGCCTTGTTGGCCACCATCCAGGTCTGCAGCGCCGAAGGACGCGGGCCCCAGTGGCCCAGCTCGCGGAGCTCCTGGTCCAGCGCGATGGCGATCGGGATCGAGCGGGTGCCGTCGGTGAGATAGCGGTCCATCACCTCGGGAAACCCGTCGCGCTCGAGCACGCGGAGCTCCATTCCCGGCACCTGTTCCGCGAGCTTCGCCAGGACCGGCACGGTGTTGGAGGCGTCGCCGCACCAGTCAGCGGCCAGGACGAGGAGCTTCCGCGCCGGCGAGGCGCCGAAGGCTTCCAGCGCCCACCCGGGGACCTCCACGTGGTCGTACACGCCGCGCCAGAGGTCGTGGTTCTTCATGGCGGGCCGCAGGTAGCTCGACCAGGGCTCGGCCCGCGACCAGAGCGCGGGGAAGTCGAGCGTCACTTCTCCTCGACGCACACGCCGAACCGCGCCAGCCCGTCCACGTAGGCCCGGAACGGCACCGCCTCGTCGGGGGTGTGCACACCCGCCTCGGCGATGGTACCGTCGGCCTGCATCAGCGCCGTCAAGGCGAGCGAGAAGCCCGTGGTCCGCATCATGGCGCTGATGCCGAGCGCGGCGTCGTAGTAGTCGAGCAGCTCGAACGTCACCGCGCCGGGCCCGCCTCGCGTCTCGCCGGTCACCACCACGCGGAGCGCGACGAGGTCCCTCCCCTCGGGTTTGTACAGCTTCGGCTGGACCGCGGCGATGAACAGATCGCGCGGCACCACCGGCTGGCCCTTCACCGGGATCGGGGTGTTGGAGATGAGGCCGAGCTCCCGGATCGGCAGCATGATCGCGACGTGGCCCGGATAGCGGAGCGTCTTGTACTCCATCGTCTCGATCTTCCCCTCGAAGGCGAACGGCATCGTGCTGATGCCGCCGGCGCTGTGGAACGCCTCCAGCACGCCGACCGGCGCGGGGAACTCCTGCGCCTCGAGCTCGGAGAGCGCGTCCACCTGCACCGTCTTTCGTTCGCGCAGCACCCATGACGGCGTGGTGTAGTAGTCGAGCGCCCCCTCCAGCGAGTAGACGATCTGGTAGTTGAGCGGCGGCTCGGGGTGCTGGGGCAGCCCGCCCACGTAGATCCGGACCGCGCGGGTGCGGTCGAGCCGGCGGATCCCCTCCGCGGCCAGGATGTTGACCATGCCCGGCGCGAGCCCGCAATCCGGAATGACGGAAATGTTCCGTGACCGGGCGACCTCGTGGAGCTTCTTCTGCTGGAAGACGATCTCGGTGTTGCCGCCCAGGTCGCACAGGTGGCAGCCGCTCTCGATCGCGGCGCGGGTCATCGGCTCGTTGAAGTAGTAGGGGAGCGCGCAGAGCGCCGCGTCATGTCCCTTCATCAGCTCGACCACGCCCGCGAAATCGCTGGCGTCGAGCGGCACCGGCCGGAGCCGGCGCCCGAGGTACGGCTGCAGGAAAACCGGGAGGCGGGTGACGTGGAGGTCGGCAAGGGTGACCGCCTCGACCCGGTCGTGCTGGAGCAGGTTGTGCGCGGCGGCGCAGCCCTGGAGGCCGGCGCCGAGGACGAGGATCTTCATGGGAGCTCCACGGGGAGAACGCCGCGTCGAACCAGCCCGTCAAGCTACCCGGATCGAAGCCCCGGTTCAACGCGGCGGGGGCGCCCCGCCACGGGGCGCTGCCGCGGGCGCCGCCGCGTAGCTGAGCTCGCGCAGCCGCGCCGGCGCACCGCTCCACTCCGGCCGGCGCGAGCGCCCGCCCGCGAGCGGCCGCACCTCGAACCCCGCCGGCGTGAAGTAGCCCACCGAGTCGGCGCCCCAGCGCACCGGGTCCCGGCCCAGGGAATCGAGCGGGGCGATCTCCTCTCCGGCGGTG
Organism: Gemmatimonadales bacterium; assembly: GCA_036004545.1. GTDB lineage: Bacteria > Gemmatimonadota > Gemmatimonadetes > Gemmatimonadales > GWC2-71-9 > JABFSM01. The sequence goes on from DASYRI010000209.1 coordinate 5,119, forward strand.
CGCACGCAGATCCCCCCCGCCGCGGGCGCCACGGTTCGCCCCGCCACCTCCGGCGCGGCGCAGGACACCGCCATCGCGGCGACCGGCGTGCCCAGCGCCACGCCCAGGGCGGAGTCGGCCCGGGCCGAGTCGGCGCCGCGGAGCCGGGTTAGGGCCGGCGCGGCCGGCGGCGCGGCGAAACGGTAGAGACCAGACCCCGCACGCACCGCGAGCGCGGCATCTCCGGGAAGCCAGGCGACCGCCATTGCCCCGCCCGCCTCGACCGGCAGCCTCACCCGCCGCTCGCCGCCGCTCTCCAGATTCATGACCACGATCTCGGTGGGCCGCTCCTGGCCGGCGGCGCGGCGGAGAAAGGCGACGCCCCGCCCGCTGGCCGAGAGGCGGGGCAGCGACTCCACCATCCGGGTATAGCTCAGTCGCACGAAGCCGCCGCCGCCCGCCGGCGCCGCGTACAGATCGGTCATGCCGTCGCTTCCCTCGCCCACGGCGACGACGAACGCCTCCTGGCCGACTTCGATCTTGTTGGTAAGAGGGGTGACGGAACAACTCGTGAGCAGTGCGCAGGGGGCAGGGATCAGGGACAGCGCGAGAATAGTCCGCATTGAAGTCTCGCAACCTAGAGGTGCCGGAGTGAGCCGTCCAGGGTTGCGGCAGGGGGACTAGATTTCCCGGCACTGCGAATGGTGCTGACCTCGATGAATCTGGTCCGGTCTTCCAGGATGGCCGTCGCGTGCCTCGTCTCCGTTGCGGGGTGCGGAGGATCGAGTTCGGCGACGCCCGAAACGGGTCCCCAGCCGGTGGCGAATCCGGCGCGAGTACTGGATCCATGCTACGTCGCTCCCGACGGTGCTACCGTCCGGGACACTGTGATCGTGGCGCTCCCGGCGGGCCAGGCCGAGCGGTTCATGGCGGCGCATCAGGCCGACCGTGCCACGGCCGTGGATTGCGAGGGCGTGTCCCGCTCGTCGCCCGTTCCGGCGTTCCGGGCGTCGTCGGCGAGCCCCGCGATCCTGAGCCCGATCGACACGCTCCGGGCCGGCTGGGTGATGCTGATCAGGATTGCCGAGGCGGACGCCGATCCGCGCGACCTCATGGACCGCGGCGCCGATGTGGTGATTACCGCCGACCCGGCCGCGCTGGAGTATGCCAGGCACCGCCCGGACCTTCGACTGGTGCCGCTGGCGTGGTCAACGACCTACGCGCTCGTCACGCCGCCCGGCTCTCCTCCTCCGCCGATTCCGCAGAGCCTTCGAGCCGAGCTGGCCAGAGACGTCGTGCGGGCGGAAGCGCGCCCGGCCGAGGGGCCCGAATGGTGGGAATCGCACTCGGCCTGCGGGGCACCCGCGCCCTCGGCTTCGGGCAGGCGGGTGGCACTCGCGATTCCTTCGCGCGATGCGACGGCTCGAGCCATCGGTGAGCGAATGGTGGCGCTCCTCGGACGGGAGTCGCCGGGACTCCGGCTCGTCGAGTACGGCGCGGACGAGTTCGGCGCCGCGCTGGCGGACGGCCGCGCTTCGGTGTTCGTCGTCCCGCTCCAGAGGCTCGCGCCCGGCACGCCGGGCTGTCCGGAGGGGTACCATCTCCCGCTCGGCTCGACCGTCGTTCCGCTGGTCGACACCCGTGCCACGGCCGTGCTCCGCCCCGGCGTGCCGGCGTTCCGGATTCAGGGTGACGGGTCGATCCGGTTCGTCCCTCCGGGCGCCCCATGACCTACAAGCGCCGCGTCGCGCTGGCGCTCACCATCGGCGCCATCATCCCGCTCGCACTGCTCGGATTCGGCGTGCGCCGGGAAATGAGAACGCGGCTCGATGCCCAGGCCGAGCGACGGGTGCAGGCCCTGGTCGGCGTGCTGCGCGCCGATCTCGACGCGGAAACGGCCGCCCTCGAGCGCCGGCTCCGGAGTCTCGCGGCCGGGCTCCAGGCGGACACCCGGTTCCGGCTGGCCGTTCGGGGCGGCGACCGGCGCTGGCTCCTCGACTGGGCGGGCGAGGCGATGACCGCGAGCGGGCTCGCCGCCCTTCGAGTGCAGGACGAGGAGGGGCGGGTCCTGAGCTCGGGACACTTCCGGAACGAGTTCGATCGGCTCGACCCCGGGTCGGTCGCGGCCATCGCCGGCGCGCCGGACGGCAGGACGCTGGTGCGCTTTGCCACGCCCGACGGCGAGGTACTGGTGCTCGCGGCGGCGGATGCGTTCACCGTCATGGACCGGCCGTACCGGCTGGTGGGCGGCGTCGGGTTCGACGCGGCGCGCGCCGCCGCGCTGGTGCCGCCCGAGGACATGGCCGTGGTGCTCGGGCTCGATTCCCTGACGGCGGCGGCCCCGGCGGCGGCCACGATCGAGCTGCCGTTCTACGACGCCCCGGCCGGCGGCGCGGCCCGAATCGCTCGGTTGTCTATAACCCGCAACCTGGCGGAGCAGAACGCGCTCGAACGGAGCGTGGACCGCTGGTTCCTCGGCGCCGCCGGACTGACCGTCCTGCTGGCGATCGTGCTGGCCCTCTGGCTCGCGTCGCGGGTCGTGAGCCCGCTCGCCGAGCTGGCCGAGAAGACCGCCCGGCTCGACCTGGACCGCCTGGACGAAGACTTCGCCACCGACCGGAATGACGAGATCGGGAGCCTCGGCAACATGCTCGCGACGATGACCACCCGGCTTCGCGCCAGCGCCACCCGGCTCAGAGAGGCGGAGCGTCGCGCCGCGACCGGCGATCTGGCCCGGCAGATCAACCACGACGTGAAGAACGGTCTGGCGCCCATCCGCCACGTCATAAGACATCTGGCCGAGACGGCCAGCAGGCATCCCGAGCAGCTGGTGACGCTCTTCGGGGAGCGGCGGGAGACCCTGGAGTCGAGCCTGACGTATCTGGAGGAGCTGGCGAGGAGCTACGCCCGGCTGGCGCCGGCGATGGACCGGGGCCCGAGTGACCTCGGTCGGCTGTTGGGGGAAATCGCGCGCGCGTCCACGACCGGCGGGGTGCGGGTCGAGGCCCGATGGCCGCCGGATCTGCCCGGGGTTCGGGCCGATGGGGTGGTGGTGCGCCGGATCGTGGAGAATCTGGTGAGCAATGCGGTCGACGCGTTGGAGGGCAGGCCGGGCCGGGTGACGCTCGCGGCGGCCGTTCAGAGCAACGGCTCCGAGCGTCTGATCAGGTTCTCGGTGGCGGATACGGGCCGAGGCATGACCCGGGACGAGCTGGACCGCGCCTTCGCCGACTTCCACACCACGAAGCCGGCCGGCACCGGGTTAGGCCTCTCCGTGGTTCGGCGGCTGGTGGCGGATCTCGGTGGCGCCCTGCGCGTCGAGACCAGACCGGGGGAGGGAAGCACCTTCACCGTGGATCTCCCGGCCGCATGAGCCGCATCCTGGTGGTGGACGACGTGGCCGCGATGGCCGACCAGTATGCCTACGACTTGAGGCGGCTCGGCGGGCACGAGGTGTCCGTCGCCGCCTCGGGAGAGGCCGCGCTCGACGGCCTCGACCGGCTCGGCGCCGACTGCGTGATCCTCGACCTGGAGATGCCGGGCATGGACGGGTTCGAGGTCCTGCGCCGGATCCGGCATCGGGGGAATGACGTGCCGGTGATCGTCTATACCGGGACCGGCGATTTCGACCGCTGCGCCCAGGCGATCCGGCTCGGCGCGGACGGCTTCATCGACAAGGCCGAGCCGATGGAGCGGGTGGCCCGGGAGGTGGACGGCGCGATCGAGCGGCACCGGCTCCGGCACGAGGTGTTCGCGCTCCAGCATCGGCTGGGCGAGAGCACGCTGCTCGGGACCAGCGCCGCGATGGCCGGACTCCGCGAGCTGCTCGCCCGGGTGGCGCCGGTCCCCAGCACCGTGCTCATTCAGGGTGAGAGCGGCACCGGGAAGGAGCTGGTCGCGCGCGAGCTGCATCGGCTGGGCGGCCGCCCGGCCGGGCCCTTCGTGGCGATCAACTGCGCGGCGCTCCCGGAGCATCTGGTGGAGAGCGAGCTCTTCGGCCACGAGCGCGGGGCGTTCACCGGGGCGGTGGCGCAGCGGAAGGGCGCCTTCGAGGCGGCGTCCGGCGGAACCCTGTTCCTCGACGAGATCGGTGAGCTTCCGGCCCCGGCCCAGGCCAAGCTGCTCCGGGTCCTCGAGCAACGCGAGGTGCAGAGGGTCGGCGCCACCAAGCCGGTGCCGGTGGAGGTCCGGGTGGTCGCCGCGACCAGCCGGAATCTCGAGGAGGAGACCAGGGGCGGCGGGTTCCGCGAGGATCTCCTCTACCGGCTCAACGTCCACGTCGTCCGGGTCCCGCCGCTCCGAGAGCGCCGGGAGGACGTGCTCTCGCTCGCGGAGCGATTCCTGGAAGAGACCTGCCGGAGGTTCGGTGTGCTGCCGCGGAAGCTCTCGGGCGAGGCCCGCGAGCTGCTGGTCGGATACGATTGGCGCCGGAACAACGTGCGCGAGCTCAGAAATCTGATGGAGCGTCTGGTGGTGACCGCCGACGGGGAAACGATCCGCGCCGAGCACCTGCCGCCGGAGATCCTCGGCGAGCGCGGGGGAGCGGCTGCGACCGGTGACGAGCCGCGCACCTTCCAGGAGCTGAAGAGCCAGGCGGAGCGGACGATCATCCTCGCGGCCCTCACGCGGCACGAGTGGCACGTCACCCGGACCGCGGAGGCGCTGGGGTTGGCGGATCATGCCAGCCTGCTCAAGATCATGCGAAGGCTCGGCATACGCAGGGAGTAGCGAGTGCAGGGAGTAGCGAGGAGCGAGGAGCGAGGAGGAGGAGGGAAACCGCGAGAAGGGAGCAGGTGAGCGAAAGGCACCGACGCCTGGACACATAGAATCCCGCCGGTCCGTGTCTGCCCGGACACAAGCGTCTTTCGATCCGCTCCAGCGTCCCTCCGTAACCCGCAGTCCCCCAACGAGATCACGATTCCCGCTTCGGGCGCGCCGCCCGGCCCTCCGCTTGCTCTTCCTCCGGGCTGACCCCGGCACATCCGAGCGACCGGGATTCCCTGGAGGAGGAAGTATGATCAGGAGTGCGATGTCTCTCATGCCCCGCCGCGCGTGGTTGGCGGCGGCGCTGGTTCCGATGGTGCTTTACGCCTGCGGCGGCCGGGAATCCTCGACGCCGTCGAACGGCCGGGTCGAGACGCCATCGGCGTCCGCGCCGGCGCCGGTGATTCCCGCGTCCGGGCCGACCACCAGTCGCGAGATCGAGCCGGTGACCCCCCGCGCGGTATCCTATGAAGACGCCGAGACGGCGTTCAAGTCGGGAGACTACGGGGAGGCGAGGAAGCTGTTCAAGTCGTACGTCGAGGCGAAGCCCGACAACGTCTGGGGCTGGTACATGCTCGGGCTCGCTTCCTGGAAGAGCGGGTCGCTCAACGAGGCCGAGGAGGCGTTCGACACCGCCCTCGCGAAGGACCCGAAGCACGTGAAGAGCCTGCTCAATTCGGCCCGGGTCCTGATGGACCTGGGGCGAGACAGCGAGGCACTGGAACGGGTGGAGGCCGCGCGGTCGCTCGACTCGACCTCGGCGGAAGCCATCCGGCTCCTGGCGCGCGCGCATCACCGGCTGGGCGACGTCGCCCTCGCCCTGGAAACCTATCGGCTGGCGCTGATCGGCGACGAGGGGGATGTGTGGGCGATGAACAACCTGGGGATGCTCTACATCGAGCAGAAGGATCCGACCCACGCCCTGGGCCCGCTCTCGCGCGCCGTGCAGCTCAGGCCCACCTCGCCGATCTTCCAGAACAACCTGGGGATGGCGCTCGAGCTGACCGGCAATCTCGTCCTGGCCAGGCGGGCCTACGACGACGCGGTGAAGGCCGACACCACCTACACCAAGGCGCAGGCCAACGCGAAGCGGCTGGGTGATGTCGTGGTCGAGCCGGGCAAGGCGCCGACCATCGACCTGAAGGAGTTGGCCGAGGCGTTCCGGCTGCAGGTGAAGATGTGGAGGGATTCGGTCGCCACACCGAGCAAGCCGGAGTGACGGAAAGACGGAACGACGGAACGACGGAAGGACGGGAAGGCGGTCACTTTCCGTCCTTCCGTCTTTCCGTCTTTGCGTCTTTCACCAGCCACCACCCCTTCGGATCCGCTTCCACCACCGCCGGCGGACGGTCGCCCTCCCAATGGGTCGCCAGCCGCGTGACCGCGCCCTCGACGTCCACGCGCACGATCCGGTCGTCTAGGCGGAGCTCGAGATTCGGCAGCCGATACCAGCCCCATTCCTTCTTCTGCACCTGCTGCACCGTGACCAGCAGATGCCCGCCCTCGAGCGCGGTCGTCACTTCCAGGACCGGATAACCCGGCTGGGTGAGCGCCTGGCGGAAATACCAGCCCAGGTCCTGGCGCGCCGCCCCGCCCATGACCCGGGCGAAGTCGCTGGAAAGCGCGTTGCGGTGCTCGAACGTCCGGTAGTAGCGTGCGAGCCCCGCGAAGAACGCCGAATCCCCCAGGAGTCCCCGCAGCGAGTGGAGCACCCAGGCGCCCTTGTTGTAGTTGTTGGGGTTGAGCAACTGCATGCGATCGGTGACCGTCGAATCGAGGATCGGCCGCTCGATGATCGGGCGGCGCACCAGGGACTCCCGCTCCTCTCGCATCACCGCGCGGAGCGCTGAATCGCCGCCGACGTGCTCCGCCCAGAGGGCCGCGCCGTAGGTGGCGAAGCCCTCGGAGAGCCAGAGGTGGTGCCAGTCGGCTTCGGTCACCGCGTCGCCCCACCACTGGTGCGCCGTCTCGTGCGCCACGGTGGCTTCGCTGGTGCGCCGCTCCCGGTAGCCCTTTTCGTCGTAGAAGATGGCGGTGGCGTTTTCCATGCCGCCGAAGATCGTGGACGACTCGACGTGGCGCAGCTCGGCGTAGGGAAACGGGGCGATGCGCTCGGCGAAGAAGGCCACCATCTCGCTCGCGCGGCGAAAGGGACCGTCCACGGCGAAGGCGGAATCGGCGGGATAGGTCACCACCGAGACCGGCACGCAGCGGACCGCGCATTGCGCCGGCGGGAGCGCCGTCGTGGCGAGCCGCGCCATTCCCACAACCATGCTATACGTCGGAATCGGTTCCGGGTTCTCGAACCGCCAGCGGACCCGGCCGGTCCCGAGCGTGTCGGCGCCCTCGAAGCGCCCGGTCGCGAGCACCCGGAATCCGGTCGGGGCTTCGATGCTCCACGCCACGGCCGCCTTGTCCGCCGGGTGATCCTGACTCGCCAGCCAGCCCCGGGCGCGGTCGGGCCAATTGTCGGCGAAAACGGTGCGCCCGGCACCCACGCCGCGGAGGACGAGCCCGTCGCGCGGAGCGCCGTTGTACTCGACGGCGGTGGTGAGCGTATCGCCGGCGCGCCCCCGCACCGGGATGACGATCCGATTCCCCTCGCGCCGCCAGCGCGCCGCGGCGCCGTTCACGGAGACGCGCCGCACCGTCAGCTCGGAACCAAGATCGAGCACCACCGGGCCCGTTCCGGTGAGCCGCCACAGCGTGGTCACGGCGGCGTCGATGACGCCGCCGGCGTCGGGAAGGGAGATGGTGACGTCGTACCGAAGCGCGTCGTGATGCAGCGCGACGTGGTCCCAGCGGCGGGCGAGCGGATCCTGGGCGAGCAGCGGGGCGGCGAGAAGGACGGAAAGACGGAAGGACATTCCGCTCCTCATCGCTTCAAAGCTGCCGGGATGCAGGGCAGTTCCCGTTCACTGTTCACTGTTGACGGTTGACGCTGTTCAATGCCTCCCCGAACGCCCGCATCGTCTGGAACCGCTCCTCCGCCTGGTGGGCCAGGCTCCGCGCGATCACCAGCTCCAGCTCCTCCGGGAGAGCGTTCCGCGCCTGGCGCAGCCGGAGCGGCTGGCCGGTAAGGTGGGCCAGCATCGTCTCCTGTCCGGTCTTCCCCTCGAACGGCAGCCGTCCGGTGAGCAGCTCGAACGCCAGCACCCCGAGCGCGAAGATATCGCTTCGGCCGTCGAGCGGCTTCCCCCGGATCTGCTCCGGGCTCATGAATTCGGGCGTGCCGAGCACGATCCCGGTGTCGGTGATCCGGGCGAGCTCCTGCCCGGCCGCGCTCTCCTTGGCCAGGCCGAAGTCCATCACCACCGCCCGCTCCCGCTCCGCTCCGGCCTCCTTGGGAGGGGGCACCAGCATTACGTTCTCGGGCTTGAGGTCGCGGTGGAGGACGCCGGCGTCGTGGGCGTGCTGGAGCCCGTCGCAGAGCTGGACGAGCAGCGGCAGCGCGAGCGCGGTCGGCATCGGGCCGTGGCGGGTTTCCCGGCGCGCGAGCGTCTCGCCGTCGAGGAACGGCATCACGAGGAACGGCATGCCGGACGCTTCCCCCCAGGCGAGAATCCCGCACACATTGGAGTGGTGGAGCCGCAAGGCCAACTGCGCCTCGCGGCGAAGCCGCGCCACCGCCTCGGCATCGCGGATCAAGCGCGACATCAGCACCTTGACCGCCACCGTCCGGCCCGACTCCCGATCCCGGGCGCGGTAGACGTAGGCCATGCCGCCCTCGCCCACCCGCATCTCCATCTGGAAGCGGCCGTCCAGCACCCGGCCCGAGAGCCCCGAGGCGGGATCTCCCAGCCGCGCAGACGGGATCATCACCTCGCCGGTGCGGTGCAGCCCGAATCCACGCGGTGCGGACGGTGGCGGGGCGTCGCCGGGAACCAGGGGGAACCCGTCCTGGGTGCAGAAGCGGGCCGGCGGCTGGAAGGCGGCGCCGCAGCGAGGGCAGTGGAGCGCGCTCAATCGCGATACCGGTTCTGGCCGTCCGATTTGGCGCGCAGGAGATTCCGGTCGGCCAGGCGGAGCAGCGCATCGCCGTCGGGGGCGCGCTCGTCCGGGTAGGTGGCGAGGCCCAGGGTGACCGAGGCCGGCACCGGGGAGGCCGCATCGCCGAAGCTGGTGTGGCTCACCCGGCGGAGCACCCGCTCGGCGAACAGCCGCGCCCCCGAGCTCCCGGTCTCCGGGAGGAGCACCACGAACTCCCCGCCGCCGTAGCTCACCACGGTGTCCACGGCGCGTTGCTCCCGGCGCAGCAGCTCGGCGAACTGCACCAGCATCCGGTCGCCGGTCTGCCCCCCGTGGATCTCGGTGGTCTCCTTGAAGCGGTCAATGTCGATCCGGACGCAGGTGAGCACCGTCCCGTAGCGGATCGCCCGCTCGACCTCCTGGCGGAGCCGGTCTCCCAGGGCGCGGCGATTGAAGAGTCCGGTGAGCGGGTCGGTCTCGGCCATCTGGCGCACCGCGTCCTCGCGCCGGAGCGTGTCCTCCACCGCGAACGCCTTCTCGATGGCGTAGGCCGCGGACTCGATCACCTGCGCGGCGAAGCGGAGGTCGGCGTCGCCCAGGGGCGGATCGCCTTCGCCGGTCCGCAGGAAGAACACCCCGGCGCGCTCCCCGCGGAGCGAGAACGGCAGCACCAGGGCCGAGGTGGTGGCCAGGTTCGGCACGCCCTGATACACCGGGTCGGACTGCGCCTGGGGGACCAGCAGGGCCTCGCCGGTCGTGAGCGCGCGCTGGACTTCGGGATAGCGGGCCAGGTCCACCGAGAGCTCGTGGAGCATCGGGTTCTCGGAGGCCGCGACCACGGTGCCCAGCTCGGCGCCGGGCCGGGCCAGGAGGATCGAGCAGCGCGGGATCCGGAGCCCCGCCGCCACCCGCCGCACCAGGACCTGGAAGAGCTGCTCGGGCCGGAGGTCGCCGGTCATCTCGCGGAGGATCTCCACCAGCGACGCCTGGGTTCGCGCCTCGGCCCGGGCCTGGTTGAGCTGCTGGCCGGCCCGCAGCAGGGCCCGGATGCGGGCCAGCACCTCGCGGATCCGGAGCGGCTTGCCGACTACGTCGGAGGCCCCGAGCCCGAGCGCCCGCTCGAGCGTCTCCTCCGGCGGCGCCGAGGAGAGCACCAGCCGGGGCAGCCCGTCGTGCGCGGGCTCGCGCCGGAGCGCGTCCAGCAGGGCGAAGCCGTCCTGCCCGGGGAGGGAGAGGTCGAGGATGAGGAGGTCGACCGGGCGGGTCGCGAGGTATTCGAAGAGTCCGTCGCCGCTGGAGAGCGTGGACGATTCGTAGCCGTTCTCGCGGAGGAGCCGCGAGAGGGTGCGGGCGAAGGTCTGGTCGTCGTCCACGATCAGGATCTGCGGAATGAGCTCCGGCATATCAGGCCGATAGCCGGCTGAAGAGCTCCGGGTCCACGTTGCCTCCCGACAGGATGCACGCGACGGCGGCGCGCGGCCGCACCTGCCCTTCGAGCAGCGCCGCGACCGTCACCGCCGCCGAGGGCTCCACCCGGAGCCCCATGGTGTGAAAGAGAAACCGCACCGCACCGGCGATCGCCGCCTCGGACACCCGCACCGCGGTCCGCACCCGGGGCCCGATCCGGGTCCAGGGCCGCTCGCCCACCGCCACCGGGAGCAGCCCGTCGGCCATGCTGCTCGTCGTGGCCAGGGCGATGGGCCCGCCCGCCGCCAGTGCGGCGGTGAGCTTGGCCGCTCCCTCGGGCTCCACCCCGATGAGCTCCACCGGATGGCCGAGCGCGGCGGCGGCGGTGCAGCTCCCGGCGAGGAGCCCGCCGCCCCCGACCGGCACCAGCAGCGTGCCGATCTCCGGCCGCTCATCGAGGATCTCGAGCGCGCAGGTGCCCTGGCCCAGGATCACGTCGGGATGCTCGAACGGGTGCACCATCGCCAGCCGCTCCCGCGCGGCGATCTCTTCGGCGGTGCCGGCCCGGAGGTAGCGGTCCACCAGCACCACCTCGGCTCCCAGTGCCCGCACCGCCTCCAGCTTGAGCGGCGGGGCATTGTCGTTCATGACGACGATCGCCCGGAGGCCAAGGCGGTTGGCCACCCAGGCCACCGCGCGGCCATGGTTTCCGCTCGAATGGGCGATGACGCCGCGGGCGCGCTCCGCCTCGGAAAGCCGGGTGACGGCGGTCCAGGCGCCGCGAACCTTGAAGGCGCCGATCGGCTGCCATTGCTCGCACTTGAGCCAGACCGGCACGCCCGCGCGGCGGGCCAGCTCCGGCGCCTCCACCAGCGGAGTGCGGACCGCCACGCCGGCGAGGCCCGCGGCCGCGGCGCGCAGCTCGGCCAGCGACGTTCCTTCCGCCGTTCCGCCCATCCGCCCTTCCGCCCTCGCCGTCAATCGGCGCTTTCGGCCGGTGCGCTCGTCTCGTCCCCGGTCGGCTCCTCCGCGTCGACTTCGTCCTCCTTCACCACCCGGGCGACCGCCACCAGGAGGTCCCCGTCGTCGAGGTTCATGACCCGGACGCCCTGGGTGTTCCGCCCGATGACACGGATGCCGTCCACCGGGACCCGGATGATGATGCCGTTCCGGGTGATCATCATCAGCTCGTCGTCGGGGATGACTTCCTTGAGCGCCACGCAAACGCCGGTCTTCTCGGTGTTGTGGAACGTGATGATGCCCTTGCCGCCCCGCTTCTGCACCCGGTAGTCGGCCAGCTCCGAGCGCTTGCCGAAGCCGCGCTCGCTCACCACCAGCAGGGTCGAGTCGCGCCGGATGACCACCATGCCGATCACGGCGTCGCCCTTCTCCAGCTCGATCCCCTTGACGCCGGTGGTGGCGCGGCCCATCTCCCGCACGTCGCTCTCGTGGAAACGGATGCTCATCCCGTTGCGGGTGGCGAGCACGATGTCGTTGTTGCCGTCGGTGATCTGGACGTCGATCAGCTGGTCGCCGGTTTCGATGTTGATCCCGTTGATGCCGTTGGCCCGCGGGTTCCCGTAGGCCGAGAGCACCGACTTCTTCACGGTTCCGCCGCGGGTGGCGAAGATCAGCCACCGGTTCTCGGCGAACTCCCGCACCGGCACCAGCGCGGTGATCCGCTCTTCCGGGCGGATGGCGATGCACTGCACCACCGGCTTCCCCCGCGCGGCCCGGCCGCCCTGGGGGATCTCGTGGACCTTGAGCCAGTAGACCTGGCCCTTGTCGCTGAAGAACATCACGTAGTCGTGGGTCGAGGCGATGAAGAGGTGCTCGATCCAGTCGTCGTCCTTGGCCGTGGCCCCGGTCATGCCGCGGCCCCCGCGCCGCTGCTTCCGGTAGGTGGAGACCGGGATGCGCTTGATGTAGCCCGAGTGGGAGATGGTGATCACCATGTCCTCCTCGGCGATCAGGTCCTCGACCGAAAACTCGTCCTGGTCGGGGATGATCTCGGTGCGGCGGTCGTCGCCGAAGTCCTTGGCGACCTCCGCCATTTCCGATTTGAGAATCGCCATCCGCTTCTCTTTGCTCTTGAGAATGCTCCGGAGCTCGCTGATCGTGGCACGCACTTCCCGGAGCTCGGCCTCCAGCTTGTCGATCTCCAGGCCGGTGAGCTTGGCGAGCCGCATGTTGAGGATCGCCTCGCTCTGCCGCTCCGAGAGCCCGAACCGCTCCCTGAGCCGGCGGTCGGCCTCCTCGGCGTCGGCGGAGCCGCGGATGATCTTGATGACCTCGTCAATGTTGTCCACCGCGATCTTCAGGCCCTCGAGGATGTGCTCGCGCTCCTCGGCGGCCGTGAGATCGAACTGGGTGCGGCGGACGATGATGGTGTGGCGGTGGGCGATGAAGTGCTCCAGTAATTCCTTGAGCGGCATCACCTTCGGCTGCCCGTTCACCAGGGCCAGGTTGATCACCCCGAAGGTGGACTGCATGGTGGTGTGCTTGTAGAGCTGGTTGAGGACCACGCTCGGGATCGCGTCGCGCTTGAGCTCGATCACCAGCCGCATCCCGTCGCGGTCGGACTCGTCGCGTGCGTCGCTGATCCCCTCGAGCTTCTTCTCGTTGACCAGCGACGCGATGTCCTTGTGGAGCGTCGCCTTGTTCACCTGGTAGGGGAGCTCCGTCACCACGATGGCGCTCCGCCCGGTGGAGGGCTTTTCCTCCACCACCGCGCGGGCGCGCATGATCACCTTGCCGCGGCCGGTGGCGTAGGCCTCCTTGAGCCCCTGGGTCCCGTAGATGTACCCGCCGGTCGGGAAATCGGGTCCCTTGATGAACTTGAGGAGGTCCTCCGGCGCGGCGGCGGGATTGTCCACCAGCAGCTCGATCGCCCTGGCCACTTCCCGGAGGTTGTGGGGCGGAATGTTGGTCGCCATGCCGACCGCGATGCCGCTCGAGCCGTTGACCAGGAGGTTCGGAATCTTGGACGGGAGGACGGTCGGCTCCTTGAGCCGGTCGTCGAAGTTGGGCTGGTAATCGACGGTGTTCTTGTCGATGTCCTCCAGCATCGCCACGGCGATCCGGGTGAGCCGCGCCTCGGTGTAGCGGTAGGCCGCGGCGGGATCGCCGTCCACCGAGCCGAAGTTCCCCTGGCCGTCCACCAGCGGGTAGCGGAGCGAGAACTCCTGCACCATCCGCACCATCGCCTCGTAGACCGGCGAGTCCCCGTGAGGGTGGTACTTGCCCAGCACGTCGCCCACCACGGTCGCCGACTTTTTGTAGGGCCGGCCCGGCACCAGCCCCAGCTCGTTCATCGCGTAGAGGATCCGGCGGTGCACCGGCTTGAGCCCGTCCCGCACGTCGGGGAGCGCGCGGGAGACGATGACGCTCATCGAGTAGTTGATGAAGCTCTGCTTCATCTCTTCCTCGATGGGGCGGGGCAGGATCCGCTCGCGTGAATTCGGTGCGGTCATGGGTGAGACCGGCGGAGGGTGGAGGCGCTGGGAAGGGAGTCCCGGAACGCCCCCAATATAGATGGAGGAGAGGGGCGGGGGCAACCCGGGGCCAATTGCCTAACCGCTTGGAATTCCAATGGGTTACGACGGCTCGCCCGGCCAGGGGGCGGGCCCGCGGTTGCAGCGACAGTCGACTTCTCTCGCGCCCATCCGATTACGCATCGCTCGACTCGGATCGGCGTCCGTCCATCACTGAACGGGGGCTCCGGTGGGCGGTCGAGGCCCGCTATTCAGTGCTTGACCTCCACGCGGGCCGTGTAAAACTGGAAGGCTCCGTCACGACTATCGCTCCACACCGCGTGAAAACTGCCGTCTGCGGCGGCGGTCATCCCGAAGTAGTCGCCGCCTCGTACCCAACGAGCGGCAAGGCGCCGCTGGTTACTGGGCCGGCAGGAGACCCACCAGGTCGCTAGCGCGGAAGGGGCCGGGTTGGGCGATCAGCGCCCGCGCGGCGTCTACCTGGCCCCACGTGTTCCAGAGCAGCACACCGCGCACTCCTCCGTCGGCGAGGTAGTAGACCACACCTTCCCGGAACGGCTCCTTCCAGTCGGCGACGGTCTCGCCACGCGGGTCCAGCTCGCCGACGGCCTCGTAGCCCAGGTCGAACAGGTCCGAATAGAAGAACGGGAGGTGATCGTACGGGGTGGAGTCGCCCGCCATCGCACGTCCCGCCGCGCGCCCCATGCTGAGGGCATTGTCCTCGTGCTCGACGCGGATGCGCGTGCCGAGGGTGGGGGCGAAGAAGCGTGCGACGTCGCCGGCCGCGAAGACATCAGGGTGGGCGGTCTGAAGGAGCTCGCCCACCACGACGCCATCCTCGACCTCGAGACCGGCCGCCGTCGCGAGATCCGTATCAGGCACGATGCCGAGGCCCGCTACCACGGCGTCCACGGCCAACCGGAGCCCACTGCGGGTCTCGACGACGGCCTGCGGGCCACTCTGCCTCAGGCCGATCACGCGCTCGCCCGGCCGCGCGTCCACGCCCTTCTCGCGGTAGTAGCCGACCAGGAACCGCGCCAGGTCCGCGGGAAAGAGGCGGCCGGCGATCCCCTCTTCGGGAAACAGCATCGTGACCTTGCAGCCCTGCATGGCCAGTGCCGCCGTGATTTCTGACCCGATGAAGCCGCCGCCGATCACTGCGAACGCCTTGCCTTCCGTGGCGAGCGCGCGGAGGCGGCGGTAGTCCTCCAGCGTGCGGAAATAGATCACTCGCTCGCTGCCGAACGGAAGGCGGCGGGGGGTCCCTCCGGTGGCAAGGAGGAGCTTGTCGAACGTGTACTCCCCCCCGCCGTCGTCGGACACCCGCTTTCCGCGGAGGTCGAGACTGGTCGCGCGCCGTCCAAGGTGGAGGTCCACACCGGCTTCAGCAGTCTTCCGCCACACGCTCTGGAAGGGCTCGCCCTTCCAGAGTGCCTTCGAGAGCGGGGGCCGTGCGTAGGGCGCATCGGTCTCGGCCCCAAGCAGCCCGATAGAGCCGCTCGCATCCAGCTCGCGGATGCCGCGGACGGCGGCGTCGGCGGTCATCCCGCCGCCGATGATGAGGTACTGGTAGTGCCGCATGGTCAGCTCTCCCAAGCTGGGGATTGTGCGCCGGCACGGCGCAGCCGTGCGAAGAACTGTTGCTGCAAACGCGCGTCCTTGAGCGTGCCTCGGAGGGCGATCGTGGTGGTGGTGCCCTGGGTCTTGACGCCGCGCATCTCCATGCAGAAATGCCGTGCCTGAACCGAGACGATGACGCCGGCCGGGGCAAGCCGCTCCTCGAGCAGGGTCGCGATTTGCTCCGTCAGGCGCTCCTGGAGCTGAGGCCGGCGGGCAAAGAAATCGACGACGCGGGCCAGCTTGGACAGGCCCGCGAGGCGGTCACCGGGGATGTAGCCGATGTCGGCGGTGCCGAAGACCGGCAGGAAGTGGTGGGCGCAGATCGAGTAGAACGGGATGCCGGTGACGGCGACGATCCCGGCGTACCCTTCCGAGTTGGGAAACGTACTGAGCCGCGGCTCGGCGTCGGGCCGGAGGCCGCTGAGCAGCTCCCGGTAGGCGCGCGCCACGCGCTGCTCGGTCCCGGCGAGATCGGGATCACGGAGGTTGAGGCCCAGCGACTCCATGAAGCCACGAAACGCGGCGGCCACCCTGGCGAGCCGCAGCTCGTCGCCTTCGGCATCCGCGGCATGATCGTGCGCTGGAGGGACTGGGGAGCCGAGGTGGTGCAACGCGAGCGTCGCGCCTGACCGCTGAGAGGCGGCGCTCATCGGTTGCACCGCGTCAGGAGGTGGTGTTGCGGCCTCATCGGCTTCCTTTCATTTCATTGCGGGCGTGGGTGCCCGGTGACAGTCACCCTGCCCCGCATGGTCGGATGCAGCCTACAGATGTACGCAGTCTCGCCAATCCAGCTGGGGACGTAGCGGCCGCTGTCCCCCGGCGCCAGGATGCCGGTGTTCCACCCGTTGCTCCCGTTTGCCGTGGCGGTATGCGGAACGATGTCCCGATTGATCCAGATGACCGTGTCCCCCGGCGCTACTTCCAGCACCGCAGGACGGAAGGCCATGCCGCGGATCTCCACCACGTGTGGCCGCGGGGACGTGCTGCTCCCGGCGGGTACCGTCCCCCAGCCAAGCAGGAGAGGGAGGGCGACGAGGGGCGGTGCCGCAAGGCACCGCCACGCCCGCCCCCAGCCGTGCGTGCTCAAGTTCCCGCCCTCAGGGAGTTGCTGATCTGCCTGGCGTGCTCCAGGTGAGCGGCGATTGCCGGGCGCACGTCCACCAACAGCTTCCGGAGATCCGCGTTGGAGCTGGTAGGAATCAGCAACCCGTCCAATGCATCGAGCACAGCCTGGTGGTACGCCACCTCGCGGTCCATGTAGGTGCGATCGAACGCGTTGCCGTGGAGGGGCTCCAGTGCCGCGCGGGCTTCGGCCGCCCCCGTCAGGAGCGACTGACTCACCGCGTTGTCGCTTGGCGTGACGCCCAGTCGCCCGGCGAGGGTGGCGGCCTGCGCATTCACGGCAGTGTGGTCTCTGATCATGGTGGCGGCGAATTCCCGCACGGCGTCGTTGTGGGTGCGCGACCGGGCGAACCGCGCCAGCTCGACGTCGATGCTGTTGGCCGTGACGGCCACATGCGCGACTTCGGGGTCCGAGAGATCCGGGGCGGGCGCCTGGGCGCGGAGCCCGGTGGAGGCGGCGAACGTCAGGAGGACGGTGAGCAGGTGAGGCATCATGGATAGCGACAGGGGTACCTCGCGATTGGATGGGTACGTGGTGGTGACGGCGGGCATGGGGTCGCTCCTGGTCAGGGGTTTCTAAAAACAGTATAAGCTATTATAGTGTCCCTCGCCGACCCCTGTCAAGCCTTCAAAACAGTGGATGTTTGTTTTAGATTGCGGCCATGGGACCGGAGGACCTCGAACGGCAGATCGCGGGGCTCGCTGTGCTGGAGGAGCCCGTGCGGCGGCTCCTCTACTTCTATGTCGTGTCCCGACAGGGGGATGTGAGTCGGGATGAGGCGGCGGAGGCGATGGGGATGTCGCGGACCCTGGCCGGGTTCCATCTCGACCGGCTGGCGGAGGCGGGGCTGCTCGAGACCAGCTTCCGGCGCCTGTCCGGGCGGACCGGCCCCGGCGCCGGGCGGCCGTCCAAGCTCTATCGGCGGTCCGGCCGGCAGCTCGCCGTCAGCCTGCCGCCGCGGAGCTACGAGCTGGCGGCGCGCATCCTGGCCGCCGCGGTGGACGCGAGCGGGGCCCGGCGGACCAAGAGCGCGCTGAGGAGCATGGCCACGGCGGTCGGCGAGCGGATCGGTGCAGACGCGAAGGCACGGACCGGGTCACGGCCCGGCAAGAAGCGCCTCCTGGCGGACACGGTGGCGGCGCTGGCCGGGCACGGGTACGAACCGGAACAGGCGACCGGGGAGATCCGGCTCCGCAACTGCCCCTTCCATGCCCTCGTCGGTGAGCACAAACAACTGATCTGCGGGATGAACCTGGCGCTGGTGGAAGGCGTCGTCTCAGGGCTCGGCCTGCCGGGCGTGAGAGCAGCGCTGGACCCGAAGCCCGGTATGTGTTGCGTTTCCCTCAAGTTTGGGAACAAGTAAGCACCGTTCCGTTCGCTGGGCAGGAGGACTGGCCGCCGAACGGGTTGCGCTTGAGCTGCGGGGCCCTGGTGAGGCCGCCGCGAATCCCCGGTCAGAACATGATCGAAATGGATCTGCCGTCCGGAGCCAGCGCCTCGCCGGCCCGGAGCATCGCCTTCGCGCTCTTTCTCCGGCCCACCGCGTCGAGGATGAGGTCGTAGCGCTCGCCTCTGGCCGTGAAGTCCTCGCGCGTGTAGTCCACCACCGTCTCGGCGCCAAGCGACTGGACCAGAGCGAGATTCCTTGTTTGATTCGCGGACCGGGAGTGCAGCTCCGCGGGCGCCGTGGCTCACGCGTCACGGTGACAGCGTCGGCCCGACGACATTCATTTCGGCTGCCAGGGCGCCGCGCGGCGGACCGGCTTCCGGAGCCGTTCCTGCAGCCCCATGAGCCGGTAGCTGCGCCGGAGCCAGGCCTGCAGCTGGGCATCCAACTGCTCCGGGGCAGTGATCCGAAGCCAGTGCCCCCACCAGCCGGGGACGATTTCCTCGACCTTGGTGAAGCGCTGCGATCGCAGGGGCCGGGGCAGCGCGAAGCCGCAGGTCATGCCCCGCTCGGATAAAGCAGTCAGGCCCGCAAACCGGACGCGGCCCAGAAACGCGATCCGGGTCTTGGCCGGGGCGACGTGATACGGCCCGCAGTTGGCGATCAGGGACTCGAACCGGTCGTAGAGTTGTCGGGCCCGGGGACCCATGCGGGCTCTCCAGTCGGCCAGGGTGGCGAGCCCACACGAATGCGCAAGGTTGCGCATGATAAGTTTTGCGCCGCAGCGGGGACAGGTCCACAGGGGCCCCAAGGTGGGCGGCTTCGAAGCACGATGGGCTCGATTCGACCGCTTGGCCATGAGCAATACCCGCTCTTAACCGGAGTGGTGGCCGGGGAGGCCTAACGTGGCGATAAGCTGCCGGCGCCGAAGGCGACCGGCGGCTGGATCGGCTTGCTGGACGGCGCGGTCAACTCGATGACACCGGCATCATCGTAACAGGGCAAGTCTCCGGGCTCCACCTCACTGGTGACGCTCTGCGGTCGGCGCGTCGCGAAGCCGATGCTCACGAAAGAACGCCCACATCAGACTCGTGGCGTCGATGGCGCTGGTTGTGGGCCCGACGAACCATTCCGGCAGCGGCTTGCCACCAGGCCAGGAGTGGCCCCCTCCCCGGATCGTGTAGAGCACCACGGCCGCGGCGTCCGCGCACCGCGTGTATGCGCGGCGGGTGACGTCCCTCGCCACCGCGGAATCGCCGGGGCTCGGCGCGCAGCGGTTTCTTCGCGCCCACTTCGCCGTCCAGGTCGGGATGTCCGGAAACGGCCTGGGAGCTATCCGTGAGGTACCGCCGTGGTACGGAACAAATCGATCGGCTGTCCCATGAAACGCGATCATCGGCATCGCTCGTCGGTCGATACACGCGCTCCACGGCAGGAACAGAGCGGGCGCCACCGCCCCGACCGCCGCGATGCGATCGGACAACGTGCACGAAAGCGCGAACGCCATGCCGCCGCCGTTGGAAAGCCCGTTTGCATAGACGCGAGCAAGATCAATGTTGTAGCGCGCCGCAAGGGTGTCGATCAAATCCGCAATGAAGCGAACATCCATCCTCAGGCCCGCACCGAGCTCCGCGCGCCAGATCCTCGGCCCCCGGCCGCTGACACCGGACGGGTAGACGACCATGAACCCCTGGCGCTCGGCCTCCCGGTTCCACCGGCTGGTTTCCTTTTGAGCGGCCCCCCACAGCCCCGCGCCGTGCATGCTGATCACGAGCGGCG
>DASYRI010000210.1:0-9624 GCA_036004545.1 Gemmatimonadales bacterium
GCGACTTCGTGATCCAGAAGGCGACCCCGACGGCGACGCTGGCGGTGAGCAATTCGCCGCAGACCTATACCGGCGCGCCCCAGGCGGCCACCGTGGCCATCGGCACCAGCTCGGTGCCTGGTGCGGTTGCCAACATCCTGACCGGCGGAGCGGCGAGCAAGACGAACGCCGGCACCTATGCGGTCACGGCGGACTTCGTGCCGAATGACGGGACCAACTACAACAGCCTGCCCGGCCTGGCGGCGGGCGACTTCGTGATCCAGAAGGCGGCCTTGACGGCGACGCTGACGGCCGGCAACAAGACCTACGACGGCACGGATGCGGAACCGAATGCCAACATGAGCTGCGCGCTGACCGGCGTCCTGGTGGGCGATGCGGAGAACGTCACGTGCGCGTCGAGCGCGGGCACGTTCAACTCTTCGCAGGTCGGAGCGGCAACCCAGGTGACGGCCACCGTGACGATCGGCGGCTCGGCGGCGGGCAACTACACCCTGGGGGCGGTGGGGACGGGGGTGAGCTCGACCAGCGCGACGGCAGCGGCCAGCATCACGACAAAGCCGATCATTGCGGCGCTGACGGCTCACGACAAGGCCTACAACGCTTCCAACACGGAGCCGGATGCCAACATGAGCTGCGCGCTGACCGGAGTCGTGGCCAGCGACGTGGGGAACGTGACCTGCGCGGCGAGCAGCGGCACCTTTAACTCGGCGGACGTCGCCACGGCCAACCTGGTGACCGCCACCGAGACCGTCGGTGGCGCCGCGGCGGGCAACTACACGCTGGGCGCGGCGGGGACGACGACGCTCTCGACCAGCGGGACGGCCGCAGCCCACATTACGCTGGCGCCGGTGACGGCGACGGCGGGGAGCGGGTCGGCACCCTTTGATGGGTCCACGAAGACACCGTCGGCCTGCGCGGTGACCGGCACGTACATCGGAAACCTGAGCTGCACCAACAATCCGGCGTCGGTAGGGCCGGCTCCGGGCACCACGACGATCACCCCTGTCGTGAGCGGGACCGGCCAGATCAACTTCAACATCACGCCGGTCAACGGCTCCTACACGATCATTGACCAGTCGGCGCCGATCGTCTCCAACACCGCCGCGCCGCCGGTCGCGATCAACACCGCCGGCACGCTGAACGCTACGATCAGTGACGCGACCACCGGCGGTTCCAAGATCGTCAGCTGGTACTTCAAGATCGACAACGTGGCGCAGCCGGTGATCAACATCCTGAGCGGCAGCCAGGCGGTGACGGTGAACGTGAGCGCCGCCATTCCGGCCACCTCGGCGCCGGACGTGCGCGAGATCTGTGTCTACGGCACCGACGCCGCGGGCAACACCAACCTCAAGATGGACTGCGCCCTGCAGGCCGTGTACGACCCGAGCGCGGGCTTCGTGACCGGCGGCGGCTGGATCATGACGCCGGCCGGCTCCTACACCCTTGACCCGTCGCTCTCGGGCAAGGCCACCTTCGGTTTCGTCTCCAAGTACCTGAAGGGCGCCAACACGCCGACCGGCAACACCGAGTTCCAGTTCCACGCGGCGGGAATGAACTTCAGCAGCACCGTCTACGAGTGGCTGGTGGTCTCCGGCTCCCTGGCCCAGTACAAGGGCTCGGGCACGATCAACGGGTCGGGCAACTACGGCTTCATCCTTACTGCGACCGACGGCCAATTGACCGGCGGCGGAGGGACCGACAAGTTCCGGATCAAGATCACGAACAAGGCCACCGGCACCTTGGTCTACGACAATAACTTCGGAGCGACCGACACTGACCCACCGACGACCGTGATCGGCGGCGGGAGCATCCAGATCAAGGCGAAGTAATCGCGGGATAGTGGTGGGGTGGGCGCAGGGCAGAGCCTGCGGCGTTCACCAGTACAAAACCCCCGCCGGGTGTAGCTGCCCGCCGGGGGTTTTGTGCGTCGGGGTGCGCCGCGGGGATTGCGCGCGGTCGGAAGTTCGCCTGGCGAAGCCTCGTGGTGGCAGCCTTGAACCCGCCCTTGCTTCCGGTGGCTTTTCGCAGTACGTTCAACCGTACGTCCAACAGGCAAAGTGTTCATGGCCAAAGTCCCTGCCATAATCCCGATCACCGATCTCCGCCAGGATGCGGCCCGCGCCCTCGACCAGGTCCGCCGCTCCCGGGAACCGGTCGTTATCACGCAGCGAGGCCGAGCCGCGGCCGTGCTGCTCAGCGTTGAGGCCTACGAACATGGGGAGCGCGAACGGCAGATCCTCCGACTGCTCGCGGCCGGCGAACGGGAGATCGGCAAAGGCAAAGGCCGTGACCTCGCGAGCGTCCTCGCCGAGGCCGACCGGTTCCTCCGCGATGCCGGCGCGTGAAGGTTCGCTTTTCCCCGACCGGCGACCGGCAATTCCTTAACGTCATCGCCTGCATCCTGGCGAATCGTCCGAGCGCCGCGCGGCGCTTTTACGCCCGCGCCACCATGATCTTGAAGCGGCTCGAGCGGTTCCCCGATTCCGGACGCCGGATCCCGGAGTTCCCCGGCCTTCCTTACCGCGAGGTCATCATCCGGCCCTACCGCTTTTTCTACCGGGTCCAAAAGGACACGATCTGGATAGTGGGCGTCTGGCACAGCGCCCAACTGCCGGCGGAGCCTGACAATCCTGAAGGCGCCTGACTCGCCCTGCTCGACCGGACAGCCTCAGGCCGCATGGCGGAGCAGGCGAGGAGCCGCAGTTTCTTCTCAATCTCCCGCAACCAGCCCCCCCAGCACCTCCCCCGGCCCCAGCGTCCCCCGGCGGAGCTCGGCCTGGCCCCCCGCGAAGGTCAGCCGGCCCGCGTTCGCGGCCGCGTACATCTCCCGGAAGAGCTCGGCACTTTTGGGCGACATCCCCGCCGCCGTGAACGCCGGCACCACCGCGTCGAGCGGGAGCCCCTGGACCCGCACCGCGCGGCCCAGCCGCTGGCCCAGCGCCTGCGCCACGTCCTCCGGGGTCAGCTCGCGCGGCCCCGCGAGCTGGACCACGCGCCTGCCGCGCGCCGGATCGAGCAGCAGCTCGGCCGCGGTGCGGCCGATGTCCCGGGTCGCCGCCATCGCCAGCGGTTTGCCCGGGGCGAGGAAGCTCGGCAGCAGGCCCTCCGAGCGCACCGCGTCCAGCACCGGGATCCAGTTCTCCAGGAAATACCCGGCGCGGAGCACGGTGAGGTTCTTCGCGGCCCGGCCGAGCGCGTTCTCTGCGTAGTGGAGGGAGCGGATCGGGCCGGTGCCGCCAGGAAGCTCCGCGCCGAGTGAGGAGAGCAGCACCACGTGGGGGATCCCGCTCTCCTGGACCGCCCGGGCCATCGCGTCGGTCTGGCGCTGAAGGACGGCGAGGACGTCGGGCGCGGCGTAGTCGGGCGGGAGGAGGAGGTACGCGCCGGAGGCGCCGGAGAGCGCCCGGGTGAGCGCGGCGGCGTCATCGAGCGACGCCGTGACCAGCTCGACGCCCCGCTCGCGCCAAGCGGCGGCCTTCCGCTCGTCCCGGACGATGCCCCGGACCGGCTGCTTCCGCTCGAGCAGCAGCTCGGCGGCGGCCGAGCCGGTGTGGCCGGTGAGGCCGGCGATGGCGTTGATGGGCCGGGTTCCTATCGCATCCGGTTGTCAGGCCCGCCGTGCACGGGAGCGACCCCCCTTCCGGCGTCCGAGGGACGGGCGCGATACCGGCTCCCGGACCTTCACTGGCGGCCATTCGTCGCCGGGGATCGGCGCGCGGTCCGGTACCCGGGCCAGGGCACGCGCGTAGGCCGTGCGGTCGCCGCGCCTGGCTCGCGCTTCGAGGTAATCGAGGGTCTGGAGGGCCGACATCTTCTCCGCCACCGCCGTGGCGATGAACTGATTGATCGAGATGTCGTCCCGGGCGGCCAGCTCCTTGACTCGCCGGTGCAGCGAATCGGGAAGGCGAAGGCTCAGCGTACTCATCGCTCGACTCCGGTCGTAATGAGAAACTCCCTCGGGGTCAGCGCGGCCACTCCGAAGCGCTCCGCCCCGCCGAAGTCTTTCACGTTGTGTGTCACCAGGTGCCGGCAGCCCGCCGCAACGGCAAGCTCCAGCACGAGCTCGTCGCGAGGATCTCGCAGCGCCGGGCGCCAGAGAAAATGGATCGGCTGGCGACGGCCGACGGCACACAAATAATCCAGCACGGCGTCAATGTCCCGGCGCCGCAGCCCCAGCTCCCGCTTGCGGCGCACCGGCACCATCTCGTACTCCAGCACCAACGCCACCGAGAGCGCCGGCTGGACTCTCCCTTGCCGCACCAGCTCCAGCACCCGAAACGACGCTCCCGCCCGTGACCATAGGCCTGCGACCAGCACGTTGGTATCCAGCACCACCGGCGGGACCATGGTCTATAGTACTACAGGTGATACTACCTTTTCAAGCCAACATGCCGCACGCGGGACCCTGGAGCGGGACGGGCCTCCGAGCGTCAGGCCTTCCGCCCGAGCGCGAACCCGCCCGGCCCCGTGGCCGCGAGGGTGAGCGCCGCTCCAAGCAGGATCAGCTCGAGCTCGTAGCCCTTGGGTGCGAAGAAGCCACCGTGGAGCTTGGCGAAGAAGATCGCCCCCGCCATGTCCGCCGCAAGCAGGAGCCCCGCCCACCGGGTGAAGAGGCCGGTGAGCAGCGCGAGCCCGCCCAGGATCTCGACCGCGGTGACCAGCGGCGCGGCCACGGCGGGCAGCGGGACGCCCATGTGGGTGAACATGCCGGTCACTCCGCCCATGCCGATCACGAAGAGCTTCATCCCGCCGTGCATCAGGAAGACCGCGCCCACGACGAGGCGGAGCGGGAGCAGGCCCCAGGGTGGGGGAGTCGCGGGCGTGCTTGGGGTCATCGGTGTCCTCGAGCGCTGAGATTGGATTCGGCGCGGGGGTTACTGCACCACCAGGACGATGAACCTGGTGTCCACCTGGGCGCCGGCGAGGGGCGCTTCGTCCCGGGTCAGTTGGAGATTTCCGTCCAGGAGCCGGGCACCGGGACGTACGTGGGTAGGCCGGCCAACGCCTTGTCGTAGTGGATCACGGAGCCGCCGGAGAGCGTCACCGAGGCCGCGATCAGCGAGCCGTAGATGTCGCCAGCGCCGCTCAGCGTCACGTTGTGGTTCGGGGCGTAGAGGGTGAAAGCGGCGCCGGAGCCCCCGGAGATGAGCCAGCCCGTGGTACTGGTCCCGCAGCCCCAGAAGGCGAGGTTGCGCGGCGAGCCGCTCCCATTCACGATGATGCCGCCGCTCGGCGTAAACGTCCCGCTCAGGTACACGTCCACGTGCGCGGGGGTGCCGCTGAAGTTGAGCTTGCCTCCACCGGTAAGGGTCAGGTCGTGGAAACGATAAGGCTTGCCGCTGGGCGTGGTGAAGGGCAGGGTGAGGACTTGCGGGACGCCCCCGGCCTTGCTCACGGTGAGGTCGCCGGTGCCGGCGTTGTAGCTGATCCCGGGACCGCTGGGAATGTCGCCGGCGGGGCTCATCCCGGCGGGGCAGGACACGTTTGGCAGCGGCACCAAGGGGGCCGGCAGCGTGCAGGTCCCGGTGATTCGGGGATTGGCGCAGCCGCCGTCAATCGAGGTGACCGCGGATGCGTCGCCCTTGATCAGCGACGCTCCGGAGAGCAGCGAAATCGCCCCGTCGCTCGCGACGTCGCCGTCGGAGCCCTGGTTACCGAGGCCGTACGGGCCCAGGCTCGAATCGTAGCTGTCGGTGCCGGTGCCGGTGCCGCTGACCTTGACATCGTTCCTGCCGAATGCCGCCCAGTTGAACGCGGGGGGGCCGGGTGCGACCATCCGGGAGACGGTGCGCAACCCCTCTCGCGGGGCCCCGCTGCGTCCCTCCACGGTGAGCAGGATCGGCCCGGATGGCACCAGGCGGAGCAGCACCGCGCGGTACCGGCTGCGACTTCCCGGGAGGAGGGTCCAGCCCAGGTCGGAGCGCTGACCGGGGGCGGGGACCAGGGTGTCGTATTGCAGGGCCCTCCAGTCGCTCAGGATCCTGCTGAGCCCGGCCTCCGCGGCGTAGAAGGAGCGGGTTCCCTCCAGGAGGTTCCGGGCTCCGTCTCGGTCGTAACGGGTCGTGTCCACGCTGAGCAGGACCAGCAGCCCGCCGATGGTGAGCGCGAAGATCATCATGGCCAGGACGAAGCCGTCGCGTGAACGGGCCCGAATCCCGTGCTCAGTGCTGCGGAGTCGCCGCACCCTGTTGCGCGGCCCCGGCAGATCCTTGCCTCGCGCGCCGTCGCGCGCGCCGTCGCGGCAGCATGGCATGTGCACCCCTCCGGATCCGGTAATCGCATGGAACGGCAACACTTCCGCGCTCCACTCACCGAACGTCCCGCGGGCCGAGCACTCTGTCGGTTGTATGCAACGGATTGCGCGCCGCATTCTCCATTCCACTTCATCTTTGGCCCCGTCGCCGTGCTTGCTCCCGTCGCGGGCTCGGGTTCGCCGCTCGGGTCGGCGGGCGCAGGGGCTGGAGCTCCCGAAGGGCGCGTTGGTGCGCCCCCGCCATGCGTACCCGCTCCGAATGCGACCGCGCACCTCCGGCGCCCGGAGGGAGCTCCACCCCGAGCCCGCGGAAAGGCGCGCTGACGGGCCCGAGCGCCCGAGGCGGATGTACCGACGCCGAGCCCGCGGGGCCATCACCCTTTCGGCGCGGGGCGGACCGCTTCGCCGCCGGGGGTGAAGGTGTAGCACCATGCCTCACCTTCCAGCACCGTCTCGCCGTCGTGCCGGCTAACCCGCACGGAGAGCCGGGTCACCGGCTTGGTGGGGTGCACGCTCAGCACCCGGGCGGTGGCGGTGATGGTATCGCCGATGAAGACCGGCGCGGTGAACTTCCAGTCCTGGCTCAGGAACACCGTGCCCGGCCCCGGCAGCTCCATCGCGACCAGGGCGTGGAGCAGGCCGGTGGTGAGGCCGCCCTGGGCCACCAGGCGCCCGAACCGGGTGCCGGCGGCGAACGCCGGGTCGAAGTGCAGCGGGTTCCGGTCGCCGGTCAGCTCGGCGTAGATGCGGACCTGCTCCGCCGAGACGGTGAGGCTCCGGCTGGCCTTCTGGCCGACGCTAGGGGGCATCAGCGGCTCCGCGGCGGCACTCAGAGCGGGCGGAACAGACTCGGGAGGCGGAGGACGCACGGCGTCGCGGCACCGGCCGCACGCCAGTGCAGCTCCTCCCGCTCGACCGAGGGAAAGCTCGCCTCCGGCGTCCAGACCTCGACGGCGTGCTGGTCGGAATCCACGATCCAGTATGCGGGAATCCGCTGCTCCTGGTAGAGCCGTCGTTTGGAGAACCGGTCGGCACGCGCCGAGGAAGGGCTCAGGACCTCGACCGCGAGGAGCAGCGTCTTCATCCGGGCCCAGTCGAGGGTCCGCGCCTCCTCCACGGGCACCACAAAGCAGTCGGGCTGAACCAGGGTGTCGGGACCCCAGGAAATGTCGGCGGGGGCGAACCAGAGTGCGCCAACCGGCTCCCGGTCCAGGTACTCGTTGAGCGTTAAGATCAGCCGCTGGAGGACAAGCTGGTGCCATGCGCGAGGTGCCGGCGTCACCAGCAACTCCCCGTGCACCGTCTCGTAGCGGTTGCCGTCGTTTGGAAGTGCGAGCACCATCTCGGCGGTGTAATAGAGCGGCGGCGGCATGGGCACAACTTCGGCTCGGCGCATGGGAGTCCGCAAGAGGGGGGCATGCCCCCAACCTGGCGCCCGCTGCCCCGCGGCCATCACCCTTTCCCTGCGGGGCGGACCGGTTTGCCGCGCGTTGCCCCGCGGGCTCGGGGTGCCTTGGTGTGTCGGGGTCGTTCCGCGGGCGCGAGTTGCTCTGCTATATCGCGGGTCCGCTCGGGCCGGGACTCCCTCCGCGCCAGGTGGGCGGCGGCGCATCCGGAGTTCCGGCACCGCGACCGCCGCCCTACACGCGCTTCGGGAGTCCGGCCCTTCGCGCCCTCGCCGCGCTTCGATAGTCGGCGGGCGCAGGGGCTGGAGCTCCCGAAGGGCGCGTTGGTGCGCCCCCGCCATGCGTACCCGCTCCGAATGCGACCGCGCACCTCCGGCGCCCGGAGGGAGCTCCACCCCGAGCCCGCGGAGAGACGCGCTGACGGCCCGAGCCACCCGAGCGGGGCAACCGGTGGGCGCGGGGACCGTGTCCCCAGCCCGCGGGGAAGCCGGTCAGCGCGCGCCCCGGAGCGACCGCACGTATTCGTGCAGCGCGAGGAACTTCTGGTACACGATCACCCCTTTCCGCTTCTGCCCGAGCTCGGCGAACAGCTCGCGGAGCCGGCCCCGCCGGGTGAGGTAGAAGCGGAACGTCTCCGCGAAGTCCTCCTCCGGGTGCCTGGCGGCGTAGGCGCTCACGTAGTTCACCGGCGCGATCGCCACCCGGCGCCGCTGGAAATCCACCCAGGCGTCGTCCATCACCCGGTACGCCTTGGCCACTTCGCCGAAGCTGTTGCGAAAGACCGCGGTGCGGGTCCAGTGCCAGTGGTGATAGAGAAAGCTGTGGCCCAGCTCGTGGCTGATGAGCCCCACCACCATCGGCCAGGCGATCTCGTCGCGCCGGGGGACGTTCACCACGTAGCGCTCCTCGATCTCCACGATCTTGGGATAGCGCGGGTCCACGCCCGAGACGCCGGGCCGGAGCAGGAGGCGGAAGCCCCAGCCCGAGATCCGCGCCACCTGGAGCAGCTGCCGCACCCGGCGGAGCGCCTGGGGGATCAGGTCGCGCCCGGTGGCGTCCTCGCCGCACCAGGGGCAGATGTCCATCCAGTCGTCCACCCCGCGGCCGCAGTGGGGACAGCTGCCCTCGAAGCGGTCCTCCTCCTTCCAGTGCTGGTCCTTGCCGCACCAGGGGCAGAACGGCATCGGGTACTGGACCCCGCCGCCGCAGCCCCAGTCGCAGCGCGCGTCCATCCGGAAGCCCTTGGGCGCCTTGAGCGGCTCCTCGCTGAAGGTCCCCTCGTCGGCCAGGTCACGGGCGCACCAGGGGCAGAAGGAGAACTTGGGCGAGACCGCCCAGCGGCAGCTCGGGCACTCGGCGCCGATCTGGCCGGCGGTGTCGCGCCACTGCTGGGCGCGGCCGCAATCGGGGCAGTGGGGCCACCAGCGCTGGAGCGGATAGCCGCAGACGCAGCGGGGATCGGCCTTGGGTGCCGCCTCCCGGCGGGGCCTACGCCGGACCATGGCGGGCCAGCGCTTCCTCCACGATTCGCTGGATGAACCGGGGATACGGCATCCCCGCCTTCTCGGCCGCGTTGGCGATCTCGTGGCCCCGGCTGATGAACGGGTTGGCGTTGGCCTCCAGCACCCAGATCTCCCCGCTCTCGGTGAGCCGGAGGTCGATCCGGGCGTAGTCCTGGAGCCAGAGCGCGCGGAAGGCGGTGCGGCAGATCACCTCGATCTGCTCCCGCGCCGCCTGGGAGACCGGCCGGGCGAAGACGTTCTTGATCCCCTTGCGCTTGCGGTAGGGCTCGTCCCACTTGGCGCTCTGGGTGGCGATCCGCTCCTCGGGCTCGGTCTTCTCCTTGTCGAAGATGAGCTCGGTGAGGGGGAGGATCTCGAGGTTGTCCTGGTTGCCTAACACGCTCACGTAGAGCTCCCGGCCGGGGATGAACTCCTCGGCGATGGCCGGCTGCTCGAACCGCTC
>DASYRI010000211.1:0-47077 GCA_036004545.1 Gemmatimonadales bacterium
GCGAGCGCCCAGCCGCTGCCCACGCCCATCAGGCCGCCAAGCGTGCTGAGCAGCACGGTCTCGACGAGGAACTGCCGGCGAATGTCGCGCCGGTTGGCTCCAATCGCTTTCCGGATGCCGATCTCGCGCGTGCGCTCGCTCACCGACATCATCATGATGTTCATGATCACGATCCCGCCCACCACGAGGGAGATCCCCACCAGCATCGGCAGCGCGGTCATCAGGATGGCGGAGATCTTCTTCCAGCCCTCGAGCGCGCCCTCCGCCGTCTGCATGGCGAAATTGTCCTCCTGGCCGGGCTTGAGCCGGCGCTGGATCCGCATCATCTCCTCGACTTCACCGAGCGCCACCTGCATCGCCGCCGGGCTCCCGGTCCGGACGTGGAGCTCGTCCATGAACCCCAGCCGGCAGGCGACCCGGTGCACCGGTGCGTCGAACGGGACCACCACGAACTTGTCGAGCGAGATCCCGAAGAGGGTGCCCTGCTTCGCCACCTTGCCCACCACCCGGTAGGGGAGACCCTCGATCGTGATGTCCTTGCCGATCGGGTCCACGCCCTTGAAGAGCTTTTCGGCGAGGTCCCAGCCCACCACCGCCACCGCCTGGCCCGCCCGCGCCTCCTGGGGCGTGAAGACCCGGCCGCCTTCGAGGTCGAGGTTCTTGATCTGGAACATCGGGGCGTCCGCGGTCCAGACGGACACGGACTTGGCGGTCTTGCCGTTCCAGAGGATCGGCAGCTGCTCCTCGCAGTAGCGCGAGTAGATCGCCGGGGTCTGCATGTGCGCCTCGATGTACGAGGCTTCGGCGTAGTTGATCCGCGGCCGCCGCTGCCACTGCCGCCACTGCTCCTCGGTGATGTTCCCCATGTTGAAGTTCGGCATCCGGCGGAGCTGGAAGGTGTTCAGGCCCACCAGCCGGTTGGCGAATTTGTCCTCCATGTACACGTTCATCCCCTGCACGATCGAGACGACCGCGATCAGGAAGGTGACGCCGATCAGCACGCCGAGCAGGGAGAAGAAGCTCTTGAGCTTCTGCACCCGGATCATGCCGAGCGCCATGCCCACCGCGTCCCGGAGCAGCATCTCAGGCGGCCGCGGGTCGGGGGGTCGGGGTGTCGCTCGCCACCCACCCGTCCCGGAGGAGCACGACCCGGGCCGCGTGGGCCGCGATGTCGGCCTCGTGGGTGACCATGATGACGGTCTGGCCCTGGGCGTGAAGGGTCTCGAAGACCCGCATGATCTCCTCGCTGGTGCTGCTGTCGAGGTTGCCGGTGGGCTCGTCGGCGAGGAGGATCGCGGGCTCGTTCACCAGCGCCCGTGCGATCGCCACCCGCTGGCGCTGGCCGCCGGAGAGCTCGTTGGGCCGGTGGTCCATGCGGTCCGCCAGGCCCACCCGGCCGAGCGCGTTCCGCGCCCGCTCCCGGCGCGTCCGGGTCGGGACGCCGCCGTAGACCAGCGGCAGCTCCACGTTCTGGAGCGCGGTGGCGCGGGGCAGGAGGTTGAAGGTCTGGAACACGAAGCCGATCTCCCGGTTCCTCACCCGGGCGAGGGCGTCGTCGGGCATGCGGGAGACTTCCTGCCCGTTGAGCCAGTACTCCCCGCTGGTCGGGGTGTCGAGACAGCCGATCAGGTTCATCAGGGTGGACTTGCCCGACCCCGAAGGGCCCATGATCGCCACGTACTCGTTGCGGCGGATCTCGAGCGACACGCCGCGCAGCGCGCGCACCTCTTCCGCGCCCATGGTGTAGACCCGGGTGAGGTCCCGGATGTCAATGACGAGGTCGCTCATGAGGCCTTCTTGGCCGAGGCGGCGCCCGCCCCCTTCGCCTCCCGGACCTGGCGCACCCGGGTGCTGTCCTTGAGATCACGCACCGCCTGATACGGCCCGGCCACGACGGTGTCGCTCGCCTTGAGGCCGTCGAGCACCTCGAAGTGCTCCTCGCCCGCGATGCCGACCTTGACCGGCCGGAAGGTGGCGATGCCGTTCTTCACGACGAAGACGCCCTCCCGCTCCTTCTTCTTCTTCTCCGCCGCGGTGAGCGCCACCGCTGCTCCCACCGGCTGGCCGGTTCCCGACTTGGTCTCGTTGGGAACGTCCTGGTGCTCCCGGACCGTAAGCGCGATGATCGGGATCGAGAGCGCCTGCTTCCGGGTGTCCGTGACGACCCGCGAAGTGGCCGAGAGATCGGGCCGGATGTCCGGCGGCGGACGGTCGAGCGTCACCTCGACGTCGAAGTCCACCGCCCGGTCGGTCGAGCTGCCGCTCGACGCGCCGGTCTGGGAGAGCTTGGCGCTGTTGCTGATCTTGGTGACCCGCCCGACGAACGCGGTGTCGGGGAAGGCGTCAATGGAGACCGCCACCGAGTCGCCCAGCTCGAGCCGGACCACGTCGGTCTCGTCCACCTGGACCTTGGCGAGCACGATCGAGAGGTCGGCGATCGTCATGAGGAGGCCGGTCTCGCGGGAGAACGTGCCAGGCACCGCCACTTCGCCCTTCTCGACCGCGAGCCGCACCACCCGCCCGTCAATCGGCGAGACCAGGTGCGTCTTGGCCAGGTTGCTGCGTGCCTCGGCCAGGGCGGCGTGGGACTGGTCCACCCCGGCCTGGGCGGCGTTGAGGTTTGCCTCGGCGACATCGTACGCCTGGACCGCCTGCTCAACCACTTCCCGGGCGATGAGCTCGGCGTTCACCTTCTGGATCTCGAGCGCCCGGTCGCGCTGGCGCTTGGACTGATCCCGATTGGTCCGAGCCTGCGCCAGCGACGCCTCGGCGGAGGCGACCTGGCCCAGGAGCCGGCTCACGATGGACTCGTACTGCGCCGGATCAATCTGGAGGAGGAACTGGCCCTTCTTGACCAGATCGCCCTCCTTCACCGCTATCTCGGTGATGCGGCCGGTGATGTCGGCGCTGATGTCCACCTTGGTCTTCGCCTCGATCTTGCCGCTCGCCGTGACCGTGGCGACCAGATCCCGGGTGCCCACCGGCTCGAGGCGAACCTCGGTGGCCCGGTTGCCCCGTTTGGCCGCCGTGAGGGCGAAGAGACCCCCGCCGACGACCACGACGATGGCGAGGCCCAGCGTCCATTTGGCACGACGTGACATGAATCGGTCCTCTCGTTCAGCGCAGTGGGCGGCCCACCGCGAACTCCAGCGCGGCGATGGCCTTGTGATATTCGTAGATCGCGTTCACGTAGTCGCCCTCGGCCCGGGTGACGTTGTTCTGCGCGTCGGAGACTTCGAGCGATGAGCCGCTGCCCAGCCGGTAGCGGTCCTGGGCCAGCCGCAGCTGCTCCCGCGCCGACTGGCGGCTCTGCTCCTGGACCTGGATCGCCTGGTAGGAGCTCAGCACCCCGAGATACCGGGCCGCCACCTCGGTCTCGACCTGGAGCCGGCGGGCCCGGACGCTCTCCGCCAGGTCCTCCTGCTGCACCCGCGCCTGCGCCACCGCGAGATTCCGGTCGAACTGGTCGAAGATCGGCAGGGAGACCTGGATTCTCGCCTGGAACGGCTGCCGGGTGTAGCTGAACGGCCAGACGTTGTTCCCCTTCAGAATCTGGGAGCGAAACTCGGGCGTCAGGTTGTCGCCGGTGGCGTCGAGGTTCGCGAACGAGTTGCAGTCGGCGATGATGCCGCCGTTGGCATATCCCGGCACCCCCCCGCTCGGGAGCGCCCCGATCAGCGCGTTCTGGAACCGGCAGTTCTCCGCGGCTCCCTGGGCCGAGCTCAGCCGGGAATTGAGCAGGAGCTGCTCGTTGGTGAATTCCTGGGTGAACGCGGAGATCGAGGCCTGCGCCGAAATCGTGGGGAGGAAACGGGACTTGGCGGAGCGGACGCCCCACTCGGCCGCGTGGTCGCGGGCCCGGAGCGCCTTGAGCGACGGGTTTTCCTCCCTGGCCAGCGCCAGCAGCTGCTGCTCGTCGTATTGCGGCTCGCTCACCGGGAAGGAATCCACCAGCGCCACCGCGTTCGGCAGCGCCGGAATCGGGATCCCCATCCGGCGGAAGAGCTCCAGCTTCGCCTCGTTCTCCGCCTGATCGGCCCGCAGCAGCGCCACGTCCGACTGCCCCTTCTGGACCTCGGCCTGCCGCACGTCGAGCATCGTGGACTGGCCGACCTGATACTTGGCCCGGGCCAGGGCGAGGAAATCGGCGTTCCGCTGTACCTGCTGGCGGGCCACCTCGCTCTGCGCCGCGGCCTGAAGCGTGGTGAGATACTGGAACGTGATGTCGTTGCGCAGGAGCTCGCCCGCGTTGGCGATGTCGGCGTCCACCGCGTGACGGTTCGCCTTCTGCTGGCCGGTGCCGCTGATCGTTGCGCCGGAGAGCTGCCAGCCGAAGGAGAGCCCGTAGCTCGAGGAGAGCGAGGGCGAAGTCTGATTGAAGGTGGAGCCACCGAACGTGGACTGGCCGGAGCCGGTATAGCCCATGCTCCCGCTCACGTCGAACGTCGGTAGAAACGCCGCGTAGGAATTCCGAACCGCCCAGCCCGCCGGCACGGCGTCGTTCACGGTCTGGCGGTAGGCCGGGCTGCTCCGCCGTCCCTCGTCGAGGGCCTGGGCCAGCGTAAGACGGACTGCGGGTTGCACCGGGGCGGCCGGTGCGGGAGGGGCCGCCGGCTGCTGTGCGGCGCCCCGGGTGGGGAGCGCCAGGCAAAGACCGACGAGGGCAGGAGCCCAGCGAGTCATGGCGTTTTTTCCTTGAGTGACGTGCGAAAGTCGGCTCATATGACGTCCCGGCTGTTCCAAAGGTTTCAGCTTGCGACGAACGGGGGCTAAGGTAATAGGACCGCAACGGTTAGGCACGGGAAGACGCAAGGACGCAAAGACGCGAGGACGCAGAGACGCGAAAACCCATGAGGCAGACGGGCGGACGGGCAGAAAGGTAGCGGCAACGGGTCACGACAGGTGCTCGTTGAGCCTGGCGAAAATGGCCCGGTAGAATCGGTCGCCCTTCTCGGCCGAGGCGGCCAGGCCCACGGGAATCCGGTCCCGGTCCACCAGCTCGGGCGCCAGCGCAAGCATGAGCGAGGTGTCCACCTCGCCACCGTGCCACGGCCCGGTGAGTGACTCCCGGAGCTCGGCAATGCCCGTGAGGGAGAGGATATCCGCGACGCGAACCCGCCCGCTGGTGCGGATGGTGGAAAGCGCCTCGAGGTGGTAGTCGGCGGCGTGGGCGGTGAGGATGAGAGTGTCGCGAACGCCTGCCACCTCCTCCCAGACGGCGATAAGTTCGTTCACGGCGCGGTGAAGGGTTTTGCGGGTCAGAGCCGCCGTGCCGGGCCCCGGGTCGTCTGCGGTGGCGTGCACACCGTATTCAAGCGTGGGGGTGCGGGCGATGCCGGTGCTGGCGGAGAGATCGTCGGCCAGGCGCTCGAGGATCACGGTGTCACAGCCCAGCGGCAGATGGGGACCGCGGGCTTCCAGCGTGCCTGCCGGGACCAGGAGCCTCGGGGTCGCGGCGAGGACTTCCGCGGCGCGGGCCGGCGTCATCTCCTTCAACCGCAGCGGACGCGCCATCTGAGCACAACCTTCCCTTGGTGGGTCATCTCGCTCGCGGGCGCCGCCTTCGCCTCGGGGGAGTGGCTGCGCGGCCCCTCGCGGACGGCGGCGATCGCCGCGCTCGCCCTCCTGCTCCTCACCGCGGTCGCAAAGCGGCGCGGGTGGCTCCTCGCGCCGCTGCTGCTCACGGCCGCGGTGCTCGCCGTCCAGCAATGGCGGATCGAGAGCCTGGAGCGGGACTGGCCCCACGCCCGGGAAGCCCGGATCGAGGCGGCCGCGGCGCGGCTCCGGACCGAACTCCGCGACGCGCGCCTGCTCGCCGACGTGCTCGCCCGCCGGGCCGCGGCCCAGGCCGATGGGCCGCGGGAGCCGAGCTTCCATGCCATCGAGCGCATTCCCCGCGGCACCGATCTCGAATCGGGCGTCGTGGTCTTCGAGCGGAGCGGCGTCCCGCGGGCCTGGGGCGGCCGGTTTCGGCTGCAGCCCAACCCCGCCGGCGATTCGATCGGGGTGCGGCTCACTCCATTCTACGCGGTGCTCGAGGTCCGGCGCCACGCCGCGTCGGGCCGGACCGCCCTGGGCGCAGTGCTGCTCGCCACGCACCCGGCGGTGCCCGACCCGCAACGAAGTCTTACGGCGCGGTTCCGGGACCGCACCGAGGTGGGACTCAGGATCTGGGCGCCCGGAGAAGCTCCGGACGATTCCGATGTCTTCGACTACGAGCAGCCCACGACCGGTGGCTCCCAGGTGCTCTTCAGCGTCCAGGTCGTCCCTCCCGACCAGGTGGGGGCGCTCGAGCGCGCGCGCGGCCTGGGAACCCGGAGGGTCGCATGGGCGCTGGTGCTCACGCTTCTCGCCGCCATCGGGCTGGTGCCGGGCGGAGTCGTCCGCAGCGGCCTCGCCCTGATCCTGCCGGCACTCGCGCTCCGGGCGCCGATCGGGGCGTTGTTCGGGATTCCCCAGCCGTTCGATCCTGCGCTCTTCAGCAGTCCCGTGCTGGGTCCGCTCTCCACCGCGGCGGGGCCGCTCGCCGTCGCGGGCCTCGTCCTGATCGTGGCCGGTGCGCTCCTCTGGGAGCGGGAGCCGCCACGCCGGATCCTCTCGATTGTGCCGGCGGCCCTTCTCCTGATCGGGGCGCCGTACCTGGTGAGCGCCCTCGGACGCGGCATCGCGCCTCCGGCCTCGGGCGTCTCGCTGGGCCTCTCGCTGGTCTGGCATCTGGCGCTTTTCGCGCCGGCCGCGGGCCTGGTCACACTGGCCGCGGCACTCCTGCGCGGGTCGGCGGCCTCCGGCACCGGTTGGCGCCTGCCGCTCCTTGGCGCGGCGCTCGCCGTGATCGCCGCCGTGATCGGGGTCCTGGTATGGAATGCACGGTTCGGGTGGCCCGACTGGTACACGCTGCTCTGGCTCCCGCCTCTCGTACTGGTGAGCCTGCCGGCCGATCGACGTGCCGCGATCGCGGGCATCGCGCTCGTGGCGGGAGGCGCAGCGGGGCTCCTCACCTGGGGCGCGGGCATCGAGGGACGGCTCGAGGCCGCGCGTCGCGACCTTGCGGGCCTCGGCGACGTGCCGGACGCTGCCGCGGAGGCGAGCCTGCGCGAGTGGGGTGCGACGGTTCCGCGCGAGCCGGTCCCGGCGTCCGCGCCGGAGCTCTACGCGCTGTGGCGGGCGGCGCCGCTTTCGCGGAGCGGGCGGCCGGCAACCCTTGGCCTGTGGCGCTCCGACGGGACTCCGATCTTCGAGCTCGAGCTCGACGCGCTCGACCTGCCCGACGATCTGACGGCGTCACTGGTCCGGGGGCTCACGCCGACCGACCGCGTGACGGTCCGATCGCTCGCCCGAGCCCCGGCCACGCACCAGCTGCTCCTGGTCCGGCTCGATTCGGCGACCGTCCTCAGCGTGGCGCTGGGCCCCCGGTCGGCGCTGGTGCCGCGCGCTCGCCTGGGCCGGCTCCTCGATCCGGCGCCGCCGCGCGCGCCGCTCTACCGGCTCACGCTCGCCCCCGCGCCATCCACCCAGTCGCCCAACGCCGGGTTGGCGCTCTGGCGGAAGGAAGGATGGTCCGCGCTCGGTCAGCGCACGGTGACGATCGCCGGCGTACCGCGCGACGTCTTCGGCGCCATCGAGCTCGGGGAGCCGGGGACGCTCGCGGTCCGCGGTGCGCTGGTCGTCATGCTCGATACCGCCCTGCTCGCTCTCCTGTGGACGCTCGCCGCCCTGCTCGGGGGACGGGCGCCTCGGCCGCCCGCCTGGAGGCCTCACCTGCGCTCCTATCAAGCCCGGGTCGGCGCGGCGCTGTCACTCTTCTTCCTCGCCCCGACGACGGGGTTCGCGCTGTGGGGGCTGGGCCGGCTTCGCGCCGAGGTTCGCGAAGGCCGCGACCGGATGATCGAGCAGTCGCTCCGGGTCGTGGCCCCGTCCACCGCCGCCCTGCCCGCCGCCGACACCGCCCTGACCGGCGCTCTCACGAGTCTGGGCGACCGGGCCGACGCGGCGCTCGCCCTCTACCGGGACGGCGGCTACCTCGCGGGCTCGACCGGCGGCCTGCTCGAGACCCTGGGTATCCTCGGCCCGCTCATGGAATCGGATGCATACCATCGCATCGTGATCCACGGAGACGACGCGGCCTCGGCGGAGGGCCCATCCCGCGCGGTGCAGAGCCGCATCGGCTATCGCGCGGTGCGGCTCTCCGACCTCGGCGCCGGCGCCCTCGCGATGCCCCAGGTGGCCACCGACCCGGTGCTGGCCGATCGGCAGCGGGACCTGGCGCTGCTCTTCCTCCTGGTCACGCTGGCCGGGGTGGCGGCCTCCCTGCTCGCGGCCCGAGCGGCGGCGCGCGCCTTCGCCCGGCCCGTGGCCGAGCTGCGCGAGGCGGCGCTCGCCTTCGGACGGGGGGATCCCATTGCGCCCCGGCCGGAGGAGCCGCCCGCCGAATTCGCCCCGGTGTTCGCCGCCTTCGAGAAGATGACCGAGGACGTGCGCAAGGCGCGGGAGGCGCAGGAGCGGGTGGCGCGGATCGTCGCCTGGGGCCAGATGGCCAACCAGGTGGCCCACGAGATCAAGAACCCGCTCACCCCGATGCGCCTGGGCATCCAGCACCTGCGGCGGGTTATGCAGGATCGCCGCACCCCGATTGGTCCGGTTCTGGAAAGCACGACCGCCAGAATCCTTTCCGAGATTGACCGGCTCGACCGGATCGCCCGCTCCTTCAGCCGCTTCGGCACGCCCGCCTCGGAGCGGGGCCCGCTCGAGGCCGTGGACCTCCCCCGGGTCGTACGCGAGGTCGCCGATCTGTACCGCCTCGGACCCGAAGGAGCCGAGGTCCTGATCGAGTCCGACACCGCCATCCCGGGGGTCGCCCGCGCCGACGAGGTGAAGGAGGCGCTGGTCAACCTGCTGGAGAACTCCCGGAACGCGCGCGCCGGGAAAATCTGGATCCGGCTCCGCGGCACCACCATCGCGGTCGAAGACGACGGGTGCGGAATCCCGGCCGAGCTTCTGCCGATGATCTTCGAGCCGCGGTTCTCCACCTCGACCAGCGGTTCCGGGCTCGGCCTGCCGATCGTCAAGCGGCTCGCCGAGGGTTGGGGAGGGAGGGTGGAAGTCGAGAGCGAGGTCGGGCGGGGGACCGTAGTTCGGCTTTTTCTTAATCCTGCATCCACGCTGCAATCCTGAGCCCGGAAGGAATGGCCCGGGTCCTGCGAAGTAAGCACCCGACCCCATTCGAGGCGGGCCAGTGAATATGGATCCGATTCCCAAGAACCTGATCGCGGTGCACGACCTGCTGACGGAAATGCTTGCCAGCACTAGCGATACCAGGGTGAGCTGGGGCTACGGCGTGGCGCTCTTCCCCCGCTTGGGCCGGTTCGACGCGCCGGTGTTCGGTATCGTCACGC
Source organism: Gemmatimonadales bacterium (assembly GCA_036004545.1). Classification (GTDB taxonomy): domain Bacteria; phylum Gemmatimonadota; class Gemmatimonadetes; order Gemmatimonadales; family GWC2-71-9; genus JABFSM01. The sequence continues at coordinate 9,393 of DASYRI010000211.1, forward strand.
GTGGCGGAGAGTCCACAACACTCACCTACCGGATGCTTCAGAACCTCAGCGAGAACCCGGTCGCCATCTCTGGGCGGCTGTTCGCGACGGTACGGGACGGCATGGCCTTCGGGGCGCCGCGGACACCCCCTCGCGCGCTGCTGGACCAGCCGGTACTTCACGTCGCCTTCACTTGCTGGACCGGATCGACACCCGAGGAGAGCGAGCGCACGATGCCGCTCGAGTCCACCGTATTCGCCGGCGACCTCCGGGCGCCGATCGTGCTGCTCATGGAGTCGCGGCCCGAGGGGTGGCCGGGGTAAGACGCAAAGACGCAAGGCTGAACGGGTTTTCACCTTGCGTCATTGCGTCGTTGCGTCGTCGTTGCGTCTTCGCGTCATTGCGTCGTTGGGTCTCTCGTCGCGTCCTTCATCTCCCGAACGAATCTCTCTACATCCCCCGCTTCCGCGACCAGCCGGACCACCGCGCTGCCGCTGATCGCGCCCGCGGCGCCCATCGCGAGCGCGGCTCGAACATGCTCCGGCTTCGAGATGCCGAATCCGAGGACCGGCGGCGGCGCGCCCAGCTGCTTGAGCGCCTCGATCAGCGCCGACTGGTCCCGGCGGAGCCGCTCGTCGGCGCCGGTCACCCCTTCGCGCGACGTCACGTAGGTGTACCCCTCGCCGGCGCCGGCGATCGCGCGGAGCCGCGCCGCGTCCGCGTTGGGCGGCGCGATGAAGACCGGCGCGATCCCGGCTCCCCGCGCGGCGTCCGCCACCGGCGCCGACTCCAGCACCGGCAGGTCGGCCACCAGCACCGAATCCACGCCGGCGGCGCCAGCCTCGGCGAAGAACTGCTCCGGGGGGCGGTGGCAGACCAGGTTGGCATACACGAGAAGCCCGACGGGCAGCTCTGGCCGGTCGGCGCGGAGCTGCGCCACGATGCTCCAGCAGTCCTGGCGGCGCACCCCGGCGGCGAGGGCCCTCGCCGCGGCGGCCTGGATCACCGGGCCGTCGGCGATCGGATCGGAGAAGGGGAGCCCGAGCTCGAGAGCGTCGGCGCCGCCCCGCACCATGGCGCGGAGGGCCGCCACGCTCCGGGCCGGGTCGGGATCGCCCAGCATGGCGAAGGGGATGAACGCGCCCTCGTGCGCGCCGCCGAGCCGCTCGAACATCCGGGCGTAGCGCACGGCTCGCGTGGCCGCGGGAGTCATCGGGTCACGCCCCGGCCGCCTGGTGGCGGAGCACGGTCTCGAGATCCTTGTCCCCGCGGCCGGAGAGATTGACGAGCAGGGTGAGCGGGCCGCCCGCCGCGCGCGCGATCCTGAGCGCCACCGCCAGCGCGTGGGCGGACTCGAGGGCGGGCAGGATCCCCTCGGCCTTCGCCAGCGCGCCGAACGCCTCCAGCGCGTCCGCGTCGGTGCAGCTGGTGTACTCGGCCCGGCCGGTTTCCTTGAGCCAGGCGTGCTCCGGGCCGACCCCGGGATAGTCGAGGCCCGCGGAGATCGAGTGGCTCTCGGTGATCTGACCCTCCTCGTCCTGCAGGATGAAGCTGTAGGAGCCGTGCAGCACGCCGGGCCGGCCGCGGCCCAGCGTGGCGCAATGGCGGCCGGTGTCGAGGCCTTCGCCCGCCGCCTCGACGCCCACCAGGCGGGTGTTCCGGTCGGGGAGGAACGCGGTGAAGATGCCCATCGCGTTGGAGCCTCCGCCCACCGACGCGACGACCAGATCGGGCAGCGCGGCCTCCGCCACGAGAATCTGTTCCCGCGCCTCGTCGCCGATGATGCGCTGAAAGTCGCGCACCAGGGTGGGGAAGGGGTGCGGCCCCGCGACGGTGCCGAGGAGGTAGTGGGTATCCTCGTAGCTGGCGGACCAGTCGCGGAGCGCCTCGTTGATGGCGTCCTTGAGGGTTTGCGACCCGGTGGTAACCGGCACCACCTCCGCGCCCATGAGCCGCATGCGGAAGACGTTCGGCTTCTGCCGCTCCATGTCCACGGCACCCATGTACACCCGGGTCTCCAGACCTAACACGGCGCCGGTGAGCGCGGTCGCGACGCCGTGCTGGCCGGCGCCGGTTTCCGCGATGAGCCGGTGTTTGCCCATCCGCCGGGCGAGGAGCCCCTGGCCCAGCGCCTGGTTGGTCTTGTGCGCGCCGCCGTGGAGCAGGTCCTCGCGCTTGAGGTAGATGCGCGCCGCGGTGCCGGCGGCGAGATTCCGGCAGCGGTAGAGCGGTGTGGGCCGGCCCGCGTAGTGGCGGAGCAGATCGCCCAGCGCCCGCCGGAACCCGGGATCCTCCTGGGCGTCGAGGAAGGCGGCCTCGAGCTGCTCGAGCGCCGGCACCAGGATCTCCGGGACGAACGTCCCTCCGAACCGGCCGAACCGGCCGCTCTGCCTCATGGGGACGCGGCTCCTCCCCCCCGGCCGGGCAGGCGTCGGCGCGCCGCGAAGAAGTCGCCGAGACGCGCGGCGTCCTTCCGCCCGGCCGACGCCTCCACACCCGTGCTCACGTCGAGGCCCCAGGTGCCGAGGGCCGCCGCGGTCTCCACGTTCTCCGCGCGGAGGCCGCCGGCCAGAATCACCGCATCGCGCTCGGCGCAGGTGTCGAGCAGCGACCAGTCGAAGGAGCGCCCGGTGCCGCCCGTCGCACGGAAGGTCGGAACCAGGGAAGGACGGAACCTGGATGCCGGTGAGTGGACCGGCGGAGCGTCGAGCAGCAGCCGGTCCGCCCCGGTCTCGGCCCGCCGCGGGATCCGGTCCTCCACCCGCACCGCCTTCCACACCTCGATCGCTTCGGGCAGCCGCGCGCGGACCAGCGCGACCGCCTCCGCCGGCTCCTGGCCGTGCAGCTGGACCGCGGCCAGGCCGAGCCCCGTGGCCGTCTCGGCGACGTCCTCCGGGGACTGGTCGGCGAAGACGCCGACCCAGGTGAGCGGCGCCCCGGCGCGCACCGCGTGGGCCCGCTCGAGAGTGATGCGCCGCGGCGAGGCGGGGGCGAACATCAGGCCGCCATGGGTTGCGCCTGCATCGCAAGCGGCGCGGGCGTCGCCCGGCCGGGTGAGCCCGCACACCTTGGTCATGCCGTACATGAGGCGCCGCACGGCGAGATCGAGATCCGGCTCCTTCATGAGCGCGCTCCCCACCAGCACCGCGTCGGCGTAGGCCCGGAGGCGGCGCACCTCCTCGCGGGAGGTGATCCCCGATTCCGTGACCACGAGCCGGTCGCCGGGGACCTTGGGAGCCAGGCGCGAGGTCGTGGTCAGGTCCACTCGAAGGGTGCGGAGATCGCGGTTGTTGATCCCGATGATCGGGGCGCCCAGCGCTACCGCCCGCGCCATCTCGAGTTCATCGTGCACCTCGGTCAGCACCTCCATGCCGAGACGCGCCGCGAGCTCGGCGCAGGCGCGCCAGGCGGCGTCGTCCACCGCGGCGAGGATGAGCAGCACCGCGTCGGCGCCGTGGAGCCGCGCTTCGGCCACCTGGAACGGATCGAGGAAGAAATCCTTGCAGAGGAGCGGCTGGCCGAGCCGCGCCCGCACCAGAGCGAGCCGCGCCAGCGAGCCGCCGAAGAAGCGCTCGTCGGTGAGCACCGAGACGGCATCGGCGTGGCGGCCGTAGCTGGCGAGGACCGGCTCGAGGTCGGTACCGGCGCGGATCGCGCCCTCCGAAGGCGAGGCGAACTTGATCTCGAGGACGAAGCCGGGGCGGCCGGCGCCGAGCGCCGCCGCGAAGCTCCGCGAGCTCGGCTCGCAGCGGGCGAGCAGCGACTCCAGCGACGCGGCGGCCTTGCGGCGCGCCAGCTCTCCGCGCTTGTGGGCGAGAATCGCGTCAAGCGCCATTGGAGAGATCCACCAGGCGCGTCAGGCGCCGGATGCAACCGCCGCCGTCGAGCGCCTCCCGCGCCAGGCGGGTAGCATCCTTGAGGGTCGGGGCCTTGCCGATGGCCCAGACCAGCGCGCCGGCGTTGAGGGCCACGGCGTCGGCGTGGGTCGGGAGGCCCTTCCCCTCGAGCAGCGCGACCAGCCAGGCGCCGTTCTCCTCCGGCCCGGCGCCCGCGAGCGCCTCGAGCGGCGCCTGCACCAGGCCCGCGTCCGACGGCGTGATGGTGACGTGCCGGAGGTCGCCGCCGCGAATCAGCACCCCGGTGGTCGGGCCGTGGAGCGCCACCTCGTCGAGACCGCTGCCGTGCACGACCAGCGCCACCTCGCGGCCGATGAGCTGAAGGGTGCGCGCCGCCGGCTCGCAGAGCGCCGGGTCGTAGGTGCCCATCAGCTGCCAGGGCGGCCGCGCGGCGTTGGCGATGGGTCCCACCAGGTTGAACACCGTCCGGACGCCGAGGGCCCGCCGCACCGGCGCGGCGTGCCGCACCCCGCCGTGAAACTGGGCCGCGAAGACGAAGCACACCCCCGCCTGGTCCAGGCAGCGGCGCCCCACTTCGGGGGCGGGATCGAGCTTGACGCCGAGCCGCTCGAGCACGTCGGCGGAGCCGCATCGGGAGGAGACCGAGCGGTTGCCCGTCTTGGCCATCGGGATGCCGAGCTCCGCGGCGACGAACGCCGCGGCGGTCGAGATGTTCACCGTGCCGGCGCCGTCGCCGCCGGTGCCGCAGCAGTCCCCGAACCCGTAGTCGGGCCGCGGAAAGGCGAGAGCCGCGGCGAGCAGCGCCTCGACCGCGCCCGCCATGACCTCGGGGGATTCGCCACGGGTCTTGAGCGCAGCGAGCACCGCGGCCATCTCGATCTCGGAATATTCGCCGGCGACGAAGCGCTGAAAGGTGGCGCTGCTCTCCTCCCGTGAGAGCGACCGCCGGCTCAGGGCCTCGAGCACCTCACTTGCGCGCATCGGCCGTTTCCTCAGCCCAGCGGATCACGTTGTCGATGATGGTGCCCCCGTCGGGCGTGAGGATGGACTCGGGATGGAATTGCACGCCCAGCTGCGGGGCGCTCCGGTGCGCGACGGCCATGACCACGCGATCGGTGCCGGCGACGGGCACCAGGCAGTCGGGGAGCCTGGTCGCCGCGAGCGAATGGTAGCGCCCCACGGGAAACGGCGACGGCACGCCCTCGAAGAGCGCCCCGCCCTCGTGGCGGACGCGGGAGATCTTGCCGTGCACCACCTCCCCCGCCGGGCCGACCACCCCGCCGAACGCCTCCACCATCGCCTGATGCCCCAGGCAGACGCCGAACAGCGGCACCCGCCGCTCGGCGGCGAGCCGCGCCAGCTCCATGCAGCAGCCGGCCTCCGCCGGCCGGCCCGGCCCGGGCGAGAGGACCAGGAGACCGGGCCGCCGCTCGAGCGCGCGGGCGAGCGCGTGCTCCGGCGATACGGTGTTGCGCCACACTTCGACTTCGGCGCCGCGCCGGGCGAACTCGTCCACCAGGTTCCAGGTGAACGAGTCGAAGTTGTCCACGAAGACGAGCCGCAGCCGCTCACCCATCGGGGACTCCCGCCGGGGCGATGGCCCGGAGCACCGCCTCCGCCTTGCGGCGGGTCTCGTTCGCCTCGGAGGCCGGATCGGAATCGAAGACGATCCCCGCTCCGGCCCGTACCCGCGCGGTGCCGTTCCGCACCACCGCGGCCCGGATCACGATGGCGGTGTCCATCGTCCCGTCGTGGGTGAGGTAGCCCACCGCGCCGCCGTAGGCCCCGCGGCGGGAGGGCTCCACCTCGCGGAGGATCTCCGCCGCCCGGATCTTGGGCGCGCCCACCAGGGTGCCCATGTTCATCGCGGCGGCGTAGGCGTGCAGGGCGTCGTAGCCCTCGGCGAGGTCTCCCTGCACCTCGGACACCAGGTGCATCACGTGGGCGTAGCGGTCCACCGTGAGGAGCCGGGTCACCCGGCGGGTGCCCGGGCGGCTTACCCGGGCCACGTCGTTCCGGGCCAGGTCCACCAGCATCATATGCTCGGCGGTCTCCTTCTCGTCGAGGTGGAGCGCCGCCTCGCGCCGGGCGTCGAGATCGGGATCGAGCCCGCCGTCGGGCCCGCGCCCTCGCGGCGCGGTGCCCGCGATGGGCCGGATCGTCACCCGCCGGGGGACCCCGTGGACCTTCACCGCCGTCTCCGGGGAGGCGCCGAACACGACCGACTCCTCGCCCCGGACATAGAAGAGGTACGGACTCGGATTCGCCGCGCGGAGCCGGCCGTAGGCCGCGAGGGGATCGGCGCAGGCAAGCTCGAAGGTGCGCGAGGCGACGATCTGGAAGACGTCCCCGGCCACGATGTATTGTTTCAGGCGGACCACCAGAGCGGCGTATTCGGCGTCGGTCAAATCCAGCGAGAAGGAGGTAGCGAGTAGCGAGGAGGGATTCGCAGGTTTCCCTTCTCGCTTCTCGCTACTCGCTGACCCCTGCGCTTCGACCGCCCTCATCAGCTCTCCGATCCCGCGAACAGCGTCGTGGTAGTTCGCCTCGCCGTCCGGACCGCCGTACGCGTTGGCCACGAGCAGGGTCCGATGCCGGACGTGATCCACGATGATGAGCCGATCCGGCACGAAGAACTCGAGGTGGGGCGTCGGCGCGGCTTCGGGCCGCCCGGGGGGCAGCGCCTCGAAGAGCTCCACCAGGTCGTACGAGAAGACGCCGGCCGCGAGGTGCGAGGAGTCGGTTGGATGGGCCAGCAGCCGCGGTCCCAGCACCACGGCCCTGAGCGCATCGAGCGGCGACGCGAGCCGGACCCGTTCCGCTTCGTCGCGCGGACCCGCGGGCGGGGGAGGGAAGACGGCGCGAACGGCGGTGCCCCCGCTCGACACCTCCGGCGCCGCCGCGCCGTGTGGGGAGGGACAGCGGAGGCGATCGGCGATCCAGGGGAGCAGCGAGCGCCCGTTGGCGCTCATCGCCCGCACCTCCACCGTGCGGCCGGTGCAGGCGATGCGGAGCGCGGGCGAGACTCCGAGGAGACTCCGCTCGCCCGAGCCGCTGGCGGTTTCCCCCGACTCGAGCAGGAACGTGCCGGCCCGCCGGCCGCCGTCGCAGAGCGCGCCGTAGAGCGCGAGCGGATCGGGGCTCCCGGTCACCTCCCGCACCAGCGGCAGAATGGTCCCGGGCTCCAGCGGGAAGCCGACCATCACATCACCTTCCCCACGGCGTCGGCGATCGGCCGGAGCTCCCGCATCATTGCGGCGAACTCCTCGGGGAAGAGCGACTGGCGTCCGTCGGAGAGCGCGTTGGGCGGATCGCAGTGGACCTCGACCAGGAGGCCGTCCGCGCCGCAGGCGAGCGCGGCTTTCGCCATCGGCGTCACCAGCTCGCGGAGCCCGGTTCCGTGGGAGGGATCCACCAGCACGGGGAGATGGCTCTTCTGCTTGATGACGGGGATGGCGTTCAGATCGAGGGTGTTGCGGGTGGCGGTTTCGAAGGTGGTGATTCCCCGCTCGCAGAGGATCACGTGGGGGTTCCCCTCGGCGAGAATGTATTCCGCGGCGAGGAGGAGATCCTCGATCTTCGCGGCCATGCCGCGCTTGAGGATCACCGGCTTCCGGCTTCGGCCCAGGGCCTGGAGCAGGCGGAAGTTCTGCATGTTGCGGGCGCCGCACTGAAAGGCGGCGGCGAACCGCTCGACCAGCTCGACATCGCCGGCGTCCACCACCTCCGTCACCGCGGGCAGCCCGGTCTCGGCCGATACCTGCGCGAGAATGACGAGCCCCTCCTGCCCGAGGCCCTGGAAGGAATACGGACTGGTCCGGGGCTTGTAGGCGCCGCCCCGGAGGCCGTGCGCCCCGCCGGCTTGGACGGCGCGGGCGGTGGCGCGCATCTGCTCCAAGCTCTCCACCGAGCAGGGGCCGGCGATTACGGTGAAGCGCCCCCCGCCCACCTGAGTGCCGCCCAGGTCCACGATGGTGTCGTGGGGATGAATCTCCCGGCCCACCAGCTTGTACGGCGCCAGGATCGCCTTCACGCTCTCGACCAGCGGATCGCTGTCGAGGTGGAGGCTCTCCAGGGTGCGCTCGTCGCCCAGGGCGCCGAGGACCACCCGCTCCTGCCCGGGCATGTAGAGCGGCCGGAGTCCCAGGGCGGAGATCCGCCGCATCAGCTCCTCGGCGTGCTCTTTGGTGGCATGCGGCTTCAAGACGATGATCATCTCTCGGTCCGGTCCGGGTCGGCAACGAAAGAGCCCACCGCGCAGGCGGTGGGCTCCGAGGATCGCGACAGTCTCTGCGAGCTAGACTAGGCGCACACCGGCCCACCGCGGATCGCACCGCGCCAGGGCCACCAGGTCCGCCGGAGAGAATGTCGCATCGTCCGCCCAATTATCTCGGCGGCGAGGCGGTTCGTCAAGCGGCGGCTTCTCTGGGGCACGCCGGGCCGGCAGGCCAGGAGGAGCCCCCCGGGGTCTGGCGGAGGCTCCCCCGAATGCCGGAGCGCTGCTACAGGCTATTCAGGAACTTGAGCAGCGCACCCTTGAGCGCCTGCGGCAGTCCGCTGAATCGCCTCCGGGATCTTGCCGCCTCGCCGTCGTGGGCGAGGATCGCTTGCTCAATAGTGAGGGCCCGGCCGTCGTGGAGGAACGCCGTCCCGAAGCGCAGCCCCATCAGCGGCTCGGTCCGGAATTCGGACGGCTGCGCGTCGCCCAGGCAGATGTCCGCCAGCGCGGGACCCATGTCGTGCAACAGCAGGTCGGTGTACGCATTCACGTCCTTGAAGCTCAACGCACTGATCGGACTGGCGCCGGTCCGGAGCGTCGGGGTGTGGCACTTGGCGCACTCGATCGCCGAGAAGACCTGCTGGCCGACCTGGGCCTGGTTGCTGAGCGCGAGTTGGGGCGGCGGAGCGAGGGTCTGCACGAAGGCGTCCGCGGCGTCGAACCGCAGCTGATCGATCTCCGGTTCCCGCGTGGGGTCCACACCCGCCGGCAGCGGATCACCGTGTACGGTCTGCTCGGTCTGGAGCCCCGGATCGGTGATCCCCATCTCCATCACGAACGCCCCGGTATTGAAGTCTCGGAGGCTCGCATCCTGGGCCTTGCGGCCGAAACGCCCGACCCGGCCGTCCAGGGTGAGGTGGGCGCGCCCGGAAATGCCGTCGCCATTGGAGTCGAACGGGTCGGCCAGGGCGAGAATCGTAGCCTCGGGCACGGCGTCGAGGAGTCCGAAGCCGAACAGGTCCGGTGTGGTACGGAGGCCGGTGGCCGTGGCTTCCGCAGGGACCGGCTCCTTTGTGATGGCGAGGGCCGCGAAGAGGGCCGGGGTCACCTGCTGCTGGATGACCTGCCCGCCGACACTGCCGAGGTTGTCGCAGCCGGGGTTCATATACCGGGTTGCGTGCAGCTCGATGTCTTCGCCTCCCTCCTCGGGGCTGTTCGAGCCGGCGCCGCCGACCACCGGCTCCTCGTGGCAGGAGGCGCAGCCGGGGGCGTTGAAGAGGGGCCCGAGACCCTGCTCCGGAGTAAAGACAATCTGGAAGACGGCGCTCCCCTGCTGGAACCGAAGCAGCTGATCCGCCGTGAGGCCGGAAACCGGCCCGCCGACGGCCGGGGCCTTGGCGGCCACCAGTGCGGTCGCCAGCGAGTGCGACGGTTTGGGAGGATCGCCGCTGGTGGAGGTGGTGGCGTCGCACGCCGCGAGCGCGACGATCGCGGCGAGCAGGGACAGGCGATACGGCGAGGCAGCGCTGCAGGTACGGCGACGACCGGGCGGCATCGGATCCTCCTTCAGCTCGACCTCCGTGAAGGCGGCAGCCGAACGGCTGCAGAGGGCCGATCCAAAATGGGAACTTTGGCAGGCGGTGCAATATGAAAATCCTTGCACGCGATGCGAGCGCCGCCGGCCGTCAGCGCCGCAGCAGCGGAGCGATTCGCTCCATGCGGGCGCTGATGGTCGGCGGCACTCGCCGAGGAAGTCGGACAACCGCCCCGCGCGAACCGGTTACAGCTTGAGCTGCGTCTTGGTCGCTTTGCACATGTCGAGGTGCGCCTGGAACGCCGGCGCGATCTTCTCCACGAACGCCTTGAGCTCGGCGTTCTGAATCGCGGGGAGGATCGTCTTGGTGACGGCGTCAATCACCGCCTGGTGATAGGCGATCTCGTCGTCCAGAAACGCCCGGTCGAACGCGGCGCCGGACTTGGCCTTGAGCTCGGCCATCGTCCTGGCGTGCATCGCCGCGAAGGGGTTCTCCTTCGGCGGCGTGGGGGTGACCCCGAGCTTCCTGGCCAGGTCGTTTGCCTGCTGGAGGACCGACTTGTGATCGCGCACCAGCGAGGCGCCGACCGCCTTTACCTCCTTGGCCGACCCCTTCTGACTGCCCAGGGTGCCGGTCTCGATGTCGTAGGTGTTGGCCTGCGCGAAGATCGCCACGATGGTGGCGTCGTTGAGCGGGGCCTGCTCTGGGAACGCGGGGGCGGCCGCCGGGTGGCCGGGGGCGAGCAGGGCGAGGGCGGCGAACAGGGAGAGCGGCATAGGGAGAACTTCCTTTCCGGTGCGGGTGAAGGGAGACGGGCAAGGTAGCCCGCCATCCTGAATAAGTCAATTATATACTACATTAATTGTGAAAACCGGCTCCCGGCCCTATGTTCGAAGCCGGTCCCTTTCTCTCTCGAGGTCCCCGTGCCCCCCGCCGACTGGAGCCGCCGCTTTCTCGAGTCCACCCGCGGCCGGATCGTGACCCGGCTCCGGCGGGGGCCCGCCACCGTGGAGGAGCTGGCCCGGGCGGCGGCGCTCACCGCCAACGGCGTCCGGATCCATCTGGCTACGCTCGAGCGGGACGGCTGGATTCGCGCCGTCGGAGTTCGCCGGGCTCCCGGGCCGGGCAAGCCGGCGACGGTCTACGTCCTCGCGCCGGAAGCCCCGGCTCTCCTCTCGCGGGCGTACCGGCCATTGCTGCTCGCCCTGCTGGCCACCCTGGCCGACCGGGAGGAGCCCGCGCGGGTCGCCGCCCTGCTCCGGGAGGCAGGCCGGCGGCTGGCCACTCAGCTCGGCGGCGGCGCCGCCGGTGGGACCGGGAAGGGGGAGCGCGCGCTCCGGGTGCTCGAATCCCTGGGCGCCGCCGCCGAGATCGAGAGGGGCCGACCGGGGGCAGGGGGCAAGGCAAGGAGGCTCACCATCCGCGGCCTGGGCTGTCCGGTGGGAGAGGCCGTGAGCATTGAGCCGAGAGTTTGCCAAGCGGTCAGCGCGCTGCTGGCCGGCGCCCTCGACGCTCGGGTCCGGGACCGGTGTGAGCGAACTGGGACGCCGCGGTGCCGGTTCGAGATAACTCCATCCGCGACGAACTCCGGGCGGGGACAAACCTAGGTTGCCGCTCGAGGTAGGGCATCGGAGGCCCTGGATTGGTGCCGAGGCCACCGGCCCCTGCCTTAATACGGTGCAAATCCCCAGCTTTGCAGGTCTCATTCTACGCTGGTCACCGCCTCCATCGCATCTCCTCTGATCGACTCAGGCGACCGCCGGGCGGGAAGCGTAGATGGGCCAGTCCGACCCACGAAGTGGATGATTTCGAGGCATCGGTAGGGATCGCAGAAGCCGTCAGGCTCCTCAACGGAGCCTTTCAGGGCTGGATGGATAGCCACGGAGCAGTAAATATGCTTCATTTCGGTGCCACCCACCTCAGTCGGAACTGGTATGGGTGCCCGATCGTCGGAGAAACACAGCAGGCGGACGAACGGGATAGTCGCCGCATCGCAGTTCGTACAGGGTGCGGCACCGGCGTTGCACCGGGACGCGGCGTCCCCAGTTCCACAACGCCAGGGCCGCCGCCACATCGCGCCTCGGAGCGCTCGAGAGCCAGAGGGAATCCCATGACCCCCATCGCCAATCGGTTGCCCCGGATGGAGAAGACCGCCGACGTCCTGAGCGAGCTTGTGGCGCACCTCCGCCACAACCGCACCCAGCTGCGTGAAGAGTGGGTGCGCAGCATCACCGAATCCCGGCTGCTCATCTCGATGTCGAAGGAGGAAATCTTCGCCGAGGCGACGTCGGTCTTCGACAACTACGTGGAGGTGCTGGAGACCGGCAGCGTCGAGGCGCTGCAGGCCTACGCGCGGAACCTGTCGGAGCGGATCATCCCACGGGGTGTGGACACTCCGGAGGTCCTCGGCATCGTCCTGCTGCTTCGCGACGTGCTGGCCCGCTCCCTGTTCGAGAAGTACCAGGCCGACTTCGCGCTGCTCAACCGGGTGCTGGACGCCTACGAGCCGGCGGCCAACCGGATCGCAACGACGGTGGCCGTGGGGTTCGTGCAGGAGCGGGAGCGGGTCATCCGGCAGCAGCAGGAGGCGATCCGGGAGCTCTCCACCCCGGTGCTCCAGGTCCGCGAGCGGCTGCTGATCCTCCCGATCATCGGCATCGTGGACGCGGAGCGGGCCCGCCAGTTGACCGAGCAGCTGCTCCGGGGCATCCGCTCCAACCGTGCCAAGGTGGTGGTGATGGACATCACCGGCGTGCCCTCGGTGGACGCGACGGTGGCCAACCATCTGGTCCAGACGGTCGAGGCGGCCCGGCTCCTCGGCGCCACCGTCATCGTAACCGGGCTCTCGCCGGAAATCGCCCAGACCCTGGTGACGATCGGCGTGGACCTCACGAAAATGAACACGGTGGGCGACCTGCAGGGCGGGATCGAAGAAGCCGAGCGGGTGCTCGGCTACAGGGTGCTGAGCGTCGGAGAGGGCGCGGCGCACGGGGAGTCCCCACAATAAGTCGAGGCGGCGATGCTGGTTCCGATCCTCAAACAAGGCGATTACCTCATCGCCACGATCCAATCCTCGCTGACGGATACCGACCTGCTGCGGCTCCGCGACGACCTGGTGGACCGGGTCGGCCGCTTCCGCTCCCGGGGCGTGATCATAGACGTGACCGTGCTCGACGTGATGGACTCCTTCGCGGTCCGCACCCTGAGCACGCTGGCCCAGATGATCATGCTCCGCGGCGCCGAGACCGTCATCGTCGGCATCCAGCCCGAAGTCGCCTTCGCCATGGTGCAGCTCGGCCTCACGCTGAGCGGCATCGCGACGGCCCTCGACCTCGAGGAAGGGCTGGCCTATCTCAACGAGCGGGCCAGGCGGCCCGAGCGGCGTGGACGCTGAGCGGCTGGTCCCGATCCGGGCCGACGTGGACATCGTGACGGCGCGGCAGGAAAGCCGGCGCCTGGCCTCGACTCTGGGCTTCTCCACGGGCGATCTCACGGTCATCGCGGCCGCGGTCTCCGAGGTGGCACGCAATATCCTGGCGTACGCCGCCCAGGGGGAGGTGGACATCAAGGTGGTGGAGCGAAACGGACGCCGGGGTGTGCTGGTCATCGCCCGGGACCAGGGCCCGGGGATCCCGGACGTGGCATTGGCGCTGCAGGACGGGTTTTCGACTTCGGGAAGCCTTGGCCTGGGGCTCCCCGGGGCGCGGCGGCTCATGGACGAGTTCGAGCTCAGCTCGGAGCTCGGCCGCGGGACCGTCGTCACGATGCGAAAGTGGGCCCGCTGAGGTGATGGTCGTCGGCGTGGGCCATTTGCCCCACTTGGAGTGGGGGGTAGCGGCGGCGCCGCTGCCCGGACAGGCCGAATCCGGTGACGTGCACGTGGTGCGCGCCACCGACGGTGGGGTGCTGGTGGCGGCGGTGGACGGGCTGGGACATGGAGCGGAAGCCGCGGCCGCGGCGCGGCGGGCTGCGGCGATGCTCGCGGGCGCTCCCGGCGACTCGGTGATTTCGCTGGTCCGGCGCTGCCATGAGGCGCTCCGTGGCACGCGGGGAGTGGTCATGAGCCTGGCGGCATTTGACGTGAGGGACGAGACGATGACCTGGCTTGCCATCGGAAACGTGGATGGGGTGCTGGTGCGGGCGCATTCAGGCGCCAGCCGGCCCATGGAAGCGGTGGTCATGCGAAGCGGGGTGGTCGGCCTCCGGCTGCCCACGCTACAGGCGTCGGTGACCTCGATCCTGCCCGGCGACCTGGTGGTGTTCGCGACCGACGGCATCGAGCGGCGCTTCCGCGACCGGATGATCGAGGGGACGAATCCTCAGGAGGTGGCGGATCGGCTGATGGCCAGCTATCGCAAGCCGACCGATGACGCGCTGGTTCTCGTCGCGCGCTACCTCGGTCGCGGGGCCGGGGCCGGGGCCGGGCGGAGGGGGGAGGCGCACCCGTGACCACCGTCGAGCGGGCGATGACCTCACCGGCGCGAGAGCGCTCGCCCAGGCTCCGGCTGCTGGGAGTCGGCAGTGATACCGGCGTGCTCCGGGACCTGGCGCGGTTCGCGGAGGCGGAGGGCGCCGAATTCCAGCGGGTCCCCGACCCTCCCGCCGCGCTCCGGGCGCTCGCCCACGACGGGTGGACTATGGTGCTCGCGGTCCTCGACGATGGGCCCGAGGGGCAGCTGGCCTGGTGGGTGGAGGTGCTTCACCGCATCCACCATCGGCCCCGCCTCGTCACGCTGGTCGCGGCCCCCTCCATCGGGTTTACGCTCCGGGCGGCGCAGAGCGGGGTCTTCGAAGTGCTGCCCATCCCGGTCGGGCGGGAGCGCTTCCGCGACCTGCTGGAGCGGGTGCGCGCCGCAGAGATAGAAACCGCCATCCCGCTGGTGGAGGCCCGTCCGATCGCCGTTGGATCGGCCCAGATGGTCTCGGAGAGCCCGGTGATGATGCCGGTCTTCCGCTCGATCGCGCAGGTGGCGCCCAGCACGGCGACGGTGCTGATCGTGGGGGAGTCCGGCACCGGAAAGGAGCTGGTGGCCCGGGCGGTGCACCTTCAGGGGCCCAGGTCCGCTGGGGCGTTCGTCACAGTGAACTGCGCCGCCATTCCCGAGAACCTGCTGGAGAGCGAGCTCTTCGGCCACGAGAAGGGCTCGTTCACCGGGGCGGTGGCCCGGAAGATCGGCCGCTTCGAGCGCGCCACCGGAGGGACCCTCTTTCTGGACGAGATCGGCGACATGAGCCTGGCGCTCCAGAGCAAGATCCTCCGCGCTGTCCAGGAGCGGGAGATCGAGCGGGTCGGCGGCACCGAGTCGATCCCCGTGGACGTGCGGCTCATCGCCGCCACGAACCGGGACCTCAAGGTGATGATCGGGCAGGGCCAGTTCCGCGAAGATCTCTATTACCGCCTCGCCGTGGTCACCATCAAGCTGCCGCGGCTGGCCGAGCGGGGGGACGACCTGCTGGTGCTGGCCTCCACCTTCCTCAGGGAATTCGGCAGCCGGTACGAGAAGACCTTTACCGGCATCTCCGACCGCGCGGTCGAGCTGCTCCGGCGCCATGAGTGGATGGGAAACGTCCGCGAGCTGCGCAACGTGATCGAGCGGGCGGTGCTGGTTGCCGATGGGGAGGTTTTCCGGGCCGAGCACCTCCCCGAGGAGTGGCGCACCGGCGGCGAGACCGGGCCCGAGGAGGAGAGCCATCCCCTGGCCACCCTGTCGGAGATGGAAGCCCGCCACATCTCGCGAGTCCTGGATCACACCCACGGCCAGATCCGTGAGGCCGCCCGCATTCTCGGCGTGCACCGCAACACCCTGGCCCGCAAGATCCGGGAGTACGGCCTGTGAGTCCGGCCAACGGCCCCCGCAGCCTCCGGGTCGAGCAGGCCCTCCAGCTCCTTCCGGATATAGACGCGCTGCTCCCGCTCCGGGCGTTCGTGGTCCGCTCCTCCCGCGATCCGGCGCCGGAAGAGCCCTACCGGACGGTGGGCAAGCGGTTCATCCAGTCCCAGGCGCTCAAGGAGTTTGTGCCCCGGGCGGTGGCCCGGGCGTCGGAGCACCTGACCGCGCTCTATCGGTCCGCGGTGGACGCGCTGGAAGCGGAGGAGAACGGCGACATGCCAGGGGTGGTGCGCTGCCTGCTCACCGCCGGAGAGGAGGAAGAACGGGTTGGGCGCCCCACCCAGGCCCGCGCGTGGTACGAGCACGCGCTCCGGGTGGCCGAGGGGCTTCGGGAGCGGCGGCCGGAGATCCACACCCTGAGGCACCTCGGCCATCTCGAGGAGGTGGCGAGTCGCAACGAAGGTGCCGCGCGGTTCTACCAGCGAAGCCTCGTCCTGGCCGAGGGGGAGCTCGATTCGCACTCGGCGGCGCGGGCCTGCCAGGGGCTGGGCGACGTGGCGCAAGCCCAGGGGAAGTGGCAGGGGGCGAGCTCGTGGTACACCCGAGGGATGCAGTACGTGGAGTCCGATCTTCGCTTGAAGGCCGCGCTCCAGCTCGCCCTGGGCGAAGTGGCCCGCGCCAAAGGCCAGCTCGACGGCGCGGAGGAGCTCTTTCAGCAGGCGCTCGCCTGGTTCGATCAGCTGGGCGACGGGGAGGGAGCGGCCCGGGTGCTCAACGCCTGGGGGATACTGGAAGGACTCCGGGTGCATCACGTCGAGGCGCTGGCGCGTTTCAGCGAGGCCCTCGCGAAGCTGCGCGACACCGAGGGCGCGCCGGCGCTGGAGATGGAGATCCGGCTCAACGTTTGCGAGCTCCACCTCGAGTGGGGACGGCTCCCCGACGCCGAGGACGAGATTCGCCGCGCCGAGGAGCTGGCGATCGAGCGGAATCTCGTCCGCCAGCTCGCCCGGCTCTACGTGGTCATGGGGAAGGTCCGGGGCCGGCAGAGGGACGAGTCGGGGTTCGTATTCTTCGAGAAGGCGATCGAGCTCTGCCGGGGCCAGGAGCCCTGGCCCCGCCTCGAAGCGGAGGTGTACCTGGAGTACGCCCTGTTCCGGAAGGACCTGGGCGACAATGACGAATGCCGCGCCTACCTCGAGCGGGCCCACGAGGTGTTCGAGGCGGTCGGCTACGGCAGCGAGCTCGCCCGGGTGGATGGGGAGCTCGCCCGGATTCAGACGGGCTGAAGCGCGGAGCGGCGGTGCGTGTCATGCCGCCTTGTGGTGCAGCCGATGAGCCCGCCCCGCCGTCGCCGCCTCCAACCGTGGCGTGCCGCTAGGTGAAGTTTCCCGCCCGAGGTTCGTAATCCCTTGCTCCTCATGGTAATCCGCCGCACGGAGCGGCTGGTATGGCCTCTGCGTTACGCGGGCTCGCGGCGCCCCCCGGACGCGGCGCGCCGCGGATGTCCGAGGTCATCATGATCATCCTGGAGCCGAAGGATGGGCAGCGCTTCGAGGCCAGGCCGCCGGCTGGGAACGAACCCCCGGGCAGCGGGACTCCGGTGACCGGCGCGGGGCGGACCCGCGCGGCGAAGGAGCTCTCCGAGGAGGAGCCCCAGGGCCGTCCTCCGGGGCCCAGCCTCGGGGCGGCCGGCCGCGAGCGTTTCTACGCGACCCGGCTCCGCCAGCTGGCGCGCCTCGATCTGGAGGAAAGCGAGGCGAAGGCGCTCTGGCGCGAGGCGGCGCGGCACCGGCGGGTGTTGCAGCGGCAGCTCGGCCGCGACGTCGGACTTCGAGTCGCCCTGCTCGACTTCATCGTGAACGTCCGCCGCGAGGCAATCGAGCCGCAGATCATCGAGCGGACCGCGCTCGAAGCGATCGAGTACCGGGCGATCGCGGATCTGGTGACCGGCCTCTACAACCGCCACTACTTCGAGACCGAGCTCGCCCGCGAGGTGGAACGCGGGCGCCGCTACGGCGGGGTCCTCTCCCTCCTCCTGCTCGATCTCGACCACTTCAAGGAGATCAACGACAGCCGCGGCCACGCGGTGGGCGACCGGGTGCTTCAGCGGGTCGGCTCCCTCATCCGGATCCACGTGCGCGCCGCCGACGTGCCCTGCCGGTTCGGCGGCGACGAATTCGCCGTGATTCTGCCCGATTCGCCCTCCTCCGACGCCCTCTTCGTGGCGGAGCGCATCCGGGCGTCCATCGAGTCGGCGTTCCATCAGGAGCCGACCAGCGGACAGCAACTCCACATCACCTGCAGCGGCGGGGTCGCCACCTTGAGCCCGGACGCCGCGGCCCCGCACCTCCTCTTCGGCGCCGCGGACGAGGCGCTGTACCTCGCCAAAGGCGACGGCGGGAACCGGATCGCCGAAGCTGAGCACCGACACACCCCGCCTTCAGCCGACCGCTGAGATCGACGAAGCCCGCCGTGACGCGACTTCGGTCAGCCCCGAAGCGCAGCGCGAAGTGTTGAAGGACTCGACACATTGCACGCCCGACCGCCTAACCCGAGCCTCCGTCGGCAGACGCGGCACCGATTCGCCGCGCCCGACCTCGCGAAAGCGTTACGACACTGCGGTGACAATAAATTGGGGGTTGCCGGGCGACGCGGTAATCCTTATCGTGTCCCGCGTAGGGCATAACCTCCCGAGAGTGGTCGTCAGACCTAGGGTAGCTTCTCACCACCATCATCCTGCACGCGGGGCGGGCGTCACGGCCAAAGGGCGGTGAGCCGAAGCCTGGGGATGCGGTGGGTCACCCGAAGTCAGGGAGTGTCGGTTTGTCGAACTCGTTCGGTTTCCGGTTGTCCAAACTGGCGAGGCGCCTGGCGCGCCTGAGGCTTGACCCCGCGGGCCAGAACGGCTGCATCCCCTCCTCCAGCAGTATTCCCGCCTTCAACAACAGCGGCGCTGTCGGCCGCTTCGCTCAGCACGTTTCAAAGCTCGGGAATTCCGAGAGCCTCGTGCTCCCGGTGCGCTCCGTGAGCTGGTCGAGCAACGTCCCGGCGGTGGCAAGGGTGGATCTCACCGGGCGAGGCGTGAAGGTGGCCGCGGGGACGGCCATCCGGGGCACGACCAGGCACGGGTGTCCGGCGTCCGCATTTGTGGCGTGCGCCGTCCCCGGGCCTCCCGGTTTTTCGCGTCACGGCTTCGTGACACGATGACTTCCCCGATCCGGGCGCGCGCTGAGCGCACCCCGGCGAGGGAGTGCGGCACCAGAACCGCCGGATACGGCAGGAAAGGAGACGATCATGACGTTCAGTTATAAGCTCGCGCGACGGTTGGCCCTCAACGGGCTCGCACTCGGAGCCGTTCTCGGGGCCGTTGCGTGCAGCACCGATCTGCCGAGCGACCCGAGTTCGGCCGAAGATCCCTCCCTCAGCATCGCCGCGAACACCCCTTTGGGGACCCGCGTCCAGACCACCGGCAATACGAACATTCTCGGCACCCCGTCCAAGTTGGGGACCGTCCTGGGCATCCAGCTCAAGGGCGCCCTCGGGACCCTGGTCGGGGGACCGGTCAAGGATACCGGCGGCGACAATCACGTCCGCTGGCAGGTTGACTTCGACTCAGGCGTGGACGGCTGGGTGGACAGGGGCCGCCTGACTTACAGCTCCGTCCCCGCCCCCAGTGGCGCGGTGGCCTCGGTGGCGGTGACGCCGGCGTCGGCGACCATCGCCTCCCAGGGGACGGTGCAGCTGTTGGCGGTGGCCAAGGACGCCGGCGGCAACACCCTCAGCGGGCAGAGCTTCAGCTGGAGCAGCAGCAACCCGGCGGCGGTCACGGTCAGCCCGAGCGGGCTGGTGACCGACCTGGCCGACACCAGTCCGGTGACCATCACGGCGACGGCGGGCGGCAAGAGCGGCACCGCGGTCATCACGGTCACCGCGTCCACCCCGCCCCCGCCCCCGAGCGCGGTCTGCGCGCCGACCGGGAGCGGGGTGTGCCGGTATGTGGATCCGGCGGGCAACGACGGCAACCCCGGCACCAGCAGCCAGCCCTATCGCACCCTGCAGCAGGCGGCGGGGGTGGTGAACCCGGGCGACGTGGTGGTGGTGCGCAACGGGACCTATACCGGGGGCGCCATCATCCTGGAAATCACCCGGAGCGGGACGGCGGCGAACCCGATCGTCTTCAAGGCGGAGACCCAATGGGGCGCGGTGCTCAACGGGCAGAACAACAGCTCGGGCACGGGGATCGAGATCCGGAGCAACTACATCCGGGTCGAGGGCTTCGAGATCTACGGCACCAACCACTACGGGATCGAGGCCTACGGCGGCGGCAACGTCGTGGTGGCGCAGAACCACGTGCACGACGTGGGGCACTACTGCACCAGCACTTCGAACGGGATCGTGGGGATCAACGCCTACGTGCCCAACATGCTCATCGAGCGGAACGTGGTGCACGACATCGGCCGCTTCGCCAACGGCGAGAACGGCTGCAGCACCAGCAACAACTACTGGATGAACCACGACCACGGGGTCTACCAGGGCCAGGGCGACAACCTGACCATCCGGAACAACGTGTTCTACAACTTCACCCGGGGCTGGGCGATCCAGCGCTACAGCGGGAGCGGGGGCAGCGTCTCCAACCTCCAGATCGTGAACAACACCTTCGTGGGCGGCAATCCCAACAAGGACGGGCAGATCATCATCGCCAGTCCGGTCACGGGGCTGGTGATCACCAACAACATCTTCTACCAGCCCACCACGGCCGGGGTGTGGCTCGACACCGGGTCGCTGAGCGGGACGATCGCCAACAACCTCACCTACGGGGCGGCGGTCACCACCGGCAGCACGGCGGGGCTCGCCCTGACGGGGAACCTCACCGGCGACCCCCAGTTCCTGAGCCTGGGGAGCCGGGATTACCGGCTGCAGTCGGGGAGCCCGGCGATCGACCGGGGGCTGACGCTGAGCGTGGTCCTGAACGATTTCCTGGGCACCCTGCGTCCCCGGGGCCTCGGGTACGACATCGGAGCATACGAGTACTAGGCAGGCGAGTCGCAGCCGCTGAGCAGGGGGGCCGAGTCTGGCTCCCCTGCTCGTTTTCCGTCCACGCGCTCGAGGCGGCGCAGGCCTGCCGACCGGCACATCAATTGCCTCGAACCCCTCGAGGACTCGATTGCTTGGGACGGAACATGACTTGGCCGGATCGGAAGAGGATCGCGAAAGTCACCTCGGCAGGTCTGGTGACGGCTGTCACCGCCTCCGCGCGCCTGCCCTCGGAATCGCCGTGCACGGCGACGGGCTCGGGGGTGTGCCGCTACACGGACCCGGCGGGCAACGATGGCAACCCCGGCACCAGCAGCCGGCCGTATCGTACCCTCCAGCAAGCCGCGGCAGGAGTGAACCCGGGCGACGTGGTGATCGCGCGCAACGGGATTTACACCGGCGGCCCCATCGTCCTCGAGATCCGGCGGAGCGGGACGGCGGCGAACCCGATCGTCTTCCAGGCGGAGAACCAGTGGGGCGCGGTGATCGACGGCCGGAGCAACAGCTCCGGCACCGGCATCAAGATCTCCGGGAACCACATCCGGGTCGAGGGGTTCGAGGTGCGGGGGACCAGCCATTACGGCATCGAGGCTTACGGGGGCGGCAACGTGATCGTGGCGCAGAACCACGTCCACGACGTGGGCCACTACTGCACCAGCACCTCGAACGGGATCGTGGGGATCAACGCCTACGTGTCGAATCTGCTCATCGAACAAAACGTGGTCCACGACATCGGCCGCTGGGCCGACGGCGAGAACGGGTGCAGCACCACCAACCGCTACTGGCAGAACCACGATCACGGGGTCTATCACGGCGAGGGGGACAACGTCATCATTCGGAACAACCTGTTCTACAACTTCACCCGCGGCTGGGCGATCCAGCGCTACGACGGGGCCCGGACCGTCGTGTCCAACCTCCAGATCGTGAACAACACCTTCGCGGGGGCGAATCCCAACAAGGATGGGCAGATCATCATCGCCAGCCCGGTGATCGGCCTGGTCATCGCGAACAACATCTTCTACCAGCCCCGGACGGCCGGGGTGCGGTTCGACACCGGGAGGCTCAGCGGGCTGGTGGCCAACAACCTCACCGACCGGGCCACTCTCAGCACCGGGGCGACGTCCGGCCTGGAGTTCGCCGGCAATCTGCTGAGTCTGGACCCCGGATTCCGGGACCCCGCGAAGCGGGATTTTCACCTGATGCCCGGCAGTCCGGCCATCGGCGCGGGGCGCCGCCTCGCCAACATGCAGAGCGCCCTGGACCGCACGCCCCGGGTTCCCCCCGCGCCGGACATCGGTGCCTACCAGTACACCAAGTGATGCGAGTTGGAGTGCCGCCGACTTACGCTCAGCGGTTGCGGTTTCGTTTCGCAGCCGTGGCCTGATGGAGCGCATCAGAAGGTTGCAACGATTGCCCCGGGGTTGAACGTGACCCACGGCACACATCGTTAGTCTTTGCAGGATCAGGAGTTGCGGCTTCGTCGCGGTCGCGGGCCGGAACGCCTCCGGGCACACCTCTTGCCTTTCGGATGTCACCCGACGACGAGTAACCCGAATGGGCGGCAGCAGATGTGTGGCATCGCTGGGATCGTGAGCCTGGGACGCCCAGTGGACCTGGGCGCCCTGCAACGGATGACGGACCGGCAAAGCCACCGCGGTCCTGATGGCGAAGGTTTCCTCGCCGGCTGGGCGACAGCCGGACAGTTCCAGCACGCGTTTCTTCCCCACACCAGCTGCTGGGACGGTCGCGCCCCGCTCGCGGTCGGACTCGGCCACCGTCGGTTGGCCATCCTGGACCTCTCGGATCGCGGGCGGCAACCGATGACCGTGGCCGACGACCAGCCCTGGATCGTTTTCAACGGCGAGATCTACAATCACCCGGAGCTGCGGTCCCAGCTGGAGCCGCTGGGCTACCGGTTCGCGACTCGGACCGACACGGAGGTGCTGCTCCAGGCCTACCGGCGCTGGGGCGAGGACTGTCTCGGGCACCTCGAGGGCATGTTCGCCTTCGCGATCTGGGACCCGGCGCGCCGGCGGCTCTTTTGCGCCCGGGATCGGCTCGGCATCAAGCCGTTCTACTATGCCACCCCGCCCGGCTCCTTCGTCTTCGCCTCGGAGATGAAGGCGCTGCTCGCATTCCCCGATCTGGACCCGACGCCCGACGACGAAGCGGTCCTCGACTTTCTGGTCCACGGCAATTGTGACTATGGTGAACGGACTCTTCTGCGGGCCATCAAAGCGCTGCCGGCGGGGCACAGCCTCGGGCTGGACGCAGCCACGGGACGGACGGTCTCCCGCGCCTACTGGCAGCTCCGCCCCAGTCCGTCGAACGGCGTACGGGATCAGCAACGGATCGAGGACCTCCGGGCGCTCCTCACCGGGACGACCTGCCGTCACCTGCTCAGCGACGTCCGGGTCGGCAGTTGTCTCTCCGGCGGGCTCGACTCGTCCACCGTGGTGTCGCTGATGGGGAAGCTCCGCCAGGAGCAGCCCGGCGCCGCCACGGCGCTGGGCGACGATTTCTTCACGTTCACGGCGTGCTACGATCAGCGCGAGGTGGATGAGCGCAGCTATGCCCTGACCGTCGCGCGCGCGATCGGTGCCAACCCGCAACTGGTGTTCCCGTCCCCGGACGAATTCTTTTCGAGCTTCGAGCGCATGGCCTGGCATCAGGACATGCCGTTCGGGGAGCCGACCTATTACGCGCAATGGCGGGTCATGGAGGCGGCGCACCAGGCGGGGATCAAGGTGCTGCTGGACGGCCAGGGCGGCGACGAGGTGTTCGGCGGCTACGCGAAGTTCCGCTACGCCTATCTCGCCTCCCTGCTCGGCTCGGGCCGACTGGTCCGGCTGACCCAGGAGCTCGGAGCCACGTTGCTGCAGGGCGACCGATACGTGCTGGATCTCCGCAACGGATACCGGTACCTGCCGCCGCGGCTGCGCCGGCTGTTCAACGTCGACTCGCTGGTCAAGCACGCCCTGAGAACCGATTGGCACCGCGCCGTATCGGGGGAGAGCACGCCCGGAACCCGGTGGTGGCGGTACGTGTCGGAGAACCCGGGAAAGGACTCGCCCGCCACGGCGGTGCAGCGCATGCAGGTGGACGACATCCTGGTGGACACGCTGCCGACCCTGCTCCGCACCGAGGATCGCTCCTCGATGGCGTTCTCCATCGAGGCCCGCGTCCCGCTGCTCGACCACAAGGTCGTGGAGTACGGGCTTTCCCTGCCGGATCGTCTCAAGGTTCACAACGGCTGGAGCGAGTTCGCCGTGCGCCAGGCGATGCGGGGGATTCTTCCCGACTCGATACGGCTGCGCAAGACAAAACTGGGCTTCGCGGTACCGGGTCGCGACTGGCTCGCGCGCGATCTCCGGCCCCAGGTGACGGCACTCATCGAGGAAAAGCTGCGCTGCGAGAAGTACGTGGACCCGGGAGTCCTGCGGCGCTGGTACCGCTCGTCGCAGGCGGCGGCGGCGCCCAAGGAGGCCTATCTGGGTCTGTTCCGGGTCTTGTCCCTCGAGATGTGGTTGCGGGTGTTCAGCCTGAGTTAGAGCGGGCTCGAACCGGGCTGCGGCGAGGGTGTCGCGCGGGAGCGGCCGCGGGGCGGGGCGGGTTGAGGACCGAGCGGTACACCCCGATCACCTGCTGGGTGGTCAGGCGCTCATCCAGCTGCTTCACCGCCTCGCGGCCGGCGGCCCGCTCGCCCCGCCGGAGCACCCGCAGGAGCGCGGCGGCTATGGTTTCGGGGCGGTCATCGGCGCAGAGCTCGCACCCCGCAACCCCCTGGAGGCGCGCTGCGACGTCGCCCACCGGCACCGAGACCACCGGCAGATTGCAGGCCAGCGCCTCCTTCACCGCGTTGGGCGAGCCCTCCTGCATCGAGGTGAAGACCAGGACGTCGCACGCGTTCAAGTAGATGGGGATCTCCGCGTACGGAACGCCCCAGGCGACGATCAATTCGCAGGGCAGCTCCCGATTCACGATGTCCACGGCCTGTCGAGCCAGGGGAAAACGCTTCCGCGGCGTCGCCGGCCTCCCGACGAAGAGTACCAGTCGCTTGTCCCTGGCCAGCCCGAGTCGCTGCCGGGCCTCCTCCCGGGGCATGGGGCGGAACTGGCTGAAATCCAGGCCGGATGGGATCACGTTCGTCGGCACGGTGGGGTGGAGAAGGGTCTTCATGTGTTCCGACACCAGAATGACCGCGTCAGCGGCGCGGGTTACCCCGCGGGTGAGTCGCCGGAGCAGCCGACCCGCCAGGGTGACCTTCAGGTCCCGGCCTACGATGCCGCCGATGTCGTCTCCCCGCAGCGTCACGACCAGGGGCAGCCGCTTGGGGAGCGCGAGCAGACCGCTCTGTCCCCACTGCGCATGCACCAGGTCGTAGTTGTTCCGCGCGATCCGGCGGCGAGCCTCCCTCCAGGCCTTCAGGTAGTTCCACGGGTTTCTGAGGGCCTTGAAGTGGAACACGTCCACGTCCACCCCCGACGCCTGGAGATGCTCCGCCTGGCGCTTGATGAAGTTCGTGGTGCGCGGCCCGCCGCCAGGCGTCGGCCATTCGCTGGTGATCATCAGCACCCTGATTGCCGGGGAAGTCGGCGGTGAGGGGGGCGGAGTGCTGCCGGTGGCGAAAGGCTCGGGCGACATGGAGACCTCCGGGGCCTCGCCGCTGGGCGGCCCGTCATTCGTGGGATGAAGGCGAGCGCCGTCTCCAGTCTCCCGGGACGCGGGGTCGGGCGTCGCGTGACGGCGGTCCGTGGATGCGGGAACGCGGTTCCGCTCGCGCCACAGGCCGATGAGCTGCTGGGTGCCCTGTACCCACTCCCCGACCGACGGCCAGGGATCGGCTCGATTCCAGATCTCGTTTCGGGTGCCGGAGGGCTGCGCTCCCAGGAGATCGCGAAGCCCCTGCCACGCGCTCGGAAACGTGCCGGTGTATCCGGGTGGCGGGCCGCGCAGGATATGGAGCAGCCGTTTGACGTCGCCCCATACCCACCGCATGGTAACGCCGAGCGCGTAGTCCTCGCGGGGCTCGACCGCCTCACCCTGGAGGATTCTCACCCACAGGAGCGGGAAGTCCACGCCGGCGGCGATCGCGAGCTGCAACGAGCCCCAGAAGCGGCCGTTCACCTCCATGAGCCACGGGGGATTCACGCCGTCGTCCCGGAACTCGACCATCGCCGGGCCGTGCCACTGCATCGCGCGGAGCAGCGTCTCGGACGCGGCCCGTAACTCCGGATCCAGAGGGGCCGAGCGGCGCAGGCTGCTCCCGGACCCCGAAGGGCGCACGTCGCGCAGCCGCTCGTGCGCGAACCACGCGACCGGCCGGCCGTGGTCGCACAAAGCGAAGACGCCCTTGCCCACGCCCGGAATGCACCGTTGCAGGAGCGGCCAGTACTTCTCCTGCCGCCGGGGGGATACCGCGGCTTCCAGGCCCGAAGGGGCGTCCACGTACCCTACGCCCTCATCGGGCAGAACGATGGCGCCCATGCGGGGGTTGGAGGAGCGGGGCTTCACGAGGCACGGGAAGCCCACCTCGTTGGCGGCGGCGTGGTAGCCGTCGAGCGAGTCCGGCCGGCGCGTTTCGGGGCAGGCCAGCCCGCAGCGCGCGGCGATCTCCAGGGTCCGCGCCTTGTCGAAGGCCTGGAGCAGCATCGCGTCGGGTCCGCAGCCGACCGTGATGCCCGCCGCTTCCCAGGCGCTGCGCTCGGCGTTGCAGAGCAGGCACGCCGCCTCGGTGACCGGCAGCACGATCTGCACGCCGAGGCCACAGGCCCACGCCCGCAGCCCGGCGTATTCGCCGGTGTTCTGGTCCGGCAGGTGGAACCAGCTGCGGGAATAGCGGGACCACGCCGCCAGCGGCCGCCAGCGATAGTGGCTGGTCACGTAGACTTCGTATCCGGCCCGGCCCAGCGAGCGCACGCAGGCCAGGGCCACGTTGGTGTGGCCATCGGTCACGAGGACGCGACCGGGGCGACTCATGCGAACGCCTCCCGCCACGACGCTCCGGGCTCAGGTGGCCGGGATCTCGTCAACTCGGTCTCTAGCTCCTCACTCCTGTAAGCCCACGACCTCACCACGATCGGTCACCCGGCTTGGGGGAATCGCTCGGGGTTCGCGCCATCACTTCCGCACGGATCGGACCAGGCCATCTCGCGCGAATGGCCGGGAGCCGGCCACAGGGGCGCACCGAATCCGGGCACACCGGTGCGCTTCGGCATCAACCTGGTGCCGAATCCGCGCGGCGCAGCGCCCCGGTGGGGCCGGCGGCGTCTAGCTCACCGTCTTCAGGACCACGAACACGTCGAAGTCGGGCCCGGTCTGCGGCGGGGCGTGAGGCGCTCCCCCAATCATGGCCGGAGGTGCGACGCCGCCCATCGGTATGCTGATCGCCCCACCCGAATAGGTGCCGCTCGACACCGGCGCTCCGAAGAAGTCCTGGACGTTTCGGACTTCGAAGCGATCGCCGACCTTGAGCGCACCGCCGAGATTCGCGAGGACGCTGCCCGTTCGCCCCCAGTTGTAGACGATCACGTTCGCGCGGCCCGCCTCCCAGGGGCTGACCCGAACGAACACCTGCGGCAGGCTCGGTGTTTCGGAAGACGCCACGTCGGTCGCAGTGACGCGGGTGGCCTCCTTCCACGCGGCGAACCCGTAGCTGCTGTCGCCGTACTGCCAGGCCCTCGACGCGGGGCTGCGCCAGTAGGTATTGCCCTCCCAGGTGAACCCCGAAAGGTCGGAGGTCTCGAGGCGGGTCATGCCTTTCGGGCCGGCCAGGGTGTTTCCGGTCACCGACAGCCGGCTCCATGCGCCGACCGTCAACACCCAGTTGCCTCCGACCATGTAGTTGTTCTCGAAGGTCAGGTCGGAATTGGGAAAGCGCTTGAAGCCGAGCACCACGTTTTTGACCCCGATCCCCGGCGAGAAGTAGGTCATGTTGTTCCGCACCGTGCTCGCCGCGACCGGCTGCCCCCCGCCGATGAGGAGGTTGGCATTGCTCGAGGCCGCGTACTGCAGGGTGACCGAGCCGTTGTTGAAGGAAACGTTGCCGTCCAGGGTGATGCCGACCAGCCCGCCGACGGCGGAATCGGTGTAGGCGTGCAACCCGTAGCCGAACTGGTTGAACATGATGTTGTCCCGCGCTATCACGGGGCCCACGGCGGACCTCAGGTACAGCGCGTGGCCGTCACCGAAAACCGGGCCCTGCCACCCGTTGTTGTAGATGAGACACCCCGCGATTTCGACGTCGGCATAGTCGGACTCGTTGTAGAACGCCACCCCGCCGTCGTGCACCACCAGGTTGATGTACCTGGTGTGCGACGCGTAGTTCGCCACAACGTTGGGCCGCCAGTCGTGCGGGACCGCCGAGTCGGTGGTGATGCGGTTGGGATCCGAATTGGTGATCTCGAAGCCCCAGAACACGCTCCAGGGCCCACGCACGTCGAGAACACTTCTTCCCAGGGGCGTCCCGGCGCCATCCACGATCGCGCGCTCTCCCGGATGTTGGCGCACCACAACCGGCGCACCATTCCGTCCGCTCACCGTGCTCCTGAAATGGCCACGATAGGTGCCACCGCGGAGCCAGATGGTGTCGCCCGGTTGCACGGCGCCCGCCGGATGTCCTCCCGCCAGCGCGGTGCCGACGTCCCAGGGTTGATCCTTGCTGCCATCGGCGGTCTTGCTCCCCGCGGGAGCGGCGTAGTGGCTGAGCGGGGTCCGGGGAGCGGTCGGCCCGGCAGGAGTCTCGCTTCGCTCCCCGCAGGCCGCGAGAGTCAGAAGGACGCCGGCTGATGTCCCGATGAGGGTCGAGGGTCGAGTGAACCGCGACATATGACATCCCTCCCTGCGCTTCACGCCCGATGAGCCGGCCTCGGGCAACAATCCACCCCCTTCGCTGCAAACGGAGTGCCGCGCCCCACCTCTTCCCGCTCACCAGGCGCTGATCGGTCCGGCGTCGGCGTCGGGGCGCTCGGCGGCGGTCCAGCGCACATAGAGGCGGTAAAGCGGCGGCAGCGACCGGCGCGCAGTGACTTTCAGGCCTCGAACCAGCAGCGCCCGGCGCCAGCCGCGGAACCGGCTCAGCGCGCGTACCCTGGCCGGCTTTGTGGTGGCCTTCACGACGTAGCGCCCCAACAGCCGGCACCCTCCGGCCTGCCGGGGAGCCAGCCACGGTTCCGAGGTGAAGAGAAAGCCGAGCCCGGCGTCGCCGGCGGAGGCCGCCACCAGGGGGGAAAGGTCTCCGCCGGGCACCGAGGCCACCGGGCAGGGCTCGCCGAGAATCTGCTCCAGGATGTCGCGGCTAACCCGCCACTCTTCGACCATCGCGGCGCGGGTCAGCTCCCGGAAGATGTCGGGGTGGGTGTGGGAATGGCTGCCGATGAGATGCCCGCAGCTTTGCAGATAGCGGATCTGGCCCGGGTCCAGGAAGGTGCGCTGGCCGATGCGGCCTGTGATCACGAAGAAGTGCCCCTTCCAGCCCAGCCGGGCCAGCCGGTCCCCGATGTAGACCGCGCCCCGCCCGCCGTCGTCGAAGGTCAGCAGCAGGTGGCGGGCCGGCCGGGTGAAGTCAACGGTGGTGACCAGCTCCGGACTCAGGGAGCCGAGGCGGAATTGCTCCAGGTGCCGGGCGAACGCCGCGCGGGAAAGCGTGTAGGGGACCGCCCCCGGTCGCTGGAAGCCGGTCTCGCGGGGTCGGTCCGTCACTTCGTGATACATGAAGCCGGCGATCTCCGTGCGGGCGCGCATCAGCCGACCTCCCTCGCCTAACGCGACAGCGGCAGCGCGCTGGGATCGGCCCAGCGCCGGCGCTGGCGCACCACCACGTCCCAGAGACCCCGCAGGAATCCCGCCCCGTAGCTCCCATGGAGCACGGGGAAGGCGGCCGCCAGCGCCAGCGCGCAGCGGGCTCCACCGCCGCGGGCCCCGAGCAGCGCACACGCTCCGACTGCGACGGCGTAGCTCCCCGCGATGCCGAGCCAGAGTACCCGTGCAGGCCACCAGCCCAGCGCGAGCACGCCCACGACGCCCAGGGAAAGCAGGAAGGCTGCGGGGACCAGCTGCCGGACCGTCATGACCCGCCCGACTTTCCTGGCGGCCAGGGGCTTGAAGTAGCCGTACTGGTAGTACATTCGCGCCAGCTGGGCGAAGGAGCCGCGGGCGTAGTAGCGGGCCGCCACCTCCGGCACCAGGAGCACGCGCCCGCCGTGCCGAAGCAGGCGGTGATTGAACTCGTCGTCCTGATTGCGAATCAGATCCTCGTCGAAGAGCCCCACCCGGCTGAACACGTCGCGGCGATAGCAGCCGAAGGGGACCGTATCCACCCACCGGGCCCCGGATGCGCCGATACGGAATCGCGAGTTGCCCACGCCCAGGGGATGCGACAGCGCAATGGCGATGGCTCGGGCTGTAGGACCCGGGTCGGCCAGGAGGGTGACGACGCAACCGCCGACGTTGTCGGCGCCGCTCTCGGCCAGCGCCGCCAGCAGCCGGGGCACGTACTCCGGGGGGTAGACGGCGTGGGCATCCATACGCATGATGGCCTCGCCGTTGGCTGCCCGGATTCCGATGTTGAGCGCCGCGGGCACGATGCCCTTCGGGTTGTCGAGCAAGCGGATCTCGGGATGCCGCGCGGCGTAGCGCGCGACGATATCCCGGGTCCCGTCGTCGCTTCGGCCATCCACCACCAGCACCTCCAGGTCGGTTCGCGGGTGCGCACTCGCCAGGATGGAGTCCAGGCAGGCGCCGATGTAGCGCTGCTCGTTGCGACAGGGCACGATGATCGAGAGAAGCATGGTCAGGTCCGGTCGGGTTATCCCGGGGCACGCGCCAGCCGCTGGCAGCCGGCCGACGCCGCCAGCAGAGGCAGCAGGCACAGCCGGGCGGCCGCGGCCCAGTCGCCGGACTGGATCTTGGCCTGGAGCTGCCGGAGGAAGAGCCCGGCACGGACCCTGGCGGCGGTGAGCCGGTAGCTTCCGCACTGGAATTCCATCCGACCCCAGTTGCGATGGACCAGCCGGCTCAGGATATCCCGATTGAGCAACCGGCGGCCGAGCAGGCGGCGGTGCAGCTGCTCCACGCAGCTCAAGTGGCAGCTGAGCGCGGGGAGCAGCCCGGTCGCCCGAGCGGTGCGAAGCACGGTCTCCCAATCCAGCGACCCTGAGCGCACGGTCGAGATGGTCCAGTAGGCGTCGCCGAGCCGGACCGCGGGGTGCCCGATCCCGTACGACAACGCCTGTTGCACCAGCTGGTCCTCGAGGGAGGGAACAAAGCATGACACCGCGCCGAACTCGGCTCGGCGGCGCCGGCTGAGCAACAGGGCGGCGTACCGGGCGTGCTCTCCCAACTGACCGAGACGGCGGTGATGGACGTCTACGGCCGTGCCGAATTGCGGCACCGGGTAGACCGCCGTGGCGGCGAGGTGCTCGTGGAGCGAGCGCCGGCCGTGCACCGACGGCAGAAGGTCGCGCAGGATCCGGTCTACGCTGCTCGGCGCGGCCGACACCAGGAGGTCCACGTCTCCTCCCACATCGGGAAAATCCCGGGCGATCTTGAGAAGCACGTGCGGGATGCCGTGGCTATGGCAGGCGTCCGCCACTCGAGCTGCCAGCGCGAGGATTCCCTCGGCGCGCCCCCGCGCCTGCTCGGCGGCCCGGGCGAACCGGGGAGCCACCGCGGGGTGGCGGCTCTCCAGGCACGCCGCCAGGCGGACCGGCACCCGGTGTCGCTCCGCCAGCGCCGGCAGGGCGCTCCAGTCCAGCTCTGCCGGATCGGCCCGGCTATCCCCGAGGAGGAGACGAAGCACCAGCGCGGACTGGGTGGCGTCGAAGTGGGCGCTCATGGCCCGAGTTGCTCCCGCACCGCGTGGGCGAGCACTCCCTTGGCTGCCTCCAGCTCGCGGGCCGGCAGGCGAAGGGGCGCCCTGACCCAGGGGAAGACCTGGTGGTAGGCCGCGCTGCGGTCGCGCAAGTACTCCACCGTGTATTCGCCCTTGCGGGCGAAGGCCTCCTCGGGCGTGATCTCCAGGAGAACCGGGAGGTTGGGTCGCGGGGTCAGGCGCGCCAGCAGCCGGAGCCATCGCCCGCTCCGCCCGGTGGCCACGTCCACGAGGGTGTCGTAGAAGTAGCGGTCCATGATCAGGGTCCGCCGCTTGAGCTTCTCGATGTAGCCGCGGTAACAGAGAAAGATCAGAAGGTCCGCCAGATAGAGCAGCCGCCGGAGGACCTTGCTCCAGATCAGGGCGTCCCGCAGCCGGCCCAGCACCGGGCTCCGCGGCTCCATGCGCGGGGGGCCCTCGGGCGCCGGTCGCCCGATGCAGCGGTCCCGCACCGCCCGGGCACAGGCGTAAATCCCCACGTGGTCGTTCTGGTGGAGGACGGTCACGGGCCGACGCTGGCGCTCCAGCTCCGCCCGCAGCCACTCGATCAAGGTGGTCTTACCCGCGCCGTCCAGGCCGGAAAACGTGATCAGCATGCCCGCTACCAGGTGAGCCGGTGATCCCGCAGCCACAGCTCCAGGGAGAGCAGCATCATGACTCGCTGATACAGCCCGTCGCGGCTGATGGCGCCGCCCCGGGCGCCGTTCCGCGCCGCCCGGAACCCCGCCAGCCACTGCCGGACCTTCCCGCCGGAAAGAATGAAGCGGGTCCGCGCCTCGGGGCCGGCGAGCAGATCGCCCAGCGCTTGATGGAGGTCCGGCGGCGCCATCACGTCGAGCGGAATGCTGAAGCCATGCTTCGGATGCCGGGCCACCTCGGGCGGCAGCCAGCGCCGGGCGAGGCCGCGCAGGGCCAGCTTCCCCGAGCGACCGTCGGTCTTGAGCGCGTGCGGCAAGGTGAGTCCGAGCGCCACGACCGCTTCGTCGAGCAGCGGCACCCGCACCTCGATGCTGGCGCGCATGCTCATCATGTCCACCTTCCGCAGCATGTCGGACGGGAGGCCGACCTCGAACAGGTTCTCCGTCATCCGCCGTGAGACCTCCTCGAGATCCCGGGCCGCCGGCGGCTGGTACCCGTCGAAAAGGCGCGCGCCGCCCGCCAGCCCCGTGCGCGCGGCGGGAACGACCAGCTCGGCCTTCTGCTCCTCGGTGAGGTAGTTGGACAGCCCCGCGAGGAGCGGAGCCGTATCCCCGCGTCCGGCCTCGGCGAGCTGGGCCGCCTTGGCGACCTGGCGGCCCCAGTTCCGGGTGACGCCGGCGACTGAGCGCCCGGCCACCAGCGCGGTTCGCCGGACCCAGCCCGGCGCCTCCATCAACCGGAAGAGCCGGTTGACACGCCAGAACCGCTGGTAGCCCCCGAATGCCTCGTCGCCTCCGTCCCCGGAGAGAGCGCAGATGATGCCCTGGTCGCGCACCGCCTTTGACACCCAGTACATCGGTATCAGGCTGGTATCGGCGAACGGCTGATCGAAGTGGCGGAACAGCGCCAGGATGGTTTCGGTCGAGAGGCCGCCCTCGCCGGCGTCAATGGTGTGGTGGTTGGTGGCGCAGTGGGCTGACACGGCCCGCGCGACCTGCGTCTCGTCGTGAGTTCGGTCGGGGAACCGGACGTTGAAGGTCGTCGTCGCGCCCCCGGTGGCCCGGCGGTGGGCGGCCACCACCAGGGAGGAATCAATGCCACCGCTCAGGAGCGCGGCGACCGGCACGTCGGCGACGGCCTGTCCCGCGACCGCCTCGAGCAGCCTCCCCTCCAGCTCGGCGACGGCGTCGTCCAGGGTGCGGGTCGGCTCCACCCGGGCCTCGACCCGATGCCAGGCCGTCAGCCGATGGCCCTCCGGCGCAACCGTCAGGGTGGCGCCCTTGGGCAACGCCGAGATCTCGGCGAAACCGGTGGCCGGCTCGGGCACGTACCCGAGGCCGAGGAAATCGTAGCACGCTTGGCGGTCGAGCGTCGGCCGGAGGCCTTCGAGGGCGGTGATCGCCTTGATCTCGCTTCCGAACACCCACTGGCCGTCCAGTTGCGCGTAGAACAGCGGCTTCACGCCGAACCTGTCCCGGGCGAGGAGGAGGCTTTGCTTCCGGCGGTCGTAGACCGCGAAGGCGAAGATGCCGCGCAGCCGCTCGACCATCCGCGCTCCCGCGTCCTCGTAGAGGTGCACCAAAACCTCGGTGTCGGAGCTGCCGCGGAAGCGGTGCCCCCGGCACTCCAGCTCCGCGCGAAGCGCGCGGTGATTGTAGATCTCGCCGTTGAAGACCACCTGGACGCTGCCGTCCTCGTTCTCCATCGGCTGATGGCCGGTGGGGGACAGGTCGATCACCGCGAGGCGGCGGTGCACCAGCTCGCACCGCTCGTCGCGATACGCCCCCCGGCCGTCCGGTCCTCGATGCGCGAGGCGGGCGTCGGCGCACTCGCGCCAGCCCGGCGCGTCGGGCAGGGCCACGGGGTGGAACCGGCCCGCCAGACCGCACATTACGCGACCCTCCGAGCGGCGGGTTGCGAGGCTCTGGACCAGTGCGCGCCGGCGGCGAGCCCCAGCGGCAGGACCAGCCACAGAATCTTGGCGATGATCCAGGTGCCGCTCAGCGTCCCCGTCAGCACCGCGAGGAGCATGGCGAGCGGGACGAGGCCGATCGGCCCCCGTCGCGCGCGCCACGCGCCGCGGAGGCAGAGGGCGATCCCGATGAGGAACGGGATGGTGCCGACCACCCCGGTGGTGGACAGCAGCTCGAGCAGGAGGTTGTGCACGTCGCGCCTGGGATACTTGTTGGAATCGAGGATCAGGCGACGCGACAACTCGAACTGGTTCGCGATCGGCCCCCAGCCGAAGACCGGGCGTTCCTCGATCATCGCGATGGCGCCGGGGTAGATGATCTCGCGCCCGGCGAGATTTCCACCTTCCGCGTTGGTGAGCCTATTGCGCATGGCCGTGTTCTGGAGGGCGCCCCAGGCGAGCGCGCCTCCGACCAGCAGGCCGAGCACCCCGTTCAGGAGCCGGCGGCCGAGGCGTTGATCCGGGGCGAACCAGAAGGTCACCAGTCCCACCAGCGCACAGAGCAGGCCCCCGCGGGAGCCGGTCTGGATGAGGGCGATGCCGAGCAGGGCCGCGACGGGCCACACCAGGAGCCCGAGGCGAGGCAGCCGCGGGTCCCTCGGCGCACGCAGCCCGACGACGGCGACGAGCCCCGCCGAGAGAATCATGGCGCTCAGATTCGCGTTCTGCCCGAAGGCCGTAACCCGCTCTCCGCCCCCCCATTCCGCGGCGCGGGTCGCCGCGATGCCGGTGACCTGGACGGCGGCACGCGCCGCGGTGGCGACGACCAGCGCCAGGAGGGCGCCTCGGAGTACCCGCGGGTCCGCGAGCACGTTGTAGAGGGTGACGGAGAGCAGAACGACCTGGAGGAACAGGGAGATCTGCTGCAGCACCAAGCCGACCTCTCCTACGGCGAAGACGATGGCCAGCCCCGCCAGGATCCAGACGTGGAGGATGAACCAGACCGCCGCCGCCGGGATCCGGCGGAAGCAGACGCCGGGGCTCAACCCCGCGGCGGCCAGGAAGAGCGCCCCCGTGATCGTCGGGATCTCCACCGGGAAGGACCGGTGGGGGAGCTCGAAGGGGATCGAGAGGATGTAGAGGTAGAGCGCCCCGCGCACCGCCTGGTTCACCCGGCAGGGGGGGGCCGCCTCCGCCACCCGGGCGGCGGGGGCGTAACCCGCGGCGAAGGGGCGGAGCATCGTGGTCATGGCCGGGCCGGGAGGGGGAGGATGGCGCGGATTCGGCGGACCACGCCGCGCCGCACGCCGCCGGGCAGCCCGGCGAAGAGGACGAGACCCGCCAGCGACGGAACGGTTGCGGCGACGCCCAGCAGCAGGACCGGCCAGTGCGAGACTACCAACCCGGGGCCGAGTGTGGCGGTCGCCGCGAATACGCCGCCGGTGACACCCGCGAGCCTGAGCGTGAGGAAGCGCCCCAGGCGGCTTCGGCCGTCATGCCCCAGCACCGCGTGGGAGAGCAGCGGATAGGCGACCGACTGCACCGAGCGCCCGAGCAGGATCCCGACACAGAGGCCGACCATGCCGAACCGCTGGGTCAGGGTGATGGTCGCAACCAGCGTGGTGATCATCGCGGCCGCGGCCACCAGGACCCGCTGCTTCGGCCGCAACGCCGCGTCGATGACGTAGGCGTCGGTGCGGATGATGCAGGTCTGGACTGTGGAGAGCACGATCAGGAGGTTCACCCAGGGGCCGGCGAAATGGGCCGGGCCGACCCAGCGGGCGAGAAAGGCCTGGTTCCACAGCAGCACCGTGGCACCTCCCACCGTGACGAAGAGCCAGGTGAGGAGCTGCAGCTCCCGGCGCCCCTGCGCGGCGCGCTCGGCCTTGCCCTGGCCGATCAGGCCGCCGATTCCCGGCATGGCGGCGCGGGCGGTGAAGAGGTGAATGCCGGTAATCATCCGCGCCGCATAGGCGGTGAGGACGTAAGTGGTCACGACCGCGGGCGCGACCACCGCGCCGAGCACCAGCAGATCGCTGGCCAGGAGAGCTTTGGCGATGATCTCGCCCACGCTGAGCCAGAGGCTCATGCTGAAGAGCGATTTCACCTCGGCCCAAGTGGGGCGGGCGACGCCGAACCAGGGGACGAAGGCGCGGGCGATCACCCAGAACAGCACGCCGGTCGCCACCGCGCGGATGATCTCCGCGCCGCTCAGCCCCACGAGCCCCAGGCCCTGCCAGATGGCGGCGACGGCGAGCCCGCCGCCCAGGACGTTGAGGCCGGCCTGCAGCCCCATCCGCCGGTAGCCGAGGTTCATCCCGGTGACCACCGACTCGGGGACGTCGCCGAGACCGGCCAGGAGGAAGGTCACCCCGAGGAGCCCGGTGGTGAGCTGCACCGGGCCGCGAAGCTCGGGAGACGCCTTGGTGATGGCCGGGGCGACCCAGATGGAGATTACCGCTCCGACCGCCACGATGAACGGCAGCATGATTGCCCACACCGCCAGCGCCGCCCCGACGCTGCGGCGCTTGGCGGCATCGTCCGGGCTGCTCTGCCGCTGGGCGATGATCAGGCGAAGCGCCTCGCTGGGGCGGCCGTCCGCCGGCGACATGTATCCCGTGAGCTGGGAGAGCATCTGCCAGATCCCGAACAACGCCCGGCCCAGGCCACTGACCAGGATCGGCGTCACCACCAGGCCGACTCCGGCCTTGGCGGCGTAGTCGAGCAGCGAGGCCGCCGCGTTGAGGGACGCCCGCCGGGTCAGGGTTCCGGCTCGCTTGGCCGGGACCGCTGCGTCCGGCGTCGCCTGCGGGGGCGGCGGTGGGGGCGCAAGGATTTCAATTGCCACGCTGCATCTCCTCGATGGTCCGCCGGAGCTGCCGGATGGAATGATCCACCTGCGATCCATCGGTTCGGAGGGTGCGAATCGGCAGGGCGCGGGCGGCGACGAAATCCGGGACCACCCGATCGAAGGCCTGGCGGAAGCTCGCCTCGAACTGGAGAACGCCCCGTTCGGCGAGGAACTTCACCGGGTGGGGCTTGGGACGGGTCCGAATCCGCCGGGCGAGCACCGGGTCGGAGGCGTCCACCCGGACGATGCCGTCGAGCAAGGCTCCCCATTCGGACACCACCCGGTCGCGCCAGCGGGCCCACCAGCGCTCGCCGTTTCGGGTGCCGTTCACCTCGAACCAGCTGAGCGCGAAGATCGGACCCTCGTCAATCAGGATCAGCTTGTACCCTCGGCGCATCGCGTCCCGCACGGTGCGCAGCAGTGCGCCGAGGCGGATCATGTTGGCGATCTCCTCCCAGGTGAGCCGGTGGCGGCTCAGCGCGGCCGCGCGGAGGGTCGGGAGCAGGGCAAGGGCGCTCAGCAGCAGGAACCGTCTTGGCAGCCCCCACAGGCTGAGATCCCTCGCGGTGGGATCAGCCAGCGGGATCGCGTCGGAGATCGTGCTCTTGCCCGCGCCGGCCGGTCCGACCAGCTCCACCAGCCAGGGGCGCGCGCCCGCGCCGGCGTCGGAGGTGTTCATGTCAGATCGCCTCCCAGATGCGGGTACGGAGCTCCGCCAGCACGTCGGCGTGTGGCCGCGCCGCATCCACCACGACCGCACCGCTCGGCGACCAGTCGGTATTCCAGAGGAGTCTCGCCCGCTCGCGCACGTAACCCGCCGGCTCGTCCACCTTGCGCAGGACGGCGGTCTCGGGATCCACCGTGAGCGCGAGGACCAGGTCCGGCTCCCTGATCTCGGCGTAGTACCGGCTCTCCACCCGGCGCAGCCACGCGGCGAGCCGGCCCCGCGCCGAGGCCG
>DASYRI010000212.1:0-4269 GCA_036004545.1 Gemmatimonadales bacterium
CTCGTATTTGTATGTCCATCGCCCGTAATAGGTCATGGCGCGGCCGCCGAACTGGGTGCTGTCGGCCAGGGGCGGGTCGTTGACCAGCATCACCAGCGTCTTCCCGGCGACGTCCACGCCCTTGTAATCGTTCCACCCGAATTCCGGCGCCTCGATGCCGTAGCCCACGAAGACCAGCTCGGAGCGGTCGAGCTTCGCGTCGCCGGCCACGTGTTTGGTCCAGGCGACCACGTCGTCGCGCCACTTGAGCGCGAGCTTCTTCCCGCCCTTCGAGAGGACCAGGCTCGGCGCGCCCTGGGGCGTAATGCCGACCAGCGGCACCTTCTGGATGTAGCTCCCGTCGGTGTTGCCGGGCCTGAGGCCCATGGCCCGGAACCGGCCCTCGAGGTAAGCGACGGTTTTCTCCTCGCCGGCGGTGCCGGGGCCCCGGCCCATGAGCGAGTCGGCGGCGAGCACCCGGATGTGGGCCATCAGGGTCGCGGTGTCCACCGCGGCGAGCGCCTCGGGCGGCACCGGCACCGCACCCGAGGGAGCGCCGGCGGGGCGGCAGGCGGCGAGGGCGGCCAGGGCCAGGAGCGAGCGGAGGAGAGGGAGGCGGGGCATGGGACGATGCCTCAACGCGGTCAGTGGTGAGCTGTGGGCAGTGAGCAGTGGGCAGTGGGCGGAATCCGCCCTCCGTCTTTGCGTCTATGCATCTTTGCGTCTTTGCGTCTTTGCGTCTTTGCGTCAGGAACATAGGCGCCTGCGGGTTCCGGTGTTAGCTTCTCGCGTCCCTGATCCCCAACCCCTGACCCCTGACCCCTTCAATGCCCGAGCCCACCCGGCGCAGCTCGCCCAACGCCGCCGTGCTCGCGAGCTTCCTCGGCTGGACGCTCGACGCCTTCGATTTCTTCCTGGTCGTCTTCACGCTCACGGCCATCGGGAAGGAGTTCGGCGTCAGCGACGCGAAGATGGCGGCCACGTTGAGCACCACGCTCGCCTTCCGCCCGGTGGGCGCGTTCATCTTCGGCCTCATGGCGGACCGCTACGGCCGGCGGCTCCCCCTCATGCTGAGCCTGGTCTTCTTCTCGCTCATGGAAGTGCTCTCGGGGCTCGCGCCGACCTACACCGTGTTCCTCGTCTTCCGCGCGCTGTTCGGCATCGGCATGGGCGGCGAGTGGGGGGTGGGCGCCTCGCTCGCGATGGAGAAAGCGCCGCACCGCCGCCGAGGCCTCTTCTCAGGATTCCTCCAGGAGGGGTACGCCTGCGGATACCTGCTCGCCGCCATCGTGTACTTCCTGGTCTTTCCGCGCTGGGGCTGGCGGCCGCTCTTCTTCATCGGCGGCCTTCCCGCGCTCCTCGCCATCTACGTCCGCTGGCAGGTGAGCGAATCCGAGGTCTGGCTCAAGACCCGGCACCGGGACTGGGCCTCGCTGGGCCGGGCGATCGCCTCTCACTGGCCGCTCTTCGTCTATCTCACCGTGCTCATGACGATGATGAACTTCGTCTCCCACGGCACCCAGGACATGTACCCCACGTTCCTGCAGCGGGACTGGGGCTTCACGCCGGACCGGCGCGCCGCGCTCACCGCGTTCTCGATGGTCGGCGCGATCATCGGCGGGCTCGTGGTGGGGCACCTGTCGGACCGGTTCGGCCGGCGGCGCGCCATGGTCGGCGCGCTGCTCGGCGCGATCCTCGTCATTCCGCTCTGGGCCTTCGCGCCCTCGCTGCCGCTGCTGGTGGCCGGGGCGTTCCTCATGCAGTTCATGGTGCAGGGGGCGTGGGGGGTGATCCCGGCGCACATCACCGAGCTCGCCCCGGATGCCGTGCGCGGCTTCCTCCCGGGCTTCGCCTACCAGTGCGGGGTGGCGATGGCGGGGACGGTCGCGGTGATCGAGGCGGTCTTCGCCCGGCGGGTGAGCTACGCCGTGGCGATGTCGCTCACCGCGGTGACGGTGTTCACGCTGGCGGCGCTGGTGGCGTGGCTCGGCCGGGAGAAGCGGGGGATCGTGTTCGGGGAGGCCGGCTGACGTTCGCCTCCGCCGGACCCGCGCCTGTGCGCCCGGTTCTCCCATCCACGTCTATCTCAGTTGTAAGACATTGTCCCGGCCGGGGCGGGTATTGCGGCACGGCGCCCCGGTGACCGGGTCCCAGGCCCCGTTCCACCGCTGCCCATGGGGGCAGCTTCACAGCGGCGTGAGCCGATTGGAGAGATTCTGATGCGGATACCGGTAGGACTTACTCTTGGGGGACTGCTCCTCGCGGCCGCCTGCAGCAGCAGCAGCACCTACGGACCGGGCTCGGGAGGCGGTTGCTCGCCCACCGCCACCCAGGTCTGCATGGTGAACTTGAACACGTCGTTCAATCCCGCCTCCCTGACCATCGCTCGGGGCACCACGGTGACGTGGAAGAACGGCGACGGCATCACCCACACCACGACGTCCAATCCGTCCAATCCGGCCGGCTGTCCCGCCTGGAACAACACCGTCGGCGCCAGCGGCACGTCGGCGGGGGTGACGTTCAGCCCGTCGGCGGCCGTGACCTGTCAGTACTTTTGCTCGATTCACGCGACCGCGACCACCGGCGCCATGCGAGGGAGCATCATCGTGCAGTGACCTGCGGGCGGCGGCGCCGGCGGCGGCGAGCCGCCGTCCGGTTGACGCCCGCCGCGGGGGGGTTATTGTCTCAGGTCGAGACCGCGCCCGCCGCCAGGATCGGAGCCCCGCATGATCGGTGAGTCACCCTCCCCGTCCGTTCCGCACCGCGCGGGGCGGCCACGCGGGCTGTGGCTCATCCTCGGCGCAGCCGTGGTCGCCGGGTCCGCCTTCCATCCGCCGCGCATCCACCAGGCGCCCCCGAATCAGCTCACCGCCCTGGAGCGCACCGCCGGCTGGCGCCTGCTCTTCGACGGCCGCTCGTTCCGCGGGTGGCGCGGCCTGGGCTACGACAGCGTCCCCACCGCGCACTGGGCCATCGCGAACGGCGGGGGCGCAGGAGGGGCCATCCGGAAGATCCCGAGCGGCAGCGTGCCCAAACTCCCGGACGGCCAGCCGCTCACCGGTGGCGACCTCATGACGGTGGATTCGTTCGCCGACTTCGAGCTGGCGTTCGAGTGGAAGGTGACGCCGGGCGCCAACAGCGGGGTCAAGTACAACGTCTCCGAAGCCTTCTCGCTCGCCAACGCCGCCAACCACGCCGCGCTGGGCTTCGAGTACCAGATCCTCGACGACAGCCTGAGCGACGACAATCAGCTCGTCACCCACCGCGCCGCCGCGCTGTACGACCTCATCGCGCCGGCCGCCGGGAAGCGGCTGCGCCCGGTGGGGGAGTGGAACGCGTCCCGGATCGTCTTCCGGGGGAAGCACGGCGAGCACTGGCTCAACGGCGCCAGGGTCGTCGAGTTCGAGCTCGGCACCCCGCGGATGGATTCGCTCCTGGCGCGGAGCAAGTACCGGAGCATCGCCGGGTTCGCCGACCGGCGGCGGGGCCACATCGTGCTGCAGGACCACGGCGACGAGGTCTGGTACCGCAGCCTCAAGGTTCGGGAGGGCCCATGACATCGTCCTCATCCTCCGATCGGCGCGATTTTCTGAAGACCGCCTCGGCCACGAGTCTCGGGCTCATGGTGGGAAGCCGCCTGTCGCCGCTGGTCGCCCAGCAGTCGCCGAACGAGAAGGTGGTCGTCGCGGTGATGGGCGTGAACGGTCGCGGGACGGTCCTGGGCCGCAGCTTCGCCGGACTTCCGGACGCCGAGGTCGCCTACGTGTGCGACGTGGACGCGGCGGTGCTGGCCAGGGCCGTCGCCGAGGTCGGGGCGGGCCGGCCGCAGCCGCCGCGGGGCATCGCCGACTTCCGCCGCGCCCTGGACGACAAGAGCGTGGATGCGCTGGTCATCGCGGCTCCCGATCACTGGCACGCGCCCGCGGCGATCCTGGCGCTCAAGGCCGGCAAGCACGTGTACCTCGAGAAGCCCTGCGGCCACAATCCCAGGGAGGGCGAGCTGCTGGTCGAGGCGTCGAAGAAGTACGGGCGCCTGGTCCAGATGGGCACCCAGCGGCGATCGGGCCCGCGCTTCGCCGAGCTCGTCCAGGCGGTCAACGAGGGGCTGATCGGCCGGCCTTACTTCGCCACCGCGTGGTACGCCAACACCCGCGGCAGCATCGGGCGCGGCAAGCCGGCGCCGGTGCGCGCGGGCCTCGATTACGAGCTCTGGCAGGGACCGGCCCCGCGCACCCCCTATCGCGACAACGTCATCCACTACAACTGGCACTGGTTCCGCCGCTGGGGCAC
>DASYRI010000213.1:0-32925 GCA_036004545.1 Gemmatimonadales bacterium
GCCCCCGCCCGCCTGGCTCAACGGGGTGGAGAGGTCGAAGAGCGACGCGCCCTGCTTCATGCCAAGCATCTGCATCGAGATGAAGTGGAAGGCAAGGGTGCTGAGCAGGAAAACCCCGTACGCCACCAGCACGGGCTTCCCGTACTTGCCGACCACGGCCCCGCCGGCGCCGGACCCGCCTGCCTTGGCCAGCCCGCTCCCCATCTCACCCACCAGGTGGCCGAGCTTGCCCGTGAGCTCGGCGGTCTTCTCCCGGAGCAGGACGTCCTCACCCACCAGCATCACCGACACCACGGCGTCGCCGGCCACCACGATCTCGACGGTCTTGCCGACGGCGGGCGGGGTCTCGCTCTTCCAGGTGGCGATGCCGAACTTGTGCTGTTGCCCGTCGGCGACGACGATGCCGGTGCCGTCGTTGCCGTTGTACTGCAGGATCTTGCCGCGCATGATGCCTTCCTTTCGCAGGGAGGGCCCGTACCGGCCGGGCCGGGGAGTCCCGACTCCTGTCATTGCGCAGAACCCGGCGGCAAACGGTCACCGGGCCCGCGACCCCTCGACTGGCGGAATGCCGACTATGGGTGGCTGAACCGGGAAATCTACTCCGTCCCCGGGAAAGCGCGAGGCGCCCCCGACTCGCGGGGCCAGCTGGGGGCCGTCGGGAACCCGGACGGGGAGGGCCGCGTTCACCATTCCGTGCTTGCCAGCATCGAGGGGGGCGCGGATCATTCATCCGGCCGGAGGGGTGGACAATGGATTGGCAATGGTGAGCGGCGAGTCGGCGACCGGGACAGCCGGCCGGGCGGGATCGGCAGCGTCCTTCGAGGGTCTGCTGACCCCCCTCCTCGACGCCGCCTACGGCACCGCGCTCCGGCTCACCCGGAATGCCGCCGACGCCGAAGACCTGGTGCAGGAGGCCGCCTACCACGCCTATCGCGGCTTCGGCTCCTTCGAGCCGGGCACCAACTTCAAGGCGTGGTTCTTCCGGATTCTCACCAACGCCTTCTACAGCAAGTACCGCAAACGCAAGCGGGAAGGGACCCAGGTGGACCTGGACGATACTCCGGAGCTCTACCTGTACTGCCAGACCCAGGCCGCCGGGCTGCACAGCCGGAGCGAAGATCCGGCCACCGCCTTGATGGACCAGCTCGACCAGGACGCGGTCGCCCGGGCGATCGATTCGCTCCCCGAGGAATACCGCGTGGTGGCGACGCTGTACTTCATGCAGGATTACCAGTATCAGGAAATCGCCGACATCCTCTCCGTCCCCGTCGGCACGGTCCGGTCCCGCCTCCACCGCGGGCGGCGGCTCCTCCAGAAGGCGCTCTGGACGATCGCCGAGGAGCGGGGAATCATCGCCCGGATGGCCGCGGGGCCGGAGAGGGGAGGGGTCGAGAATGGCTGACCTGGATCGTTTCACCTGCGAAGAGGTCTTCCGGCGCCTGGACGACTACCTCGACCGCGAGCTCTCGACCGAGGAGATGCGCCTGGTGCGGGAGCACATTGCCACCTGCGCCGCGTGCGCCGCGGAGCACCGCTTCGAGCAGAGGGTGCTGGAGGACGTGAAGGACAAGCTCCGGCGGATCGCGATGCCAGCGGGGCTGCTGGACAAGGTCCACGCCGCCATCCTCCGGGCCCAGGCGGAAGCGCCGCCCTGACCTGCGGGGGGACGGGGGGGTTGGAGGGGAACGGGGCGGGAGCGTGGACGGCTCCCCTCCGGGAATCCGGAGCGGAGGCAGTTCTTTTGTCGGGGAACCCGCGCCGGCCGGCCGGCGTTCTCGACGCCACAGACCATCAGCGATGGAGGCGGGGTGACGGCGACGACCGCGGAAGGCCAGCGCCTCGAGGAAGACCGGCGGCAGGCCCGGGCCTGGAAGCGCTGGGGTCCCTACCTGAGCGAGCGCCAGTGGGGCACGGTCCGCGAGGACTACAGCCCCGGCGGCACCGCCTGGGACAGTTTCCCCCACGACCACGCCCGAAGCCGGGCTTACCGCTGGGGCGAGGACGGCATCGCCGGGTTCTCCGACGCCCATCAGCACCTCTGCCTTTCTCTCGCACTGTGGAACGGACGGGACCCCATCCTCAAGGAGCGTTTCTTCGGCCTCACCAACTCGGAGGGGAACCACGGCGAGGACGTGAAGGAGCTCTACTACTTTCTCGACGCCACCCCGACCCATTCCTATCTGCGGATGCTCTACAAGTACCCGCAGGCGGAATTTCCGTACGCCCGGCTGGTCGAGGAGAACCGGCGCCGCGGGCCCACCCAGCCGGAGTTCGAGCTGCTCGACACCGGGGTGTTCGACGAGGATCGCTACTTCGACGTGTTCGTCGAGTACGCCAAGGCGGGGACGGACGACATCCTGATGCGGGTGACCGTGCACAATCGTGGCCCGCAGATGGCACAGATTCACGTCATTCCGAACCTCTGGTTCCGGAATGTGTGGTCGTGGGGGAGGGGGGGGCGGCCGGTGCTCCGGCAATCGGGGCCGGGCTCGATCGCGATCGCGCACCCGACGCTCGGGCGCCACGCGCTGTACGCGGAGGGGCCCGCCGAGCTGCTCTTCACCGAAAACGACACCAACGCCCGCCGGGTCTTCGGCAGCGCCGCTGGCGCGGGCTTCTGGAAGGACGCCTTCCACGAGCGCGTCGTCCGCGGCGACGAAGCCGCGGTGAATGCCGCGGGTCAGGGCACCAAGGCGGCCGCATGGTACCGTACCGGGATTCCGGCGGGCGGCTCGGCGGTGTTCCGGCTCCGGCTGATCGGCGGCGCCCACGCCGCGCCGTTCGACGGCTTCGATGCGGTCGTGGAAGCGCGGCGCGCCGAGGCCGACGAGTTCTATGCCGAGCTGCAGCAGGGGATCGCCGATCCGGACGCGCGG
The DNA here is from genome assembly GCA_036004545.1 of Gemmatimonadales bacterium. Classification (GTDB taxonomy): domain Bacteria; phylum Gemmatimonadota; class Gemmatimonadetes; order Gemmatimonadales; family GWC2-71-9; genus JABFSM01. The sequence goes on from DASYRI010000213.1 coordinate 2,877, forward strand.
CTGGTGCAGCGGCAGGCGTTCGCCGGCATGGTCTGGAGCAAGCAGTTCTTCCACTACGACGTGTCACAGTGGCTCGAGGGTGACCCGGGCCAGCCGCCGCCGCCGGCGAAGCGGAAGCGGGGCCGCAACCACGAGTGGACCCACCTCAACAACGCCGACATCATCTCGATGCCGGACACGTGGGAGTACCCCTGGTACGCCGCGTGGGACCTGGCGTTCCATTGCGTGTCCTTGGCCCTCATCGATTCCGAGTTCGCCAAGCAGCAGCTGGTGCTGCTTACCCGCGAATGGTACATGCACCCGAACGGCCAGCTCCCGGCCTACGAGTGGGCGTTCGGCGACGTGAACCCGCCGGTGCACGCGTGGGCGGCGTGGCGGGTGTATCAGATCGAGCGGAAGCGCCGCGGCGGCGCCGGGGACGTCGCCTTCCTGGAGCGGGTGTTCCACAAGCTGATGCTCAACTTCACCTGGTGGGTGAACCGGAAGGATGCCCAGGGCCGGAACATCTTCCAGGGCGGCTTCCTCGGCCTCGACAACATCGGGGTCTTCGACCGGAGCGCGCCGCTCCCGACCGGCGGGTTCATCAACCAGTCCGACGGCACCGCCTGGATGGCGATGTACTGCCTCAACCTCATGCGCATCGCCCTGGAGCTCGCGATGCACAACCCGGTGTACGAGGACATCGCCACCAAGTTCTTCGAGCACTTCCTTCACATCGCCGAGGCGATGGCGAATCGCGGCGGGGCGGAGAGCGGCATGGGCCTCTGGGACGAGGAGGACGGCTTCTTCTACGACGTCCTCAACACCGGGGACGACCAGGTCATCCCGCTCAAGGTCCGCTCCATGGTAGGGTTGATCCCGCTCTTCGCGGTCGAGGTGATCGACCCCGCTACGCTGGACAAGGTTCCGGAGTTCGCCGCGCGGCTCCGCTGGTTCCTCAACTATCGGCCCGACCTCGCCGCGCTGTGTGCCAAGTGGCACCTCCCCGGAATGGGGGACCGGCGGCTGCTGTCGCTGGTGCCCGGCGAGCGCCTGGTCCGGATCCTCCAACGGATGCTGGACGAGACCGAGTTCCTCTCCGACTTCGGCGTGCGGGCGCTCTCACGGGTCCATCAAGCCCGGCCGTACCGGTTCCAGGTCGGCGACCACGAGCTCACCGTCCGCTACCAGCCGGGCGAGAGCGACTCCGGGCTCTTCGGCGGCAACTCCAACTGGCGCGGCCCGATCTGGATGCCGGTCAACTATCTCCTGATCGAGTCGCTGCAGCGCTTCCACCATTATTTCGACGACATGCTGGCGGTCGAGTGCCCGACCGGCTCGGGGCGGATGCTCACCCTCGCGCAGGTCGCCGACGAGCTCACCCGCCGGCTTTCCCGGCTCTTCCTGGCCGGCGCCGACGGGCGGCGGCCGGTCCTGGGCTCTCACCCGAAGCTCGAGACCGACCCGCACTTCCGCGACTACCTCCTGTTCCACGAGTACTTCCACGGCGATAGCGGCCGGGGCGTCGGCGCCTCGCACCAGACCGGGTGGACCGGGCTCATCGCCAAGCTCTTGATGCCGCGGGTGCCGGATGAGCCGGCCGCCGCGGAGGCCGCACCGGCCGCGAGGGCGACCACCATTCGACGGGCGAAGAAAGGAGCAGCTGCGTGACCGCGACGATGCAGATGCCGTTGGCCAAGGGGTCGGACCACCGCCCCGTGCCGAAGGTGCTGATGGGGCAGAAGGCGCTGGTGACGGGGGCGAGCTCGGGAATCGGGAAGGCGGTGGCCATGGCGCTCGCCGAGGCCGGCGCCGACGTCTGCGTCAATTACCCGGTCGAGGCCGAGATGGACCGGGCCGAGATGGAGGTGCGGGCGATCGAGGCCCACGGCGGCATGGCGTTCTGCCACCAGTGCGACGTCTCGAAGGAGGACGAGATCGCCGCGATGTTCCAGCGGATCCGGGAGAAGATGGGCACCCTCGACATCATGGTGGCCAACGCCGGCATCCAGCGCGACGCGCCGCTCACCGAGATGACCCTGGCCCAGTGGAATCAGGTCCTCGGCGTCAACCTCACCGGCCAGTTCCTCTGCATCCGCGAGGCGGTACGCGAGTTCGTCCGCCGCGGGCCCCGGCCCGAGGTCTCCCGCGCGCTCGGCAAGATCATCTGCATGAGCTCGGTGCACGAGGTGATCCCCTGGGCCGGGCACGTGAACTACGCCGCGTCGAAGGGCGGGGTCATGCTGATGATGAAGAGCATCGCGCAGGAGGTGGCGCCCATCAAGGTCCGGGTGAACAGCATCGCGCCCGGCGCCATCCGCACCCCGATCAACCGCGACGCCTGGGAGACGCCCGAGGCCTACGCCGCGCTGCTCAAGCTGATTCCGGCCAAGCGGATCGGGGAGACCGAGGACGTGGCCCGCGCGGCGGTGTTCCTCGCCTCGGACGAGGCGGACTACATCACCGGCACCACGCTCTTCGTGGACGGCGGGATGACGCTCTATCCGGGCTTCGAGGCGGGCGGCTGAGGGTCGAGCCGCCGCACCAGGTCGAGCTCCCCGGCTGTCACTCCGATCCCCTCGAGGAAGTCCGCCGCCCCGCGGCGGCAGAGCGCGGCGAGGGTGGAAAGGTCCACACATGAATCGGCCGCGTGGCGGACCTCGGCGAGGCCACGTGCCGCGGCCAGGGTCGGGCTGCGGGCCAGCACGGTGCCGCCCATGATGGCGAGGGCGAGATCGGCGCCGGTGAGATCGGTCTCGTGGAAGAGGGCCTGGGTCAGGTCCGCCTGGCGCAGGTCGGCGCCGGCGAGCCGGGTCATCCGGAGCGAGGCCGCGCGGAGCGACGCGCCGGTTAGACACGCGTTGCCCAGATTGCTACCATTCAGGCACGACTCGGTGCAGTCGGCGCCGCTCAGGTTCGCCCCGCGGAGGAGTGCGTGCGCCAGGTAAGTCCGGGAGAGCCCGGCGTTCCGGAAGCTCGGGCCTTTCCCCTCGCTCTGGTAGGCGAGCTTGAACGTCACCCGCGTGAAGTCACTCCCGTCGAACACCGACTCGGTCAAATCCGCGCCGACCAGCTTGGCATCGGTGAATCGCGCCTCGGGCGCGCGGACGCCGCGGAGCACGGCGCCGGTGAGATCGGCCCCCACCAGCCGGGCGCCGGCGAGGGTGGCCCCGGTGAGGTCGGCGGAGCAGAGGTCCGCGCCGCGGAGATCGGCGGCGGTGAGATCCGCCCCCCGGAGGTCCGCGAAGAGCAGGTTGCGTCCCGCGAGCCGCGCCCCGGCGAGCGCGGCCTCGGGCCAGGCGAGCAGCACCGCGCCGGTCTCGCGATGATGGATCTCGAGCATGGGCCGCGAATCTAGGGATTGCCGCGAGGTAACACAACGCGACGCCACGGCGGGGGAACCCGCCGCCCGCCAGCGGCGTTCCTCTCGCAGATGCCTTCCACCGAGCGCGCCACATGCGAGCAGTTCCTCCGGCAGCTGGATCGCTGTCTCGACGGCGATCTCCCGGGCCCGGAAGCGGCGGCCCTGGAGGAGCACCTCGAGTGGTGCGTCCGCTGCGCGCGGGAGCATCGCTTCGAGCGCGCCCTGCTCGACGGGGTGCGGAGGAGACTCCGGGCGGTGCGGGCGCCGCCCGGCCTCCGGGAGCGGATCGCGAGCCTCCTCGCGATCCTCTGAGAGCCGCGTGGCGCCGGAAGCGCGGCGGCGCCACCGCAGGTCGCAGGCCGGGTCATGTGTCTCATTGCCGGAGGTGATTCGATGATCCCCGCCCCAACCGAGTGGCTCGAGGCCGACGGCCTCGGCGGCTTCGCCTCCGGCACCGTGGCCGGGCCACGCGCCCGCCGCTACCATGCCCTGCTCAACGTCGCGCTGACGCCGCCTACCTCGCGGGTAGTGCTGGTGAACGGCTTCGACGCCTGGATCGAGCGGCCCGGCCTGCGCGGGGCCCGAGGCGAGCCTCGACGCGAGTTCCTCACGGCCCAACGCTACACCCCCGACGTCACCACCAAGGCCGCGCCGCTGGTGCGGTTCTCGGGCGAGCCGTGGCCGAGCTGGACCTGGCGGCTCGCCGACGGTACGGAAGTGACCGGCGAGCTGGTCGTTCCCCGGGGCGTGGCGGCGGTGGCGCTCCGCTGGCGGGCCGAGCAGGCCGCGCCGGGCCTCCGGCTCGTGGTCCGCCCGTTCCTGTCGGGCCGCGACCTGCACGCGCTCCACTCCAGGAACGCCGCGCTCTCCACCGAGGCCGATGTCGCGCCGGAGCGGGTCCGCTGGCAGACCTACCCGTCGCTCCCCGCCGTGCTCTCGCTCTCAAACGGAAGTTACGTTCACGCGCCGGTCTGGTACCGGAACTTCCAGCTCGACCTGGAGCGGGCCCGGGGCTTCGAGTTTACCGAGGACCTGCTCTCCCCGGGGCTCATCGGCTTCGACCTCTCCTGCTCGCCCGCGGTGTGGCTCCTCGGCGCGGAGGGACTCGAGGGCGTGGAAGAAGTGCTCGCGGTGCGCCCGCTCGACGCCTGGCGGGCCGTGGAGCGGCTGGAGCGCGGCCGGCGGGCCCGATTCGCCTCGCCGCTCCACCGCGCCGCCGACGGCTACCTGGTCAGCCGCGGGGCAGGGAAGACCATCATCGCGGGGTATCCCTGGTTCACCGACTGGGGCCGCGACACCTTCATCGCGCTCCGCGGCCTCTGTCTCGCCACCGGCCGGGTCGACGAGGCGCGCCAGATCCTGCTCGCCTGGGCCGACACCGTCTCGCTGGGGATGCTCCCCAACCGCTTCGTGGACCAGGGCGACGCCCCCGAATTCAACTCGGTGGACGCCTCGCTCTGGTACGTGATCGCGGCCTCGGAGTATCTGCGCGCCGCGGAGCGCGCGGGGCACCGGATGAGCCGGCCCGACCGCCTTGCGCTCGAGAGCGCGATCCAGCGCATTCTCACCGGCTACGCCGACGGCACCCGCTACGGCATCGCGATGGACGAGGACGGCCTCCTTCGGTGCGGGGTGCCCGGCGTCCAGCTCACCTGGATGGACGCGAAGGTGGGTGACTGGGTGGTGACCCCGCGGATCGGCAAGCCGGTGGAGGTCCAGGCGCTCTGGCTCAACGCCCTCCGCATCGGTGGGAGCCTGGACCCGCGCTGGGCGCCGCTCTTCGAGCGCGGGCTCGGCTCCTTCGGGGCCAGGTTCTGGAACGCCGAGCGGGGCTGCCTCTACGACGTGGTGGACGCCGACGGGGTGAGCGGCCGGGTGGATCCGTCGCTCCGGCCGAACCAGATCTTCGCGGTGGGCGGACTCCCGTTCCCGCTCCTCGAGGGCGATCGCGCCGAGCGGGTCTTCGAGGCGGTGCGCGGCGCGCTGCTCACGCCGCTCGGTCTCCGGACTCTGGCCCCCGGCGAGCCGGGCTATTCGCCGCGCTACGAAGGTGGCCCGCGCGAGCGGGACGGCGCCTACCACCAGGGCACCGTGTGGCCGTGGCTCATCGGCGCCTTCGCCGAAGCGTGGCTCAGGGTGCAGGGGGATACCGCGGTGGTGAGGGCGGAGGTGCGGCGCACCTGCGTCGAGCCGTTGCTCCGTCATCTCGAGGAAGCGGGGCTGGGCCACGTCTCCGAGATCGCCGACGCGGAGCCGCCCCACACCCCGCGCGGCTGTCCGTTCCAGGCCTGGTCGGTGGGCGAGCTCCTGCGCATCACCAGCCGGCTCGACGCGGCGGACGCGATCGAGGCCGCGGAGACCGGCTCTGCGCCCAGGCTGCCGCGCTTCGGCGTACCGGAGCCGGCCGCGGCTCCGGCGCGTGGGGGCGAGAAGGTGCGGGCGTGACGACGGCGCCCGGGACGCACAAGACCCGCGTCGTCATTCCGGGCGGCGGGCGGAGTGCGCAGGCCAACTGGCTCGAATACGGGCTCGAGGCCTGGGCGCTGGGGCTGTTCATGGTCTCGGCGTGCGGCTTCGGCGTGCTGCTCTTTCATCCCTCCTCGCCTGTTCTCGCGGCGCTGCCCGATCCGCTGGCGCGGCGGCTGCTCATGGGCGCGGCCATGGGTCTCACCGCGGTCCTGAACGCCTACTCGCCCTGGGGCCGCCGCTCGGGGGCGCACGCGAATCCGGCCGTCACGCTGGCCTTCCTCCGCCTGGGCCGGATGCCCGGCTGCGACGCGGCCGGCTACGTCGCGGCCCAGTTCGCCGGCGGGCTGCTGGGCGTGCTCCTGGCCGCCCGCCCGCTCCGCAGCTGGATCGCGGATCCCTCGGTCGATTATGTCGTGACGCTGCCCGGCCCCTGGGGCGCCGGCTGGGCGTTCGCGGCCGAGCTCGGGATCTCGTTCCTGCTGATGCTCGTGGTCCTCACCGTCTCGGCGAGCCCCCGCGCGGCGCGGTTCACCGGGCTCGCGGCGGGGCTCCTGGTCGCGGCCTGCATCACCCTCGAGACGCCGGTCTCGGGAATGAGCATGAATCCGGCCCGCAGCCTCGGCTCGGCGATTCCGGCGATGTGCTGGGACGCCCTCTGGGTCTACCTCGTGGCCCCGCCGCTCGGGATGCTGCTCGCCGCGGAGGCGCGGCGGCGGTGGAGCGCGGGAGTCGCGCCGGGTTGCGCCAAGTACGATCACGACCCGCGCTACCGCTGCCTCTTCTGCGAGCATCGCGCGGCAACGTCGCCCGCCTCGAGCGGCTAAAGTACCTCCCACCACGGCGCGAGGGGGTCCAAGCGCCCGGGGCGCCCGACACCGAAGCCGGGCGGTCCGAGCGACCCGCAGAGCTCCGTGCTCGGCCCGGCGCAAGGCGGTGGCGCGTGGGAACCCGGTCGCCGCCAGACGCGTTGCAAGGGGGTCCAACCGAACCGGGGAGTCCGCAATGAGCTCGATCGGCCACTACGACGTCATCATCATCGGCTCCGGCGCGGGGGGCGGGACCCTGTTCCACCGCCTCGCGCCGTCCGGAAAGCGGATCCTCCTGCTCGAGAGGGGCGGCTACGTGCCCCGCGAGAAGGACAACTGGAATTCGCGCGCCGTGAACGTGGAAGGCAAGTACAACACCAGGGAGAGCTGGTTCGACCGCGACGGGAAGCCGCTCCACCCGCACACCAACTATTACGTGGGCGGCAATACCAAGTTCTACGGCGCGGCGCTGTTCCGGCTGCGCCGCGAGGACTTCGGCGAGCTCCGGCATCACGGGGGCATCTCGCCCGCGTGGCCGATTTCCTACGACGATCTGGAGCCGTATTACACCCGGGCCGAGCGGCTTTATCAGGTGCACGGCGCGCGTGGGGAGGACCCGACCGAGCCGGCCGCGGCCGCGCCGTATCCGCACCCCGCGGTGAGCCACGAGCCCCGGATCCAGGCGCTCCACGAGGATCTCGCCGCTCTCGGACTCAAGCCCTTCCACGTCCCCCTCGGCATCCGGCTGGATGAGCGCGATCCGGTCCGGAGCCCCTGCATCCGCTGCAACACCTGCGACGGGTTTCCCTGCCTCGTGGGCGCCAAGTCGGACGCGCAGACGCTCTGCGTGGACCCGGCGCTCGAGCGGCATCCGAACGCGAGCCTCATCACCGGCGCCCGGGTGACCCGCCTGGAGACCGACCCGTCGGGGCGGCGGGTGACGGCGGTCCACGTCGTGCGGGAGGGCACCCCGGAGACGTACCATGGCGACGTCGTCGTGGTGTCGGCCGGGGCGATCAACTCCGCGGCGCTCCTGCTCCGCTCCGCGAGCGATCGGCATCCCGACGGGCTGGCCAACGGGTCCGGGGTGGTGGGCCGCCACTACATGGGCCACACCAATTCGATCCTGATGGCGGTCTCGAAGTGCCCCAACCCGACCGTCTTCCAGAAGACCCTCGGGGTGAACGACTTCTACTTCGGCTCCCCGGAGTGGCCCCATCCGATGGGGCACATCTCCTTCGTCGGGAAGCTCGACGGCGTGACGCTGTCCGCGGGCGCGCCGGCCATCGCGCCGGGGTTCACGCTCGACCTGATGGCGAGCCACTCGCTCGACTTCTGGCTTACCTCCGAGGACCTGCCGGACCCGGAGAATCGCGTCACCCTGGACCGGGACGGGAACATCGTGCTCTCCTACCGGCCGAACAACGAAGAGGGTCACCGGCGGCTGACCAGAAAGCTCGAGCAGCTCCTGCAGCAGACCGCGAAGTGCGGGGTGCACGGGCATGCATGCCACGTCGGGCTGTTCTCGCGGAACCTCTTCGTCGGGCAGCGGATTCCGCTGGCGGGGGTGGCGCACCAGAACGGCACCATCCGGTTCGGCGCCGATCCGAAGACCTCCGCGCTCGACGGAAACTGTCGGGCGCACGAGGTGGACAACCTGTACGTGGTGGACGGGAGCTTCTTCTGCTCGAGCGGGGCGGTGAATCCGGCGCTCACCATCATGGCGAACGCGCTCCGCGTGGGTGACCACCTGCTGGAGCGGCTCCAGTGAGCGCGCGGCGGGTCGTCGTCCGGGCGGGGGCCGTCCTCGCTGCGGCCGTCCTGCTCGCCGCGCCTGTGGCGGCGGGGCAGGCGCCCCCGGAGCGGGCGCCCGCGGTCCTGGCCGTAGGTCCGATCGGCATGACGGTGAGCGACCTGGACCGCTCGGTCGAGTTCTACACCGACGTGCTGCACTTCGAGCCGGAGTCGGACGTCGAGGTGGCCGGAGCCGATTACGAGCGGCTCAGCGGCGTCTTCGGCGTCCGCATGCGCGTCGCGAGGTTGCGGCTCGGGAGGGAGGAGATCGAGCTGACCCAGTACCTGGCGCCCGAGGGGCGGCCCTATCCGGCGGACACCCGGAGCAATGATCGCTGGTTCCAGCACGCGGCCATCGTGGTGCGCGACATGGACGAGGCGTATCGCGCGCTCCGCGCCGCGAAGGTGCGCTTCGCCTCGACCGGGCCCCAGCTCCTGCCGGCGTGGAATCCCAACGCCGGCGGAATCCGCGCGTTCTACTTCCGCGACCCGGACGGGCACCATCTGGAGCTGATCTGGTTTCCCCGCGGGAAGGGCGACCCCCGGTGGCAGGAGCCCTCGAGCCGGCTCTTCCTCGGCATTGACCACACCGCGATCGTGGTGGGCGACACCGAGCGGAGCCTCCGGTTCTACCGGGACCTGCTCGGATTCCGGGTGGCGGGCGAGAGCCGGAACTCCGGCACCGAGCAGGAGCACCTCAACAACGTCGAGGGCGCGAGCCTCCGCATCACCGGTCTCCGTGCGCCCGCCGGGCCGGGGGTGGAGCTCCTGGAGTATCTCACTCCCAGGGACGGCCGCCCCTTTCCGGCCGACGCGCGCGCCAACGACCTGGTGCATTGGCAGACGACGCTCACCGTGAGGCCGGGATCCGCCGCGAGCGGAGCCGGCGGCACCGCCGGGGCGGGGGACGACGCCCTCGCGATCCTGAGCTCGCGCGGGCCGCCGCTGGTCTCGCGCGCCGTGGCGATGCCTGCGGAGCGCGCGCTCGGGTTTTCGCGCGGGGTCGTGATCCGGGATCCCGACGGGCACGCGGTCCAGCTGATTCAGCCCTGACGCTGATCGGCGAGCGGCGGGACCTGCCTCGACGCTATCGTTCGAGGACCATGACGCGCCCGGCGTTGCTCCTTCCCCTCCTCGCCGCCTGCGGTTCCACTCCGGCCGAGCCGGTGGTCCGGGACGGCGCCGGCTATTGGCCCGCCGCCGAGTGGCGCCGCGCCACGCCGGAGCAGGTGGGGCTCGACGCCGGGAGGATTGCCGGGCTGGTGCAGCGGCTCCGCGACAACCAGATCCCCTCCATTCATTCGCTGCTGGTGGTGCGGCAGGGTTACCTGGCGGTGGAGGAGTATTTCAACGGCTCGACCGCCGAGTCGGTCCACACCCTCCAGTCGGTCACCAAGAGCGTCACCTCGCTCCTGGTGGGCATCGCGGTGGAGCAGGGGGCCGTCGCGTCCATCGAGCGGCCCGTCATCGGGTTCTTTCCGGAATATCCCGATCTCCAGAACCTGGACGATCGCAAGCGGGCGATGACGCTGCGCGACATCCTCACCATGCGCACCGGGCTCGACTGGAGCGAGGATCCCTACGAGGGGTCGCCTCTGCAGGCGCTCAACGCCACGCGGACCGGGTGGATCCGCTTCTTCCTCGATTGGCCTATGCGGGAGGCGCCGGGCACCCGGTTCGAGTACAACAGCGGCGGGGTAATCGTGCTGGGCGGGGTGATCTACAACACCACCGGCGTGGTGGCGGACCAATTTGCCCGCAGAAACCTGTTCGATCCGATCGGCGTGGGGCCGGCCACGTGGTATTCCGGCGGCCCGAACGGGCTTCCCCACATGGGCGGCGGCTTGAGCCTCCGCGCCAAGGACATGGCGCGGCTGGGCTATCTCGTGCTCCGCGACGGCCGGTGGGGCGCGCGACAGGGGCCTGGACCGCCCCCTAGTATCGAGGCCGACTCACCCGGGGCGCCTTGCCGCAGTTGGCGGGCCAGTTCGCCGGCCACTCTCCGGGCGACCTCTCCCGCGCGATGAATTCGGGGTCCTCCGACGCGTGGTACGCCAGGAGCGCCAGCAGGGTCGCGTTGTGGCGGAGATCGGCGAAGACGATCTTGTCGTAGGTGTCGCGGTTGGTGTGCCAGGTATAGGTCCCGTAGTTCCAGCCGAGCGCCCCCAGGCCGAAGGACGGCGTGCCGTAACACGCGAAAACCGCCCCGTCGGTGCCGCCGGGGTTGCCGGTGGGGCGGTCGTTGAAGGTCCACGACACGACATTGTCGCTCATGCTGTCGGTGTAGAACGCGGGGAGCCTGCCGTACCAGCTCCGCAGGTGGCGTCCGATGTCGGTCAGGCCGGCTGCGCTGATCGACTGCACCCGGCCGGTGCCGTTGTCCTGGTTGAACAGGGCCTGGAGGCCCTTCATCACCTCGGGATGGTCCTCGGTGAAGGCGCGCGATCCGTTGAGGCCCTGCTCCTCGCTCGACCAGTGGCCCACGAGGATAGTGCGCTTCGGGGAAGGGTAGGCGAGCTTGAGGAGACGCATCGCCTCCATCGCCATCAGGGTGCCGGTCCCGTTGTCGGTGGCGCCCGAGGACCCGTCCCAGGAATCGAAGTGCGCCGACAGCATCACGTACTCGTCGGGCTTTTCGGTTCCCCTGATCATGCCGATGGTGTTGAACGCCGGCTGCTCGCCCAGGAGCCGGGCGTCGAGGTCGAGCCGCACCATGGGCCGCTGCCCGTTCTGCGCCAGGCGGAACAACAGCCCGTAGTCTTCGCAGGTCAGGGTGACGGCGGGCGCGCGCGTGTTGTAGGTCTCGAAGACTTCGATGACGCCCCAGCCGCCGGAACCGCTCGCGCCGCCGCCGAATCCGCCCCCTCCGGGCAGCTGTCTGCCGGCGGCGGGACCGCCGCCGCGGGCGCTCTGACCGCCGGCAAGCTGGCCGCCCCCGAACCCACCGCCTCCGCCCGGGCCTTCCTGGCCCGCCTGAGCGAACGGATTGCGGAAGCCGGAAAGCTTGGGGCGCGAGCTGATCATGCCCGCGACGGCGGCCTGCTCGAGCCTGCGCCCCAGCGTGCCGGTGCCCAGGGCGAGCGAGTACCCCGTGCCGCGGTAGAGCTTCGTGCTGTCGCGGTCCACCGCCCACTCCCGCTGCATCAGGGCGACCGCGGTGTCCATGGACGCGCGCGCCGCCGGCGTGGCGAACCGGATCCAGTCCTCGCTCGGCCGGCAGGTCGGCCACGCGGGCGAGAGCAGCACGATCCTGCCCCGCGCCTGCGGCAGCCACTTCACGAATTCCGTGCTGTCGGTGAACTTCGGCAGCACGATCGCCTCGGCGGTCACCGCCCGGCCGCCGGTGCCCGGGCTCCACGCGAGCATCGTGCCCTCGAGCGAGCGGACCCTCGGCTGCACCAGGTCGATGTGGGACGTGCCTCGCCGCCAGCCACGCCAGGTGCCGTACTGCTCGGCGCGCGCCTCGATCCCCCATGACGAATAGGTCTGGATCACCCAGTCGCTGGCGCTCCTCATCCCCGGGCTCCCGGTGAGCCTCGGGCCTATGGAATCGAGGAGGGTCTGGGCGAGGCTCTGCACCCGGCTGCTGTCCATGCCGAGGCGGAAGAGGCGATCGGCGACCGGGTCGCCGGTCTGGGCGGCGAGGGTGCCGGCGCAGAGCAGAGCGCTCCACGCGAGAGTCAGGGGTCGCTTGTTCATGGAGTAGCCGGTTCGGATGGAGTCGAGGCGTGGTCGAGACGCGACCCCGAATTTAGAGGCGCCCCCGGTCCCCCGCTACGCTCCACGGCCTTGTCGGAGCGCAGGTATTGGCATCGTTGCCGCGGGGCGCCAATATAGGTTCCACGACGATGACGAGGAGGACTCGATGCGATTCGCAATGGGCCTGTTGACCTGCCTGCTGGCGGTGCCGCTCCACGCCCAGCAACCGCCTCCGGCCGCCGAGCTGCCCAGCGTGGCGCTGCCTCCCGACCTGGACCGGGTCCTGCGCGACTACGAACGTGGGTGGCGGACCCGGGATGTCGGCGGGCTGGCGGCGCTCTTCACTGACGATGGATTCATCCTCCAGGGAGGTCGACTGCCGGCTCGAGGACGAGACGGAATCGTTCGGGCGTACTCCGGATCAGGCGGTCCGCTGACGCTCCGGGCTCTCGCCTATGCCCGAGGCGACAGCGTGGGATATATCATCGGCGGTTATCGCGGGGAAACGGGCGGCACCGATGACGGGAAGTTCGTGTTGGCGCTCCGCAAGGGATCGGATGGGCGCTGGCTGATTGCGGCCGATATCGATAACTCCAACCGTCCCCCTCGGCGTCCGCCCGGCCCGTAGGGTCAAACTTCCGCCCGATCCAGCGCGATCGGTTCTCCACGGGGGCCGCCGATGATCGAGGCGTTTCGCTCCAAGCTCGCCGAGCTCCATCGCGTTCGGGGACAAAAGATCCTGGACGTCGGAGGCTGGCATGCGCCCTGCCGGCAAGCCACGCACATGGCGGACATCATGCCCTACGAGTCGCTCAAGCTGACGGCGGCCCACGGCGAGGGTCCCGTTCGGATTCTACCCGGGCACTATCACCAGCTCCATTTCCGTCGGTGGCCCTGGCAGAAGATGCGGGAGCGGTATGCCAACACATTCTTGTTGTGGGAGGGGACGCTTCGCTTCGAAGAGCGCGTCATCATCGACTACCGCGAGGTGCAGGCCGACCTGCGGGTCTTCAAACGGGCGCAGCGCTCGATCCGGCCGTTTCACCTGCGGTGGCAGCGGGATGAGTGAGCCCTCGCGCTCACCGCTACGGCAGGTCGCGTCCGAGCACCCTGGTTCGTGACGCGCTGTGCAGGTCACATTCCTTGGCGAACCCCAGCAGCTGGACGTAGGCGGTAATGGGTCGGCCCTGCAGACCGTTCGTATCGACGTGCACCGTTGCGGTTCCCTGGCCCGACGCGATCGTGCCCGCCGAGACCGTCCAGTTGAAGACCGGGGTCACGGCGGGGGTACCCCCGATCACGCGTGCCGAGAATTCGGCCGGCTGCCCGCCGAACACATCGTAGGCCCCGTCGAGCGTCAACGTCGGGCACCCGCCGCGCGGCGCCGGTCGCGATTCTGCGGCGGAAGGCTGGACGGTAACACCCAGCTTCTGGAGCGCCGGGCCAAGCTGATCCAGCACGCTCTTGTCCAACCGCTCGGCGATGCGATACTCCTCGACAGCGCCATCGCGGTTGCCCTGGGCCGCATACACCAGCGCGAGACGACCATGGCCGTTCGCGAAGTCAGGCTTGAGGCGGAGTGCGGCCCTGAGCTGCTCGAGTGCCTCGGAGAGACGGCCCAACTTCCGGAGCGCCGAGGACAGCTCCGCGCGCGCTTCGTAATAGTCACCTTCCAGACGCACCGCCTCCGCCAGTTGGGCGGCCGCCTCGGCCTGCCGATCGAGAAACGCATACGACAGGCCAACCTTGTAGCGAAGCTCGACATCGCGAGGAAAGTACCGGAGAGCCTGGGTGAACGCGCTTACCGCATCGGCGTAGGCGTCAAGATTGTCGTAATACACGTCGCCGAGCCCCAGATATGCCAGCCCATAGGCCGGTTTCAGGCGAATGGCTTCCTTGTAGCCGGCGACGGCGGCTGTGAATCGATCCTTTCCCGCCGTTGCGCCCGGCTGCTGTTCGCCAAGCCGTTTGAGTGCGTACGCGCGCTCGGCATGTGCTTCCGCCAACGTAGGATTCAATTTGATTGCGGCATCCGCCGCGGCAAGGGCGTCGGGCAATCGGCCGATCTCGTTGCGCGACACACTCAGCTTGAGCAGCGTCTGCGCGTCCTTTGGATTCAGCCGTACGGCGTTTGCGTACGCGCTTGCGGCGGCGGGATAATCCCGGTAGCCGTAGGACTTGTCGCCCTGTGCCACCCACTCAGCCGCCGTCTGCTGGGTACGCGGCGCGCCGGTCTGCGAATCCCGAGACAGCGCCCCTGATGCTGGCGCCTTCACCGTGGGCGGTTCGTATCCCCTGGGAACCAGCCAAAACTCGATCAGGGCGACATCCCGCCTTCTGCCATCGATCGTCTTTATGCGGTCCCCATCGACGCCGTATTCCATCATCAAGCTCTTCAACCTGGCAAAGGCAGTCGCGGCAGCGCCGGGGCGATTCGCCTTTCCGGGATAAGCGACAATGTAAAGCTCCGAGCCCGGCTCGTTTTGCATCGCCATGACAACCTGGTCCAGCATCTCTCGTGGCGGTGCGAGGCCAGGGTGTTCTGCCACCTCCAAGGCCTTCCGTTTGGCCACCTCCGCGGTCCAGCTCGAGCTCCTGGAGCATGAGCGGGCAAGACCGCCCACCTCGACGGTCGCTCTTACACTCTGACCGGCGATGCCCGTGGTCTCGACGTCAATCGTCGAAGTGCCCTGTCCACTGACGATCGTTCCGGCCGAAACGGTCCAGTTGTATGTAGGTGTCACGTTTGGGTCGCCGCCGGTCACGCTGACACTGAATGTCAGTGGCTCGCCCTCCCGGATCGGGTCCCGCGGTCCCACCGATCGAACGGTCGGGCATTGAGCGAAAGCCGCCTGCGTCAAGCCGGTAATGGCAAGGGCGCAGCCGAAGAGGGAAGGCGTCCGAATAATCATCTTCATAAATCGAAAGTAACTCCGAGTAATGAGCATTCCTTCACTCTCGCGAAGGTACGGCCCGGGTCTGGGGTCGTCAACGCGCGCGCCCGCGAGGCCTGATCGGCGCCGTCCGGGGCCATGGGGTGCGCCCATGCCGCGGTTCTGCCGCGCGGCATGGGCCCCCATCGCGTAAAGGCGCATCACCGTGGCAGCCTCCCGCCGTAGAGGATATCTTGGCATGCATTTTCGTATACAATTGAGGCCGATTTCTTCCCGCCACCCGCGGAGTCCGCATGCGCCACGCCTTCGGCTTCGTTCGCATCCTCGCCGCTCTGCTGCTCATCCACCCCACACCGGCTCCCGCCCAACAGCCTGAGACGCGGCGCGTGGTTCAGCGGCCGGAGATTCCCGGACCAGAGACCGCGCGGCCCGAATCCATGAAGCGCGGGCTCCGGGACCGGGCCGAGCTCGAGGCGTTCATCGATGGCGTCATGCAGGCGAACCTCCGCGACAAGCATGTCGCCGGCGCGACCGTCTCGGTCGTGAAGGACGGCGCGCTCTTCTTCGCGAAAGGCTACGGCTACGCGAACGTGGACCAGCGCCGGCCGGTCGACGCCGAGCGATCGATGTTCCGCATCGGGTCGATCAGCAAGCTGTTCACCTGGACGGCGGTGATGCAGCTCGTCGAGCAGGGAAAGCTCGACCTCGAGACGGACGTCAACAAGTACATCGACTTCAAGATCCCTGACACCTATCCGCAGCCCATCACGCTGCGGGCCATCATGACGCACACGCCGGGGTTCGAGGACGACGGTCGCGATCTCTTCACCGACGACTCGACCCACATGATCCCGTTAGGCACCTGGCTGGCCACGCACATCCCGGGGCGGGTGCGGCCGCCGCTCACGTACTCGTCGTACTCGAACTACGCGACCGCTCTCGCCGGCTACATCGTCGCTCGCGCGTCCGGGATGTCGTGGGATGACTACATCGAGCAGCACATCCTCACCCCGCTGGGCATGACGCAGACGACCGGGCGCCAGCCGCTGCCCGCGAAGTTCAAGCCGGACATGTCCGACGGCCATTCGTGGGGCGGCGGGCGGTTCAACGCCAAGAAGTTCGAGATCGTGAACGGCGCGTCCCCGGCGGGCTCGGTGAGCGCCAGCGCGACCGACATGGCCAGGTTCATGCTCGCGCACCTCGGCAACGGCGCCGCGCCAGGCGGGGGGCGAATCCTGGGCGAGGCGACCGCCGTCCGCATGCATACGCGGACATTCGGGCACGACCCGCGGCTTCCCGGCTTCGCGTTGGGATTCTACGAAAAGTCGAGCCATGGGAGCCGGATCATCGGCCATGGCGGCGACACGCGCTACTTCCACAGCGACCTCGCGCTCATCCCGTCGGAGCACGTCGGCGTATTCGTCTCGTACAACACCGACACCGGCGGTGAGCTCAGTTTCGGGCCGTTTCTGACCCAGTTCCTCGATCACTATTACCCGGCGCCTCCCCCGCCGGCGGTGCTGCTCGCGGTTGCGCGCGCGCAGGCGAAGCGCGTGGCCGGCGAGTATTCGTTCAACCGCCGCTCCTATACGACCTTCCAGAAGGCGTTAGGCCTCGCCGGTGACATCACGGTGAGCGCGAGCGACAGCGGAGTGCTCAACCTGCACTCCGGGCTCGGCGACATGCGGCTCGTCCCGGTGGGCGACATGCTGTATCGCGAGGAGCTTGGCGACAACCTGGTCTCGTTCACGGCGCAAGGCCCCGGCCCCGCCGACCACGGGTTCCTCGGCCTGGCGCCGATGATGGTGATGGACCGGGTGTCGTGGTACGAGCTGCCGAAGCTCCATTGGGTCGTGCTCGGTGGCGGAGTGCTCGTATTCCTCTGCACAATCTTCGCGGCGGGGCGGCGTGGTGTTCGCCGCCGGCTCGGCGCCGCTCGGCCGGAGGACGCCCTGCCCTGGCGCTGGCTGCTGATCCTCACGGCACTGCTCGACGTCGCATTCCTGATCGTCGTGGCGGCGGTCCTTGGCGGGTCGGGCGGCCTGCTCGAGAATCCGCTCACCGGCCTCAAGGTAGCGCTGGCGCTGCCGGTCATAGCCGCCCTGCTGACGGTAGGCGCCATTGGGGCGGCCGTCCTTCAATGGCGAACCCGCGCCGGGACGCGTGGCGCGCGGCTTCGCTACGCGGCGACGGTGCTCGTTGCGGTGCTGTTCATCTGGTCGCTCAACCAGTGGAACCTGCTCGGGTGGCGGATGTGAGCGGTCGCGGGGCGACGAGCGGGGACGTTATAGCGGTCAAGGGGGCCGCTTGCGGGCAGGCTCATGGAGAGGGCGACCTGCCCGCCGCAGCAAACGGCAGTCGATTGGCGATGAACTCGGAGATGCGGGTCGCGGCGGGCGGATCCAGATTCGAGAGCACGGCGACCACGTAGCCGGATTGGG
Source organism: Gemmatimonadales bacterium (assembly GCA_036004545.1). Taxonomy (GTDB): domain Bacteria; phylum Gemmatimonadota; class Gemmatimonadetes; order Gemmatimonadales; family GWC2-71-9; genus JABFSM01. The sequence continues at coordinate 20,323 of DASYRI010000213.1, forward strand.
GATCGATCTCGAGGTCGCCGTTCATTCCGGGCGCGCCGCCGCCATGGCCCACGAATCGCATTCCGCCGATCGTGCGATCGGAGAAGCCGTAGGCGTACCTGCCCATCGCCGCCGCGACCTTCCCCGTCGTGAGCAGCTCCGTGAAGTGAGGGTTGAGCAGCTTGTGCTCGCGGAGCGCCGTCGCGAAGCGCAGAAGGTCCCCGACCGTCGAGTAGCCGCCGCCGGCCGACGTCCCCCGGTAGGGCAGCGTCTCCGCATTGGATTGCCAGCCTGAGGAGCCCGCCGCTTTCGTGTAACCCACCGCTCGATTGGCCACGACCGAGTCCTCGGGGTCCGAGCCGGTCGAGGACATCCCTGCCGGTGCGTATACGTGTGACGCGACATACTCGTAGTAGGTGGTCCCGCTGACTTTCTCGATCACGGCGCCGAGCAGGATGAAACCGAAGTTGCTGTACTCCCACTTGCTGCCCGGCGGAAACGCCAGGTCGCGTGTGCCGAAGCGGGTGACGTAGTCGTGGAGGCTGCGAAGTTCCAGGCGATGCGCGGCATATTCCGGGCCGAAGAAGTCACCGGTACCGCCGGTGTGCGTCAGCAGGTGGTGGATGGTCACTCTGGAGGCAGCGTCCCGGTTCGGGTAATCGGGCAGGTAGGTCGCGAGGGACGAGTCGAGGGCGATTCTGCCGGCCTGGACGAGCTGGAGCACGGCTACCGCGGTGAACATCTTGTTCATGGAGCCGAGCCGGAACCGGGTGTCGAGCGTGTTGGGGATCCGCTTCTCGCGGTCGGCGAGCCCGTACGCGGCGTCGAAGGCCATCTTTCCATCCTTCGCGATCAGGACCGCACCCGCGAAGCGGTCGGCCGCCGCGTCCTGTTCCAGCTTCGACCGGAGTTTGGCGAGCAGAGCGCTCTCGCTCAGGCGCTGGATCGCCAGGTCCGCCGGTCGTGGAGCCGGGCCGAGGCTGAGTGAAGTAATCCGGTGCGGCTCGGCCGAGTCGACCTCGATCGCGATCCGCACGAGCTGATCGGAGGCGCGCTCCTGGGCCAGCACCGCGAGCCGGGTCGGCGCCGACTCGTCCACCTTCTTGAACTCGAAGCCGCCGGTGCGCGCTCGAAGGTCGAACGCCCGTTCGATTTGAGGGAGCCGGTCGGGAGCATTTACTTCGAGAAAGTGGCGCAAGGCCTGACCGTCGGGGTTGTTGAAGGCGGCGAGCCAGGCGGTGAGTTGGCGTCCTGCCGGCGTGTCGGGGATCTGGGCCCTGGCACCCACCGCGACGTGGAGGGCGAGTGATGCGACGACGAGCGCTCTCATGAGAGTCTCCGATCTAAGGGCCTCGAGGAGCCGGGGCCTCGAATGTATCGTGCCGTTCTATGGATGCTCGAGGCGCCCGCGCGGTCGCGCCTCACGCCGGCACTTCGCAGCCGTCAACCAGGTGGGGGGCGGAACGTCCGCCGATGAAGGCGCCCGGCGCCGGCCGTCTCGCCCCCGCCGGGATCAACATTGGTTGCGGGTGGTTCCCTGGCGCCTAGAGCCTATTTCAAAACCCCGCCGCGGTGCATAGGTTGAAGAAACCCACCCAGCGAGGGGTGGATGGCACCGTTGCTGACGGACGCCCAGTGGGCGCGGATTGCACCGCTGTTGCCGAAGGCCAGGCGGTACCCGAAAGGCGGACGACCGCGAGCCGACGACCGCGGGTGCCTCGAAGGCATCCTGTGGGTGTTGCGCACGGGGGCGCGCTGGGGCGATCTGCCGGCGCAATACCCGAGCCCCGCCACCTGTTGGCGCCGGCTCGCCGAGTGGCAGCGGCAGGACGTGTGGTTGACGCTGTGGCGGGCGTTCCTGAGCGAACTCGATGGCCGGGGCCAGCTCGACTGGAGCGAAGCCTTCCTGGACGCGACCTTCGCCCCAGCGAAAAAGGGGGCGCCGGCATCGGCCTTACACGCAAGGGTAAGGGCACAAAGCTCATGGTATTGGTCGACGGCGCGGGTCTTCCTCTCGGAGTGCACCTTTCGGCTGCCAACCGCGCGGAAGTCCAACTCGCCGAGCCGACGCTCGCCCAAGTGGCGGTCCCGCGCGGCGGGCCGGGCCGCCCCAAGCAGAAGCCCGCGCGGCTGATCGCCGACCGCGGCTACGACAGCCACGGCTTGTGGCAGCGCCTCGGCCACCGGGGGATCGACCTCATCGCCCCCCACCTCTCCACGCGCCAGCACCATTTTCAGGAGGGCCGCAAGCTCCGGCGCTACCGACGGCGTTGGATCATCGAACGCACCATCAGCTGGCTCCTCAGCTTCCGCCGCCTCACCGTACGCTACGAACACCGGCTCGAACACTACCACGCGTTCGTCCTGCTCGCCTGTATCGTGATCACCTTACGCCGGTTTTGAAATGACCTCTAGTCCGGCCAAGGCCAGGCCGCGTGCTGCGTGCACGCGCCAGTCATCCGGGAATCCCCTGATCACGGAGTCGAGCAGCACGCGTGCCGAATCAAACGCTGCACGCGCCGCCGGACGGTCGCCGTGCAGTTGGTGCGCCCAGGCGGCACACAGCGAGCTGGGGAGGAAGGAGACGGCCCCGGCGAAGACCCCGGGGCCCGACATCGCGAGGAGCCGCAGCAGACTGTCCGCCTGCCGCTCCAAGTACAGGAGTGAAAGCTCATACGCGGCTCTCATCCCGAACGGTCCAGGGTCCACTCCACTTGGCGGCCGTGTCAGTACCACGCGCAACGTATCGAGCTGCCCCAGCCATTGAACGTAGGTCCATCCCTTGTTGAGGGCGGCCTGGTTAAAGTCCGGCGCCAAGCTCAGGGCCTGATCGTACCCTCGCACCGCCTCGGCGTATCGGTGCAGAAATCCGTACGTATTTCCGCCGAGCTCATAGAATACATTCGCGTCACGCGGGTCAAGTTGCGCGGCCTTCTCGAACGCCGCGGTGACGTCTTTCCAGTTCCCCAGGCTGCGGTGCACTGACCCGATGTAGAAGACGATCGGGGCGAAGCTGGGCAGCCCCTCCAGCGCGATTTGAAACTCCTCCAATGCCCGCCGGTAGTCGCGACGGCCCCAGTAATGCGCCAAACCCATCGCCAAGTGCGCCCGCGGCAGGTTCGGCGCGAGACGAAGCGCCGCCGTCGCTTCCTCGCGCAGGCGCGTGACCCGCGCCGTCGAGGGGTCGTAACCGAAGCCGTACATCACTCCGTGCACTTCCGCGAGCGCGGCGTGCGCCAGAGCAAATCCCGAATCGAGCCCCAGCGCCCGCTCGAAGAGTTGCTGGGCGATCTCCTGATTCTGCCTTAGATACTCAGGGCGAGTCCAGTAGACGAGCCCCTGGAGGTAGAGCCGATACGCCTCGGCATTCGCCGTCGGGGCGGTGGTGAGTCCCTGCCGCTCGGACCTGCTGAGCGACGCCCCTACCGCAGTCACTATCCGCTCCGCCACCTCGCTCTGAATGGCGAATGCATCACCCAAGGTGCGGTCGTAGCGCTCCGCCCACAGGTGTGCGTCGGTGGCTGCGTCAATGAGCTGCACGTTCACCCGCAGCCGCTCGCCCACAACCTGCACGCTCCCTTCCACCACACTCCCTACGCCCAACTCGGTCGCGATCTGCCGGAGCGGCGTGCTCTTGCCCGCGTAGCCCATGACCGAAGTCCGGCTGATCACCTTGAGCGCGGCCACCTTCGAGAGCTGGGTCAATAGCTCGTCCTGCAGCGCACTCGCGAAATAAGCGTCCTGCCCCTCGGCGCTCAGATTCTCGAACGGCAGCACCGCAATCGCCGTGCGCTCGTAGGTCGGCCCGACGGGGGCGGGTGCCTTCCGCCTAGGCTGAAGCGCCAGGAGCGTGCCGCCCAGGGCAACCACCACCGCGACGCCGAGCAGCGCAAGATGCCCTGGCCGGCGGAACAGCGGTGCGACAGGTCCCGATGCCGCGATCGATATCGCCGCCCCTTCCCGCCGCCGCAGCGCCTCGGCAAACTGCATCGCAGTACTGAACCGATCTGCCGGTACTCTCGCTAACGCCTTCACGATTGTTTGCTCCACCGACGCCGGCACCGTGTCCCGCACCGTACGAAGTGGTGGTACTGGATCCATCAGCCGTCTGGCGTTGGTGACCTGGGCCGTCGGTCCCGTGAATGGAGGAGTCCCCGCCAGCATCTCGTAGAGCACGCAAGCCAAGCTGTAGAGGTCGCTTCGGGCATCGAGTTTTGGCTCACCGGCTGCTTGTTCGGGGCTCATGTACGCCGGTGTCCCGATGGCCAGCCCCGTGGCCGTCAGATGCTCCCCGATTGTCGCCGTGATGGCCCGAGCAATCCCAAAATCCGCCACGATGGCATGGCCGGACTCGAGTAGGATATTCTCCGGCTTGATGTCCCGATGCACCACGTCGTGGTTGTGTGCGTAGCCCAGCGCGTCAGCGACCTCGCAGGCGATCTGGAGCGCGTCGTCGAGAGGGAGCTGCTTCTCGCGGTTCAGCCGATCTCGCAGCGATTCCCCCTCCACGTAGGGCATGACATAGTACAGGAACCCATCGGCCTCCCCCGAGTCGAGCAGCGGGAGGACGTGGGGGTGGGTAAGCCTGGCAGTGATCCGAATCTCCCGCAGGAAGCGATCACCGCCGACGGCGGCGGCGAGTTCAGGCTTGAGGACCTTGAGGGCGACCGGGCGGTCGTGCCTGAGGTCATTTGCGAGGTAGACCGTCGCCATACCACCGGCGCCCAGGTCGCGCCCGAGCCGGTAGCGGCCGGCAAGTGCGACACTGAGGCGCGCAAGCTGGTCGGTCACCTGTTGGCTCGGTGTCTGGTGCGGAAGTAAAGTACCGTCGAACGCGCGGTCTTGACATCCGGTGTTGAAGCGCCGCCGAGTGTCCTGCGCATCTGGGTCCAGGCTTGGTGCGGCCTAACTCGAAGTATACCGCCCCGTCCGCAACAATCCATCGGTCACCGCCCCGGAAAAGGGCTGACACGGTCGTGGTTCCCCCGAATGGAATGTCGTGCCCCGGGCTCCGATCACACGCGCGGCCAGTGCAATCCGGGCCACAGCTTGCGGGCCGGACCTGTTGCCGGGCAACCGTATCCGTGGCCGGCGGTCGGGACGGGAGTTCATCGCCTCTTCACCTTAACAACCGCGCCTCGATCTGGTCTTGATCCTGTGATGGCCGTAGAGATCGTGCCCTGGTTGACTTTATAAAGACCCGGTGAGTGACCACCATGCGAATGAGCGTTCACCTTGCGACGATGCTGATCGTCGGAGCCGTTTCACCGCTCCCTGAGCAGGGACCCGGCGCGCTTGGTGGCCCGCCTCCCATGGGAGGGATGGGTCCGGGCCGCGGCGAGGTGCGCCTGCTCGGCATGCGGGCACGGATGGACTCGGCGGGCTTGCGGTTGGGCGGGCCACGGGCAGCGGGGGATTCGGCCGCGCGAAGTCAGGCTCGTGACCGCCTGGGGACCGACGCCAGGCGCATGCGCGAGCAGTTCGCCACCGATCAGCGCGACGCCATCACCGTGCTCACGCCGGATCAGCAGGCCAGGGCGTGGCAGATGGTGAGCCGCGACGGGATGCGGGGCCGTCGCGCCGGCATGGGGATGCGAGGCATGGGAGGCGGAGGCATGCGACGCGGCGGAATGCCCGGCATGGGCGGCCGCGGCATGAGGCGCGACTTCGGGCCCGAGCAGATGGGACCCGATGGGGCGCGCCGGATGCGACCGGGGAGGCCGTTCAATCCGCGACGGCCGCCGCCGGACTCCGCGCAGGTGGACTCCACGGGACAGCGATAGTCACGTCACAGGGCCCCTGGCGGGAGCAGGGGCCCCGTTCACTCCTTTCGATCGATCCGCACGGCCAGCCGCCGCTTCCTGATCGTCCTGCCGCGGAGCCGTTCCAGCACCCGCGCGGCGTCGGCCGCGGGGCCTAGCTCGACCAGAGAGAAGCTCTCCCGCATCTCGATCCGGCCGATCGCCGCCTTCGGCACATCGCATTCCTTGACCAGCGTGCCCATCAGGTCGTGGGAAGTCGCCCCGTCGCGCTTTCCGATTCCCACCCAGAGCCGGGTGGACTCGGCGCCGGAGGGAAGCGGCGGCACCGCCGCCGGCCGCGCGCCCCGCGCCCGGTCCCACAGCTCGTAGAGCGCCGCGGCGACGGCGGGGGCCTCGTAGCGCTCGAGCAGCGGCGCGATCGCGTGCCACGCGGCCGGGCCCGGGCCGGCGGGGGGTTCGAGCATCGCGGTCACCTCGCGCCGAGCGCCGGCGAGCTCCGCGCGGGCCTGGTCCAGGAGCCCGCGAGGATGCACCGGCCGCCGCCCTGGCGCGAGCCGCGCCGCATACCCTTCGGCCCCCGGTGGCACCAGCAGCAGCACCTCGCCCATCGCGGCGAGCTCGCGGAGCCGCGCCGGGTCGGGGAGATCGTAGGCGATGACCAGCGCGGACGCCGGTGCGACGCGGCGGGTGATGGTGGCGCGGGTGCCGGCGGCGGCGAGCGCGTGGGCGATGGCGTCCCGGTCGCCCAGGTCGGCGACCCACACGGTGAGCGTCTCCGGGTCGAGCTGCTCGGCCAGATCGGCGAGCGCCTCGATCCGCCGACGCCACGCCACCGGCGCGCTCCGGACCAGGGGCGGCGGCAAAGCCGGCGACGGGCCGAGCAGATCCACGAGCGGTGCTCGCCAGCAGTGCCGCTCCACCGCGGCGGCGGAACCTGCCGGATCGGCGGTGATGACGACGCGCTGCGCGCCGCGGGGAAGGTCCTGGAGCAGCGCGGCGAGGAGATCATCGCCGTCCCAGGCCTCCGGCCACCCGAGCAGCACGCCGGCCACCGCGTCCATCTTGAGCGCGGATTGGCGCACCAGCTCGTGGGCCGTCTCGGGGGACAGGAAGAGAAGGTCGGGCGCGCCGGAACCGAGCAGCCGGGCGAGGCGGCCCGGGGCGTGCACTCCGGCCAGACGGAGTTCGCTCTGCGCCAGGAGCCGCTCCGCGACGCGCGCCCACTCGTCCACACTCTCCTCGGGGACCAGCGCCAGGAAGAGCCCGTGTCGCTCGGCGAGCAGGCGGCTCGCGAGCCCCGCGAGCACCGGCCCCGCCCACGCGGGGGACGGGGGAGCCGCCAGCACCAGGTTGTGACCCCGCGCGGCAATCGGCGCGGCGTCGCGGAGGGTCGCGTCGTCGTCGGTCCAGCCCGCGGCGAGGAGGGCTTCCGCCACGGGCGGGGCCAGCTGGAAACGGTTCGGATCCGGCACGGGTTCCTCGTTTGTCAAACAGCGGCGCGAATGCCGGCGAGGGCAAGCTAGCGTCCGGTCTGCCGGGCGCCAAGGGGTTATCTTTTCGCCATGGCGCGCGTCATCCGGCTCCCCGATCCGATGTCCTCCAATCTGTCCCACCTCAAGGCCTCCGAGACCATCGCGATCAGCGCCGAGGCCCGGCGCCGCAAGGCCGCGGGCGAGGACGTGCTCGACCTCGGGGCGGGGGAGCCCGACTTCGATACGCCCGGCCCGGCGGCGCAGGCGGGGATCCTCGCGATTCAACACGGGTACACCCACTATCCCCCCAACAACGGCCTGGGCGAGCTGCGCCTCGCGATCGCGAAGAATCTCTCCCAGCTCTCCGGCGGCCGGGCCGTGGATCCCGACGCCATCGTGGTGAGCTCGGGCTCCAAGCAGTCGCTCTTCAACGCCTGCTTCACGCTGTTCGGGCCCAAGGACCGGGTGCTGATCCCCTCGCCCGCCTGGGTGTCGTATCCCCAGATGGTCTACCTGGCCCGCGCCGAGCCGGTGATGATTCCGGGGGCGGCCGACTGGGCGCTCAAGGTGAGCGCCCAGGACCTCGAGCGGCGCACCGACAAGCTGGTGCGCGGGCTGGTCTTCTGCTCGCCGTGCAATCCCACCGGCTCGGTGTACACGCTGAGCGAGCTCCGTGCGATCGCGGGCTGGGCGCGCAAGCACGAGGTGTGGGTGATCGCCGACGAGATCTACCGGCGGATCTTCTACGGCGACGGCGCGGCGCCGTCGTTTCTCGACCTGCCCGACGAGGAGCTCGAGCGGGTGGTGGTGATCACCGGTGCGAGCAAGGCCTACGCAATGACCGGGTGGCGGATCGGGGCCGCGCTGGCGCCGCCCCACGTCGCCAGGGCGATGGCCGGCCTGCAGTCGCACATCACCACCGGGGCCAACCATCCCGCCCAGTGGGCGGCGGTGACCGCCTTCAGCGACCCCAAGGTCGAGCTCGAGGTCCAGCGGATGGTCTCCGCCTTCGCCCACCGCCGCGACAGCATCGTGGCGCGCTTTCGCGACGAGGTGCCCGGCGTCGAATTCGTCGAGCCGCACGGCGCGTTCTACCTCTTCTTCCGGGTGGACGGCATCCATCCCGAGGTCCCGATGAACGGACAGACCTTCTGTGAGCGGCTGCTCGCGGAAGCGGGCGTGGCGCTGGTGCCCGGCGCCGCCTTCGGCGACGACCGCTGGGTCCGGCTCAGCTATGCGGTCTCCGACCGCGAGCTCGACCTGGCGGGGGAGCGGATCGTGCGGTTCATCCGAACGCTGGGCGGCTAGACTGGAACTGCGTAAACGGTCAACGGTCAACGGTCAACGGTAACTGCCTCCCATGGCCGAGAGCGCGGCGAAGCCGGTGGGTCGGGTGGTCGCCACCGAGCAGCGGCCCAGCACGCCGCACCAGTTCACCTTCTGGACGGCGCGGGAATCGCCGGTGGGCATCGGCGCCATCGTGCGGGTGGCGGCCCCGGGGCGGACGGTGTTCGGTGTGGTCACCGACGGCTACGCCTACCTCGATCTCGAGACCCCGATGCAGGCGGTGACCCGGGCCGGAGGCGACCCGGCGCGGGATGACGCTGCGCCCCGCCCGGAAGAGCTCCGGCTCTACGCCGCCGCGGTGCTCCGCCAGGAGCCCGAGGAGCCGGTGCAGCCCGTGCCGCTGGAGGCGGTGTTCCTCGCCACCGACGCCGACGTCGGCGCCGCGCTCCGGATGGACGCCTATACCGGCGGCGAGACCGCGACGGGGATCCCGATCGGAGTCTACGCCGGGGGCGGCCTCGAGGCGCCGGTCTACGCCGACGCCGACTTCCTCCTCGGGCCGGAGGCGGCGCACCTCAACATCACCGGGGTCTCCGGGCTCGCCACCAAGACCAGCGCGGTCGAGTTCCTGCTCACCAGCATCTTCCAGCACTTTCCGGCCCGGAAGGGGCGGATCGCGGCGCTCTGCTTCAACGTGAAGGGGCCCGACCTCTGCTTCCTCGACCAGCCGGCCACGCTCGGCGCGGACGACCGCCGCCTCTATGCGAGGCTCGGCGTCGAGCCGGCGCCGTTCCGGAACGTCCGCTACTTCGCCCCCTACCGGCCGGATGGAGTCAACCTCAACACCTTGCGCACCCACGAGGCGCTCGCGGCCCGGACCGAGCCGCTGGTGTGGGGTCTCCGCGAGGTCCTCGACTTCGCCGAGGTGCTCCTCAACCGGGATGATGTGGACGCCAAGGCCGACGCGCTGATCGATTTTCTGGCCGAGCGGGTGGTGGGCCGGGAGTTCGAGGACGCGACCCTCGGGAGGAAATTCTACGTCAAGAGCTTCGCCGATCTGGACGAGTTCTTCCGCGCCATCTTCCAGCATCTGGAGAAGGGGCGCGACGAGGTCTGGAAAACCCACCACGCCGCGACCATCCGGAAGATCCGCAACCGGCTGAGCAACATCAGCACCCGCTCCAAGGGGCTGGTCACCGACGACGGCGAGGTGAACGACCTCCCCTGGGGCTCGTTCGAGGACCGCACCCTGTACGTGGTGGACGCGGCCGGGCTCGATCCGCTGGCGCAGGACCTGGTCTTCGCGCGGATCGTCTCCAAGCTGCGGGAGCACCTGGAGCGCCGCGAGCTCGGCGTAGACCAGCTGATCGTGTTCGTGGACGAGCTCAACAAGTACGCTCCCGCCGACGGGCCCGAGAGCTATGTGCGCAAGATGCTGCTCGACCTCTCCGAGCGGGGGCGCTACCTCGGGCTGGTCCTCTTTTCGGCCCAGCAGTTTCGCACCCAGGTCGAGCGTCGCGTGGTCGGAAACGCGGCAACCACTCTGATGGGCCGGATGGACGGCGATGAGCTGGGGCACCCCGCGTACGGCACCATGAGTCCGGCGACCCGCGCCCGGCTCGGCTCGCTTCCCAAGGGCGAGCTCCTGGTCCGGCATCCCCATTTCACCCATCCCGTCTTCGTGCGCTTTCCCCGGCCGGCGATGCTCTCCGGGCGTGAAGGGGTCGAGCGGTTCCCGCCGGCGGCGGAGCTGCCCTTCGCGGAGGCGGTGGCCCGCCGGCTCCGCGCGCTTGACCCCGGGCTCGCGACCGCCCGGGTGGCCGACGTCCTCGCGGGCCGCAGGGATGCGGACGTGCGCCGTGCCCTCAACGCCACCATCCGCGCCCGGCCGGAGCAGCTGTTTCCGTTCTTTCTCAAGTGCCTGGGCCGGGAAGTCCGCCCCGAGACGACGGCGGCTCGGGCGGGGGTGAAGCCGGTGAAGACGGGGGGGGAGCCGTACGGGTAGGCGGTAAGACGCAAGGACGCTAGGGAGACGGAAGGACGCAACGACGCAAGGACGCAAGTTCACGTCCCCACTTTGCGTCTTTGCGTCCTTGCGCCGGTGCGTCTCCCTTGCGTCTTTGCGTCTTTGCGTCATTAATCTTGCTGTGCAAATCGCCCATATCGCCGACGTGCACCTCGGGTTCCGGCAATACCACCGGCAGACTCCGGGCGGCATCAACCAGCGCGAGGCCGACGTCGCCAACGCCTTCCGGGCGGCCGTGGACGGCGTGCTCGCCGCGCGGCCGGACGCGGTGATCCTGGCGGGCGATCTCTTCCACGCGGTCCGCCCGACCAACGCCGCCATCGTCTTCGCCTTCCGGCAGCTCCAGCGCCTCCGCGAGGGGCTGCCCGAGGCGCCCATCGTGCTGATCGCCGGCAACCACGACACCCCCCGCAGCACCGAGACCGGCTCGATCCTCCGGCTCTACGAGGAGCTGGGCCTGGAGGTGGCCAGGGCGGAGCCGCGGCGCCTGGTGTATCCTGGGCTCGATCTGTCGGTGCTCGCGGTGCCGCACGCGGCGCTGCTCGCTCCCGAGCGGCCGGTGCTCCGGCCGGAGGGGGCCGAGCGGAACCAGGTGCTGGTGCTGCACGGGGAGGTGGAAGGGATCTTCCCGGCGGACCGCTCCGCGGTCGAGTACGGGGGCGCCCTCCTCGATCCCGAGGTGCTCCGGCGGGAGCCCTGGAGCTACGTGGCGCTCGGGCACTATCACGTCCAGCACGAGGTCGCTCCCCGGATCTGGTATTCGGGCGCCCTCGAGTATGTGAGCTCGAACCCGTGGGGCGAGCTCGCCGTGGAGGCCCGTGAGGGCCTTCGTGGCAAGGGCTGGCTCCTGGCCGACCTCGCGAGCGGCGAGGTGACCCCGCAGCCGGTGCCGGCGGCGCGGGTGGTGTACGACGCACCCCGCATTGACGCCGCGGACCTGACCCCCGCGGAGGTGGACCGGCGCATCGCCGAGCGTCTCGGCGGCGTGCCCGGCGGCCTGGCGGATGCGATCGTGCGGGTGGTGGTCGAGGCGATACCCCGCCACGTGGTGCGCGAGCTCGATTACGCGGCCCTCCGCACCGCCAAGGCGGAAGCGCTCCACCTGCAGCTGGATTTCCGCCGGCCCGAGGCGGCGCGGGTGGACGGCTCGGGCGCCCCGGGCCGGCGCCAGACGCTGCCCGAGCTCCTCCGGGAGTTCCTGGCCCGCCGGCCGCTGCCGGAGCGGGTGGCCCGGGAGCGGTTCGTGGCGCTGGGGCTCGAGCTGCTGGAGCAGCCGGAGGAGGGTCCGCCGGGCGAGGGGGCGGGGGTGGGGGTAGGGGGAGGGGGGAGCGGCTGATGCAGATCCACCGGCTCCGGCTCCAGAATTTCCGCCAGCACGCCGACACCGCGCTCGAGTTCGACCGCGGGCTCACCGGCATCGTCGGGCCCAACGGCACCGGGAAGACCACGCTGCTCGAGGCGATCGCCTGGGCGATGTACGGCCAGCCGGCCGCGCGGGGGAGCAAGGACACCATCCGGCGCCGCGGCGCGCCGCCGCGCTCCCGGGTCGAGGTCGAGCTCGAGTTCCAGCTCGGACCGCACCGCTACCGGATCGTCCGCTCGCTGCAGAACGCCGAGCTGTACCAGGACGGCGAACCGGCGCCGATCGCCAACAGCCTGGGCACCGTGACCGAGCGGGTCACCCGCCTGCTGGGGATGACGCGCGACGAGTTCTTCAGCACCTACTTCACCGGGCAGAAGGAGCTCGCGATCATGGCGCAGATGACCGCGCCGGAGCGGGCCCAGTTCCTGAACCGCGTGTTAGGCTACGAGCGGCTTCGGGAGGCCCAGCAGCGCCTGAAGGAGCGGCGCCGGATCGCCCAGGCCAGGCTGGAGGCCCGCCAGGCCGAGCTGGCCGACGCCCGGCAGCTCGCCGTCCTGGAGGCGCAGGCCGCCGAGCGGCTCCGCGCGGCGGAGGAGGCGTCGGCCCGGCTCGCCGCGACCCACCAGGCGGCCGCCGCGGCGCTCGCCGCCGTCCGGCCCGAAGCGGAGCGGTGGGTGGCGCTCCAGCAGGCGGTGCTCTCCACCGAGGGCGACC
>DASYRI010000214.1:0-17945 GCA_036004545.1 Gemmatimonadales bacterium
GTCGTCGTCGTCAATCTCGATCCGCAACACCGCCAGGCCGGGTGGGTCGACCTGGATCTGGACGAGCTGGGTCTCACCGACGACCAGCCGTTCCAGGGCCATGAGCTGTTGAGCGACAGCCGGCAAATCTGGCGGGGACGCCGGATCTACGTGGAGCTGGATCCGGGTAGCCATCCGGCGCAGGTCTTCCTGATCCGGCGGCAGGCGCTCACCGAACAGGACTTCGACTATTTCGTGTAGTCTACAGGGGCACGAGCCCCTGCCGAATCCCCTGCGACACCGCCTCGGTGCGGGAGTGCGCGCCCAGCTTGGCGAGCACCGAGGCCACGTGAAACTTGGCGGTGTGGGTGGAGATGCCGAGCTCGCGCGCGATCGTCTTGTTGCCCAATCCCAGGGCCATGAGCCGGATGACCTCGAGCTCCCGCGGGGTGAGCGACGTCCCCTCCTCCACGGCGGGCGCGCCCAGCGCATCGGCAGAACTCGCAGCGCCGCCGCTCACCACGATATCCGCCTCGTCCTCCTGCCCGACCAGCACCACATCGGCGTCGCCGCCGAACAGCGCCGTCAGACGGGCCCGGAGCGCCGGATCGGACACTGCGAGGTAAACCCGGAGCCTCAAGCGGGTGCTCCGGCGATTCGCGCTTGGTGCCGCCGCCAGCGCCCATCGCGGACGAGATCGAGCGTGAGCCAATTGTCCCGCCCCAGGAGCGCCACGGTGCGGGCCAGCTCGGCCGCGCTCCGGAGCGGAGCGCCTGCCGCCGCCACGATCACGTCGCCCGGAAGCACTCCCGCCTGATCGGCCGGACTCCCGGCGAGGACCCGATCCACCCGGAGACCGCCCCCGCCATCTCCAGGGAGGAAGACCGGACGCACGGCGACGCCCAGGGGAGGGTGCTCCGAGAGAAACGCCCGGACCTCGGTGGACGGCACCGCGAGTGCCAGGCCGTTCGCGATCATCGCCGAGATGCCGACCACCCGGCCAAGCGCATCGGCCAGTGGCCCGCCGGAGTTTCCCGGCTCGAGGTGGAGGTCGGCCTGCACCCACGGGTGCCGCTGGACCGCCCGGGCCGGCAACAGGCCCTCCGGGAGCGCGCCGATTGCCTGGAACACTCCCGCGCTGATGGCATCGTTCACGCCCAGGGGATGACCGACCGCGAAGACCAGCGCGCCGGGCCGGAGCTCCGCGGGATCGGCCGTCCGGACCGGGGGTAGATCAATCGCCGCTCGAACCAGAGCGAGGTCCCGCTCCGGGTCGAGCCGCTCGACGGCACCGGGAACCGCGGTGCCGTCCGGCCCGACGACCGTGAGGCGCGCCGCGTGGGCGACGTGGGCATTGGTGACGACCATCCCCCCGGCGCCCCAGATCACTCCGGCGCCGGCTGCCGCGCCGGCCCGTACCTGGACCACGCTCCGGCGGAGCCGCTCGGCGACCGGTCCGAGCAGGGTCGCCAGACTCACTGCGGCCCGCGGGGGCGCTCGCCGATTTGAATCTCGGCTCGGGTGCGCGCCCCGCCCCGGACCAGATCCACGGCGATGGTCCGTCCGATCACGTCGCCCGCGAGGAGCTCGAGCACCGCGTCCGGGTGCTCCACCGGGCGGCCGTCGAGGCCGGTGATCACGTCGCCCACCAGGAGGCCCGCCGAGGCGGCCGGGGCGTCGGGCTCGATCGAAAGGAGCACCAGTCCTCCCGGCTGCGCGAGCCCGAGGCGATCGCGCGCGGCGGGATTGAAGCGCACCGGCTGCATCGCCGCGCCGAGCCAGCCGCGGGCCACGAAACCGCGCCGGAGCAGCTGGTCGAGCACTCGCTCCACCGTCAGCGTCGGAATCGTGGTGACGAGCGGGCGGCTCAGCCCTCCCGAATTGATCCCGTGCACCCGCCCGCCGGCGTCCACCAGCGGGCCGCCCCCGAAGCCGGGATAGAGGTTGAGGTCGGATTGGAGCCAGAGATCGATCTCGCCGCCTTTCCAGCAGCGCCACCGATCGCCGGTGGCGCTCACCGTGCCGAACGCCGCGCGCGGGCCCCCGTCGCCGAGGCGCGCGAGCGCAAGGACCAGGTGGCCGGGGCGCAATTGCGCCGGGTCACCGAGCTCCGCGATGGGGAGCGACCCCGCGGGAATCCGGAGCGCGGCGAGATCGGTACCGCGGTCCCGCCCGGCGAGGGTGGCCGGGACGTTGCGTCCGTCGGGGAGCGTTACGCTCAGTTCCGAATCCCGCCGGACCGTGGCCTCGGTGGTCACCACCACGCCGTCGCGCCAGTGGATTCCGGTGGATGGCAGCCGGGGCCGTGCGTGGACCGAGACCACGGCGCGGGCGCCGGCCGCAACGGCATCGGCCAGCTCGTCGGACAGGGCCATGAGGGAAGTGCGGGGGGGAAGGGTCGTCATATCGGTCTCTTCTCCGGGTGGGAATGCTGGTGTCTCGGAGAAGGATGCAGTGGCTTCCGCCGGGCGGGTATTGGCCGAATGGCTAGGTCCGCTCCGGCGCCCTCCCCGGGTCCCGCTCCGCCGAGTAGGTTCCGGGTCCCCCGTCTGGTGAGGCCCCCTGACCGCCGCCTCCTTCGCGCTCCCCGGCAAGACCGAGTTCCAGGACGCCCGCCGGCGGGTGAGCGAGCACGCCTGCCACACCCCGCTCTACACTTCGCGCACGCTGAGCCAGCGGACCGGCTTCGAAGTCCGGGTCAAGGCCGAGATGCTGCAGCGCACCGGCTCCTACAAGATCCGGGGACCGCTCAACAAGTTCCCCCAGCTGAGCGACGCTGAGCGGCGGAGGGGTGTCATCTGCTCCTCCGCCGGCAATCACGCCCAGGGCGTGGCGCTCGCGGCGGCGATCCACGGCATCCGCGCGGTCGTGGTCATGGCGAGCAACGCGACGCCGTCCAAGGTCGCCGCGACCAGGGCCTACGGCGCCGAGGTGATTCAGCACGGCTCGATCTGGGACGAGGCCGACGCGAAGGCGCGGGAGCTGGTGGCCGAGCGCGGGCTCACCTATGTCCACCCCTTCGACGACCTTCAGCTCATCGCGGGGCAGGGAACCATCGGCCTGGAGCTCCTGGAGGACTGGCCCGGGGTGGACCTGATCGTGGTGCCCATCGGCGGGGGCGGGCTCATCTCCGGCATCGCCCTCGCGGCGAAGAGCGTCAATCCCCGGGTCCGGGTGATCGGGGTCGAGTCCTCCGGGTCGCCCGGGATGCAGCGGAGCGTGGAGGCCGGCCGGGTGGTGACGCTCGACCGGGTGGACTGCGTGATTGACGGGCTCCGGGTCAAGCGGGTGGGCGAGCACAATGTCGAGATCGTCCGCCGCGCCGTGGACGACATCGTGACCCTCCCCGACGCGGAGATCTTCGACGCGATGCTGTGGACCATGCACCACTGCAAGCTGGTCGTCGAGGGCGCCGCCGCGGCGCCGGTGGCCGCGCTCCTGGGCGGACTCATCCGCGCGCCGGCCGGCGCGCGGGTGGCCTGCGTGCTGAGCGGGGGGAACGTGGATCTCGAGCAGCTGCGCGGGCGGAGCTGGAATTGACCCCCGCCCGGGCCGCCTCGCTCAGGTCTTCCGGGGCGGGGCGGGCTTGTAGCTCACCCTCACCGGCTGGTTGAGCCGGACCCTCACCTTCTGTCCGGCCGGGAGCACGATCTGGTTGCCCTTCGTGGCCACGGCGACCCCGGTGCCGAGCACCGCCCCGACCGCGGCTCCCTTGAGCGTGTTCCCCGCGATCGCGCCGATGATGCCCCCCGCGACGGCGCCCCCGCCGATTTCCGCGGCGCTCTCCCTGGCGTCGCTCTTGCCGCGGACCCGGAACGGCTCGGCCTCGATGGGGTACTCCTTGCCGTTCACGTTCATGCTGGAGAAGCGGAGCGCGAGCTCCGGCGCGCCGGAGATCCGCCCGCCGCCCTTCGACACGATGACCTCGGCGTGGACCACGATGCCCGGCGGGAGGGTGACGCCCGGTGCGATCGGCAGCGATTCGGCGGTCTCCAGGTCCACCCGATCCCCGACCCGGCTCGCCTCGGTGGAAAGGGTCCGCGCCAGCGACGCCGCCACCCGGGTGCCAGCGGGGATGGTTGCCTCGCGAACGCCGCCCCCCTTCCTGCTGACGACCGCGGCGGTCACCACGCCGGCGGCGGCAAGGCCCAGAACCGGCACCATCCAGCGGGCGCGGCCCGAGCGGCCGAGCCTCGGCCATGACGATCGAGCAGGGTCTTCGCGTATGGTCTTCATCGGTATGCCCTCCGCTCCAGGTGATGCCGAACCCCCGCGAGGATGAATACCCCCCCGCGTGGTACCAGTGCACAAGGGAAAGACGTCCGGCCGGGACCGCCCCGCACGCCCCGGGCGGGCCGGCCTACTCGCCGGTCTCGCGGCTGCTCCGCTCATACGCCAGCTCGGCCCGGGTGCGGCTCTCGCGGTCCCCGAAGATCTTCTCGCCGTCGTAGCGCCCGTTCTCGATGAAGATCTCGGAGATCTTCTTCCCCGCCGTGACGCTCCCGGCCAGGTGAACGCCCGGTACATTGGTCTCCAGGCTCTCTTCGCTGAGCGTGGGACGCCCCGATTCCTCGTCGAGACCGATGCCGAGCGAGCGGAAGAGCGCGAAATCCGGGTGGAAGCCGGTGAGCAGGTAGACCCGGTCCGCCGCGAGGCGCTCGGTGCCGCCGTCGGCGCCCCCCACCAGCACCGCGTCCGGCCCGATGCGCTCCACCGTCGTGCTCCAGCGGGCGTGAATCTCGCCGGCCTTGATCCGGTTCTCGAGATCGGGCTTGAGCCAGTACTTGACGCTCGGCTTGAGCGCGGGCCCGCGGTACACCAAGGTGACGCGGGCGCCGGCCCGGTAGCAGCCGAGCGCCTGCTCCACCGCCGAATTCTTGCCGCCGACGATCACCACGTCGAGCCCCGAGGTGAGGTGGGGTTCCTCGGCGTAGTGGGAGACGTGCGGCAGCTCCTCCCCCGGGACGCCCAGCAGATTGGGGTGGTCGAAGTATCCGGTGGCGAGCACCAGGCGGTCGCAGGTCATCGGCTCCTCGCCGAGCCGGGTCGAGAGCCGGCAGGCGATCCCACCGTTGCTCCGTGCGGCACCGGCAAGCCGCACGTAGCTGCGCACCCGGAGCCCTTCGGCGCGGGCGACCCCGCGGTAGTACTTGAGGGCTTCCTCGCGGGTCGCCTTGGGCCCGGCGCACACCAGGGGATGCCCGCCGATCTCCAGTCGCTCGGGGGTCGTGAAGAACACCATCCCGACCGGGTAGCGGACGATCGAATGGGCGATCGCGCCGGCGTCGATCACCAGCGGATCGAGTCCCCGGTGCCGTGCGGAGATGGCGCAGGCGAGACCGATCGGGCCCGCGCCGGCAATGAGCACTCGATCGGTCACGGGAAGGGCGGACCGGCGCCCCCGCCGGGAGGGGCCGGGCGACGGAGGTACGTTGCCCGGAAATCAGACGGTCGCGCGAGGGAGGACATGCTCGGGGTCCGGGCTACGGGGAGTGGAATCTAGCCCCACGGCACGGTGGTGCTTAGTGTTCCTGATGCCGGCTCGTGGCGAGCCGGAATCCCCTCGGAGAGCAGCGCGGCGCCAGATGACCGACTCGCCCCGGCAGGACCCCGCCCCGGCGGAGGCTCACGGCTCCACCGCGCCGCCCGCGCAGGACGCCCTGCTGGAGCGGCTCCGGGTCGTGGCCGCCGGCGAATACGATATTTACGGCGAGCTGGGCCGGGGCGGGATGGCGACGGTGTACCTCGCCCACGAGATCTCCCTGGACCGCAAGGTCGCGATCAAGGTCATGCTGCCGGCGATGATCTACGGCCAGGGGATGGTCGAGCGCTTCAAGCGCGAGGCCCGGACCGCCGCCCACCTCTCCCACCCCAACATCATCCCGATCTACGCCGTGCGCGAAGCGGAGGGCCTCCTCTACTTCGTGATGAAGCTGGTGGAAGGGACCCCGCTCGACTCGATCATGCGCGAGCTGGGCAAGCTCCCCGTGCCGATGGTGGAGGCGATCCTCGCGCAGGTCGGGGGCGCGTTCGGCTACGCCCACCGCCGCGGGGTGGTGCATCGCGACATCAAGCCGAGCAACATCCTGATTGACGACGAAGGCTGGGCGGTGGTCACCGATTTCGGCATCGCCAAGATGCAGGAATCCGAGGGGCTCACCCAGTCAGGCGTCGCGGTCGGCACGCCGACCTACATGAGCCCCGAGCAGTGCAGCGGCGGCGCGATCACCGGGGCGTCGGACCAGTATTCTCTCGGCATCGTGGCCTACGAGATGCTCGCCGGGCGGCCGCCGTTCGCCGGACCCTCGATGATGTCGCTCATGTACGGACATTTCCACGAGCCGGTGCCATCGCTCGAGCTCTACCGCCCCGATTGCCCCGGGCCGCTCCGGCTGGCGGTGATGCGGATGCTGGAGAAGGACCCCGCCGCACGCTGGCCCTCCATCGAGGAAGCCGTGGCCGCGATGGGCGCGCGCCAGCTGGCCCATGACGATCCCACCCGGACCCAGCTGATCACGCTGGCGCGGAGCGGGACCTCCCACCGCGTGGTTTCCCAGGTGCAGACACCAAGGAGCCCGGTCCCGCTCGCCCGGCCGACCGGCGCGACCGGCCAGGAACCGGTCACCGCCGCGCCGCCGCCCGCCCGGAGCCGGCTCCTCGGCGCCGCCGTGGTCCTCATGGTCGGCGTCGCAGCACTCCTCGCGGTGGCGCTGCTCCTGCCGCGGGGGTCCGGGACGCCGGCGGTTCCCCCAGCGGCGCCGGCCAACCCCGCGTCGTCCCAGTCGCTCCTCCCGCCGAAGCCGGACAGCGGATCCCCGGAGACCGCCCTGCCGTCCACCTCGGATCGGCCGGCGCCGGCAGCCGCCGGTCGCGAGGTCACGTCGCGCGCCGCCCCGGACCGGCGGTCGGAGCCGGGAGCCGGCGGGCGCACTCAGAAGAACGCGGGGGGCGGCGCGGAGTCCGCCGCTCGGCGGACCCAGGTGGCACCGGCAGAGCCGGCTCCCAAGTCGGAGGCGCCGGCTCCGGCTCCGGCTCCGACTCCGGCGCCCGCTCCGGTGCCGCCGCCACCAACGCCGCCGGCACCGCCGCCCGCTCAGAGGGCGGCCGAATCGGCTGCGGCGGCCGCGCCTGCGGTCAAGCCGCCGGGCGAACCGCTCAAGGTCGAAGCGGCGATCCTGGCCTACACGGGCGCGCTCGAGAACGGCGACCTGGCCCAGGCGGTGCGGCTCTTCCCCGGCATGTCTTCGGCGCAGCGCCAGGGACTCGAGGCGTTCTGGAAGGCCGGCGGCACCATGAAGCCGCGGTGGACGATCCGCGACATCGCGGTGGAAGGCGATCGAGCCACGGCGCGGATCGAGGGCACGAACACGGTGAGCCGGCCACGCGAGCGGCCGTCGGACCAGCGGGTCAGTCTTCGGGCCCGGCTCGAGCGGCGTGGAGGGGAGTGGTATCTCGTCATGCTGGCCAACTGAGCTCCCCCCGCCGGAGGCTCGATGATTCCCCGCCCGCTGGCACCGCTGCTCTTCCTCGCGCTCGCCGCCGCCCACCTCCCGGCTCAGGATCACCGACACCTGCGCGACCGCATCCCGGAGCTGTTCAGCTTCGGAACCTGCGGGCAGCCCCTCTGCCTCGACGGCTCGGTGAGCGCCGCCAACGGCCACGGCGACCACTTCCTGCCCGGCGTCGCGTCGGGCAATGCGGCGATCATCGGCTTTCTCACCGACGCGATCGGGGTCAACGCCTCCAACCTCCCGCTCTCCGCTTCCAGCAGCGGCCAGACGTTCCGGTTCGAGGGCGGGTTGCCGGTCAAGACCTCGGGCTCGCTCGGGCCGATCTTCGGGGAGCGGGCGCAGACCCTGGGCCGGGGGCGCCTCGTCGTCGGTGCCAACCTGAGCGGAGTGGATCTCAATTCGCTCCGCGGCGTTCCGATGGATAAGCTGGTGCTCAATTTCACCCATGCGGACGTGCCCGGCGTCGGCCTCCCCGGGCTGGGTGATCCGGAGAAGGAAAACGACATCATACAGGTGCGGCTGCAGATGTACGTGAACCTCCTGGTCTCCACCTTCTTCGCGACCTACGGGGTGAGCGACCGGCTCGACCTGAGCGTAGCGGTGCCGCTGGTGCACACCTCCCTGCAGGGCAGGAGCCAGGCGCAGATCTATCCCTTCGGACCCACCGCGGTGCACTTCTTCACCGGTACGTCGCTGGACCCCGGGCTCACCGCCTCGGCCGCGACGTTCGGATCGGCAACCGGCATCGGCGACATCGCGCTCCGGGCGAAAGGGAGTCTGCGGAGCGGCGAGCGCTTCCGCGTGGCCTTCATGGCCGACGCGCGGCTCCCCACCGGGAGCGAGGCGGATCTGACCGGCACCGGCCATCTCGCGCTGAGAGGGCTCGCCATCCTATCGGGCCGGTTCGGCGACGTCTCTCCGCATCTCAACACGGGGTATCTCCTCCGGGGGGGAAAAGGCCGGACCGATGCCTTCCTGCTCACCGCCGGCTTCGACCACCCGCTCTCGGACTGGGCCACGCTCGCGGCCGATGTGCTCTCGGAGTGGCAGACCGGAGGTGGCGGGCTCCAGCTCCCCGGCACGGTCACGCTGCTGTACCCTTTCGTGCGCACCGTCGAGCCGACCAATATTCCAGACATGGAAGACCACCGGGTGGTGGGCTCGTTCGGTTTCAAGTTCCGCACCCCCGGCGGGCCGCTCGTGGTCACCAACGCGCTGGTTCCGCTCCGGCGCGGCGGCCTCCAGTCCAGCCTGGTGTGGACCGTGGGCCTCGACCTGAGTCTTTGAAAGTGAAGTTTCCCGGAGGGCACGATGATGTCCACCAGCGACCATGAAGTTCGGACCACCGCCGGCCGGTTCTACGAGGCGCTCAACCGGACCCTGGGCGGGAACGATCCGGTCCCCATGCTGGCCCTCTGGTCCCACGGCGCCGAGGTCACCGCGCTTCACCCCGACGGCGCCCGGGATCTGGGCTGGCGGCAGGTGCAGCTCCTGGTCGAGAACTGGGCCAAACACGTCTCCGGGGGCCGGATCGCCCTGGTGGCGCCCCAGGTCCAGCTCCTGGGCGACGTCGCGATCCTGACCGGCTGGGAGCGGGGCGGGCTCAGAATCAACGAGGAGCAGATCCGGGTGGACGCCCGGGTGACGTTGGTCTTCCATCGCGAGGACGAGGACTGGAAGGTGGTGCACCATCACGTGGACGCGGTGCCCGAGGTGCGGGAAATAACCCGGCGGCTCGCCGCGCAGATGGGCGTGGCGGCGGAAGGCTACGACACGGCGAGCTGGAGCATCCGCTACGGATTCGTGTAGGGCCCGGGCTCAGAACTGACGGCCGAAAGCGAGCACCAGCTTCGTCTTCCGCCCGCGCTCCAGCGCCCGTGCCAGCCCCACCGCCAGCGCGTCCCCGAAGAAGCCGATCCGGATATCCACCGACATCCGCACCTTGTCCGTGGCCACCGCGGCGGGGAGCGGCTCGCCGGTCACCGGATCGGTGACGAGCTCCCCGGTCTTGTCGTCGTACTTGTCGCCGAGCGCGCGCACGGCGGCGAGGCCGCCGCCCGACCGCGCGTCGGTGAACCCGCCCTGGAAGCCGATGGAAATGGCCGGGGCAAGGGAGGGCAGCGTGATGCCCGATCCGATCCGGATCGGGGCGGCGAGAAAGGGGAGCGGGTAGCTCAGCCGGGTGCGGAAGAGCGCGGCGCGGTCGCCGGCGAACTCCTTGTAGTCGTAGCCCGGCAGCCCCGCCGGTCCGCCGAGCTCGAAGAGCTGCTGAGGCGGCGGATCGGTGGCGAGCACCGCGCCGGCGTGGAGCCGGGCGATGAAGAAGAAGCGGGTGAGACTCTTCCGGAGCACGACGCGACCCTCGACCCGGGTGTAGTCGAGGTCGCCCGAGCCCGCCTCGATCTCCCCCCGGAACCCGACCCCGTCGCGGGCGAAGAGCGGGCTCACGTCGGGGTTCCAGTCCACCAGCCCGCGGGCCCGCCAGTAGCTTCCCGGCGCGATGTTGCGATTGATGCGGAGCCGGGCCCCGGAAAGCCCGTGCTCCATGTTGCGCACCACCTGCCGATCGGTTACCCGGGCGAGCTCCAGGCGTACGATCCCGCCCCGGGTCGGCTCCAGGGCCCGCAGCACCGCCGCGCCGCCGCCCTCACGCTCCAGGTAGTCCCAGGGATCCCGGCCGATCATCGCCCCCAGCGCCGGGTTGTCGAACTGGTTGCGGAACTTGTTGGTGACGTCCAGGGTCCGCGCGCCGCCGGCTTCGAGCCGCCAGATCCCCTTCTCCCAGGCGGCGCCCGCCATCCCCCGCCCGCGCTGCTCTGACCAGCCATAGCCGCCGGCCGCGCGGACCGTGAGGCCCGGCGCCGCGTCCCGAAGGTGCGCCATCAACGAGAGGCCGGTGAAGAGCCCCTCGATCCGGTTGAAGCGGAGGAAGTCGCCCGATTGGAGGCCCTGCACCGCGAGGAAAGGCCGTCCCGCGGGCTGGAGACGATCGGGGCGGTAGCGGCTGAAGTCGGCCTCCGACACGGCGTCGGTGGCCGATCCGGCGCGGGCGTACCAGTTCCGGAAGCTGCGGAGCGAGTCGCCCGGCGCGCTGGTGAGCACGTAACCCGAGGTCGAGGCGGCGATTGCCACCGGGATGCCCTCGGCGGCCAGCGGCTCGACCTCGTGGAAGCGGGAGATCACCCGCCGCGCGGCGCCGTAGCCGCTCGAGAGCGACGAGGCGGCCTGGATCTCGAAGCGCTCGACCAGAGGGACCCAGAGCCCGCCGGGCAGCTGCTGATTCTCGAGATCCACCAGGGTCACCGTGGGCTCGAACATGTCCGCGAAGTGCAGCAACCCGCCGCGCCGGGCCCGCCCCACCACCCGGAAGCGGCCGAACAGGCGCACCACGGCGTAGCTGGCGGGGTCGAGGTCCATTTCCCCCTCGAACAGCGTCTCCGGCTCCCCGAGATCGTCGCGGGGGATCACCGTGACCGGAACGACCTGGCGGAGCCCGCCCCCGTCGCGCCGCGACACCGGCGCGCTGTCTCCCTCGAAGCGATAGTACTTGTCCCGATCCGAGGCGAGCGGATGCACGATGATCTCGGCGGCGAAACGGCCGCGGAGCGACTCGTCGAAGCTGGTCTCGCCGGGGCCGCTCCGCGCGATGAGCGGGAGCCGCTCGCCCGACATCGTCGGCATCACCCACCCGATCCGCAGGAAGGCGAGCCGGGAGAGCGGGATGGCGTTGGGGAAGCTGCGGGAGCCGACCACGTGCTGCTCGAAGCCGCCGCCGCTCGACCACCTGGCCCGGCTGCTGGTCTGCTCCAGGAGCGTCGCGCCGCTGATCCGGCCTTCGCGCCGGCCCAGGGTCGAGGTCTCGGTCTCGATCGTGGCGCGATAGCCCCCGGGCGCCAGCATCGCCGCCTGATTCGCGGCGGCGGCGGCGTCCAGGAGCCGGCACGGCGCCGGGGCGGCACACGGCGCGGCGGCCGCCTGCAGGGCCAGCAGGACACCCAGCACGGGCGATCTCTCGGGGAAACGACCCGGGAATACTAATCGCCCGGGAGGCTCACGCGGCGGGCCGCCAGCTCATCAGCGCGAAGGTGTTCTCCTCCGAGTCCAGGAAGAACGCCATCCAGAGCGCCCGGTCCCCGGCCCGGTGGATCTGATGGGGCTCGTCGCGGAAGCGAACGCCGCGGGCCTTGAGGGTCCGCCAGGCGGCGTCGATGTCCTCCACGTTGAAGTAGAGGACCGAGGCGGCGTGGTCGAACTCGGCGCTCTCCGAGCCGCTCAGCATGAGCCGCACCGGGCCGCACTGGAAGAACGCCAGCCCGGGCGGGGCGGCGAACAGGAAGGGGAGACCCAGCACATCGCGGTAGAACGCGGTGGCGCGGTCGAGGTCGAGGGCGCGGACGCTGATCTGCCCGATGTCGCCGAGGACGGGGGTGGGAGGTGAGGCGATCATGGAGGACTCCCGGCGGAGGGTGGCTGGGGTTATATTTAGTTAGCCTAGCTAACTAATTCTACGATGCCCGCCCCCCGCCGTCAAGCCGCCGCCGCCGCCGCCCCGGCGTCCCCCCGGACGCCCGGCTTCGCCACCGCCGACCGGCTCCACTCCGCCGCCATCCACCTGCTCCGCTCCCTCCGGGTCGAGGACCGGGCCTCCGGCCTCTCGGCACCCCGGCTCTCGGCGCTCTCGGTGATCGTCTTCGGGGGCCCGATCGCCATGTCGGCGCTGGCCGCCGCCGAGCAGGTGCGCCCCCCCACCATCAGCCGGCTGGTGGCCGAGCTCGAGCGGCTCGGCCTGGTGGAGCGCGACCCCGATCCCGCCGATCGCCGCGGCGTCAAGGTCCGAGCCACGGCGAAGGGACGTCAGCTGCTGGAAGAAGGCCGCCGGCGCCGGGTGGGGCGGCTGGGCGCGGCGCTGGAAGCTCTCCCGCCAAGGGAGCGGAAGCTGCTGGCCCGGGCCGCCGTGCTCATCGAGGCGCTGGTGCGGCCGGCCTAACCCGCCCTCCACACCAGCTCCCCGTCAATGCCCCCCGGCACCGGCACGCCGAGCCAGTCGAGCATCGTCGGGAAGAGGTCAATGGTGCGGAGCGGCACCGCGCCGAGCCGGTGATTCGACCACACCGGCGTGTGCATGTGGGCCCGGATCAGGCTGCCGTGGCCGGAGCGGTGCTCCGGGATCTCGAACCTCCCCCGGAAATCGTAGCCCTCGTTCGCGACGACGACCAGGTCGCCGGTGCGGCCGGCGCGGAACTGATCCAGCAGCTGATAGGCGGCGTCGGGGAACGCCGCGTTCCAGGAGCGGGCCAGCCACTCGCGGTGGGTCCCCTCGAAGGCGCCGCCCACGCCGAGCGGATCACCGGTGCCCGGGGTATAGCGGATGGTGCCGTTGCTCCTCGCGATCGCGGCTTCGCCCCGCGCGTCCGCGGCCGTCACCTCTCCGTCGCTTCGTTCCGCGGCGACCAGCGCCACCGCGGGCTCGGCGAGGAGGCGGGCCACCAGGTCCCGGTCCGCGCCGAAGCTCTCCGGCCGCCGGAGCCGGGCGAGCGGCCATCGCTCCGGCCGGGTCACGCCGGGCCTCGCGTACACCATCGCGGAGCCGTTCCCGGCCACCATGACGGCGGCGCTGGGGTCCTTCTCCCAGATCACGGGATGAGAGAGCGTGCGGACGCCCTGGCCGCGGAACCAGTCGGCGAGGTCCAGGTGGCGGCGGACCACCGAGGCACCGTGGTCGCTCACGACCAGGAGCAGAGTGTCGTCGAGCTCGCCGCGGGCGGCGAGGCGGTCGAGCAGCGCGCCGATCACCTGGTCCACCCGGGCGAGGGAGCGGAGCACCCGGGCCGAGCGCGGGTCGGACTGGTGGGTATAGCCGTCCACCGCGGGGAACTGGGCGAAGACGAACGCCTCCGGGCGCGTCGCCGCCTCGAGCAGGTGCCCCGCCACCGACTCGTCCGAGGGCTGGTGCCACTCGGCGTAGTGCGCCAGGGTGCCCCACAGCTGGCGGGCCACCCGCGCCGGGTTTCGCTCGTCCGGCAGGCCGCGCGCAATCATGGTGAAGATGCCGACGCTCGCTGGCACCAGATCGAACATGGTCCGCACGTCGGGGGCGATGTCCCCGTCGAGCATCCGCGCCTGATAGCCGCAGTAGCTCCGCACCGCGTTCCGGCTCCGCCACCAGCGCCCGTCGTAGCTCTCCCGGTCGAGCCAGCGGATCGAGGGGATGTTACAGCGGCCCGGGGTGCAGCCGGTGAGGAACGGGAGATAGGAGACGCTGGTGGTCGAGGGAAACGCGGTGATCGCGCGCCCCACCCCGCCGCCTGCCACCAGCCGGGCCAGGCCGGGCAGGCGGCCCGCCGCCAGCTCGGCTTCGGCCACGTCGGGGCGGAGGCCGTCAATGAGGAGCAGGAAGCAGCGGCGCATCAGCGGGCCGGGTCCCGCTCGACCACGTAGGCCTCCATCGCGAAGTACTCCGCGAGGCCCAGCCGGTTGAGCGTTTCGGCGGTGTCCTTGTTGCGGGTCTCGACCCGCTGCCAGAACTCGCGGTCGTCGAGCCCGGGGAACGGGGCCGAGTCCTTCTGCGACTGGTGCTTGAAGATCGCCTGAATCTTGACCTGGAGCTCTTCCTGCGAGAGCGGCACCAGCCAGCTCGCTTCGGTGACCGACCACTCCTGCCAGGCGCCCCGGTAGAGCCACAGCTCCGGGCGCGGCGAGAGCCCCTCGAGCGCCCGGTCAATGGCGTCCTTGCACATCCGGTGGGTGCCGTGCGGATCGGAGAGATCCCCGGCGACGAAGATGAGGTCCGGCCGGGTCTCCTCGAGAACGGTTCGTACGATGGCGACGTCTTCCGCGCTGACGGGCTCCTTCCGCACCTTGCCGGTCTGGTAGAAGGGGAGGTTGAGAAAGCGCGCGTCGGTGCCGCGGAGGCCGAGCGTCTCGATTCCGCTGATCGCTTCGGACTCGCGGATCATCCGCTTGATGTCCTGCACCACCGGAATGTCCACGTCGCCGGGCTGCTTCTTCTGCAGGAAGCAGAGCACCTCGGCGCGGAGCGCCTCCACGCCCGCGCGGTCCAGACCCCGGGCGCGGCCCAGCCGGTCGAGGAAGTCCACGTAGCGCCGCACGTCGTGGTCGAAGACGGCGATGTTCCCGCTGGTCATGTAGGCGACCACGATGTGGTTCTGGTTCTGCACCAGCTTGTAGAGGATTCCGCCCATCGAGATCACGTCGTCGTCCGGATGGGGAGAGAAGCAGACGATGCGCGCGCCGCCGGGGAGCTTGGAGCGGCCCCGGATCTTGGCGCCCAGCACGTTGAAGACGAACCCGTTCACCGCGCCGGGCGAGCCGTACCGCGCCACCAGTGCGGAGAGGCGGTTCTCGGCGTAGTCCCGGTGGGTGAGCTTGAGGAGGGCCCGGCCGGCGGTCCGGGAGAGCCAGGCCACCGCACGCACCGCGAGCGGGTCGGTCCACTCCACCTCGTCCACCAGCCAGGGAGTGGCGATCCGGGTGAGCTCGGCGGCCGCGGCCTGGTCGAGGAAGAACGTGGTCTCGGGATGGCGTTGCAGGAAAGTGGCGGCGACCTCGGTGTCCACCTCGCCCTCCACCGCGCGGCGTACGATGGCGGCCTTGTGCTCCCCGGTGGCGAGGATGGCGATCTCCCGCGCCTCGAGGATGGTGGCCACGCCCATCGTGAGCGCCTCGCGGGGGACGTGCACTTCGCCGAAGAAATCGGCCCCGGCGTCGCGGCGGGTGATGGTGTCGAGGGTGACCAGGCGGGTCCGGGTGCGGGCCCCCGATCCCGGCTCATTGAACCCGATGTGCCCGGTCTTCCCGATGCCCAGGATCTGGAAATCAATCCCGCCGGCCGCGCGGATCGCGGCCTCGTAGGCGGCGCACTCGGCGGGGACCCGCTCGCGGGGAACGTCCCCCCGTGGGATATGCACGTCGGCGGGGGCGATGTCCACGTCGCGGAAGAGGTTCTCCCACATGAACCGATGGTAGGAGTGGATGCTCTCCGGGTCCATCGGGTAATACTCGTCGAGATTGAAGCTGACGACGTCCTTGAAGCTCAATCCCGCTTGACGATGGAGACGGACCAGCTCGCGGTAGACCCCGACCGGCGTGGCCCCGGTGGCCAGCCCCAGCACCGGCCGCGCCCCCGCCTCCCGCCGGCTCCGGATCACCTCGGCGATGCGCGCGGCGACGGCGCGGGCGAGCTCCTCGTGATCGTCGAAGACCCGGGTCCGGATCCGCTCGGTGGCGGGCATCCGGCAAATATACGGGCGGAAAGGCGGAATGGCGGAACGACGGAAAGTCGGAATGTGCAACGCGAACCGGGGGCGGGCTTGAAGGCTCAGCGCCGGTTCTATTCGATCGGGCCGGCGCCATGCCCGGCAGGATGCTGCCGGATAACGGAGTGTACGCGGTGATCCGGGGCGGTCCGATGCTTACCGATCTCATCCTGGTCCAGGGGCCCTTGCGATCAGGAGCGCAGTAGCGCCTCGGCGAAACCCCGCCGTCCACTCTACCGTAAGCATTGCAACCATCAACCCTTATACTTTCTTGCCCCGGTGAACGGCAGCAGGCGCCTCGACCTCGACGGCCTCCGGGGACTCGCGGTTCTCCTCGTGGTCGGCTTCCACGCGGGGCTCCCAGCCCTCCGCGGGGCGTTTGTGGCAGTGGACGTCTTCTTCGTCCTCTCGGGGTTCTTTCTCGCCACCACGCTGACCCGTCGCCTCGCGACCGGCGAGGAGATTCGTCCCGCCGAGCTCGTCGCCAGTCGGGTATGGCGGCTGCTGCCGGCCCTGGTGGTGGTGCTGCTGGGAACCCTGGCCACGACGCTGCTGTATGCGCCGATCGACCGGGCGGCCGTCGCGGCGCGAGTGGTCCCGGTGGCGGCCTTCGTCCCCAACCTGGCGTTCGCCGCCGACGGGGTGAACTACTTCGCCGCCGGCCAGAACCCGCTGCTCCATACCTGGACCCTCGGTGTCGAGCTCCAGCTCGCGCTGCTCTTTCCGCTGCTGGTCATGCTGTGCGCGGCGTGGGGCGGGGTGCGTGCCGGAACGGAAACCGGCGCGGAGCGCCGCTGGATCGTCCTGCGCACCGTGCTGATCGGCGTGGCGGTGGCCGGCCTCCTCTCGTTCGTGCTCTCGGTGAACATCAACGACAGCGCGCCGATGTGGGCCTACTTCGGCCCCCACACCCGGCTCTGGTCGTTCTGCGCCGGCGGGCTGATGGCCTTTCTCACCGGCGGAGGGCAGAGCGCCCTGGGCGGCTCGGCCCGGCGGATCGGCGCGGTCCAGGTCGCCGGGCTCGGGCTCCTGGTGGTGCCTTCCCTGCTGTACGAACGCACTCTGGAATACCCGGGGGTGATGGCGCTGGCACCGGTCGGAGGCACGCTCTGCCTGCTCGCGACCGGCGGCCTGGCCACGGTATCGCTGCCGGGACGCCTGCTCGCCTGCCGGCCGCTCGTGGCGCTCGGCGCGGTCTCCTACGCCTGGTACCTCTGGCACCTGCCCCTGATGGTGCTCGGCGCGGTCCTTACGCCGGACATCGGGCCGGGAGGCCGGCTGGCGTGGGGCTTCGCCGGCCTGGCCGCTGCGATGCTGACCCACCGCCTGCTCGCGCACCCGGCCTCCGCGGCGCTGCTGACCCGGGCGCGCGGCGGACGGCCCCTGCTCGCCGCCGCCGGGGTGAGCGCGGCGCTCGCGCTCTTAGGTGTCGGGGCCGCGTGGAGCAGCGCCCGCCACGTGGAACAGAGCGTCCATCGCCGCTATGCGGCCGCGCGCAACGACCACCTCGGGCACGACTGCTGGGGGAGTTCGCCGCGTGACGCCGCGCGCGAGGGCTGCGCCTTTGGGGACGCCGGCTCCGCGACGACCATCGCCCTGCTCGGCGACTCGCATGCCTCGCACTGGCTGGGGGGACTGGAGCGGGCCGGGCAGGCGCACGGATGGCGGATCGAGCCGTACATCATGGGAGCCTGCCCCGTCGCCGACCTGCGCGGACTGATCGCCGGGGCGGCCGGCCGCCTGTACAACCGGTGCGCCCGCTTTCAGGAGGCCAACATGCGGCGCCTGGCGGCCGCGCGGCCCCGTGCGGTGATCCTCTCGAATGCCGACTACTACATGGAAGCCGAGCCCGGGCAGGCGCTCCGGCTTCCGGAATCGGTCTGGACCGAGGGACTCCGGCGGACCTATGCGCGGCTCGACCGGATGGGCATCGAAGCGCTCGTCATCCGCGACGTACCGTGGGTCCCGTTCGATGTGCCGAGCTGCCTCTCGCGGCGCGCGGCGCGGCTGCCGAGGGCCACGGACTGCCGGTTTGCGCCGGATCAGGCGTTCATCGCCCGGGCGCGCCGGGCCCAGGACCGGGCCGCGCGCGGCCTGCGGGTGGGTTTCATCGACATGAACGGCCAGGTGTGCGGGGCAAGCTCGGCGCGTTGCGGGACGGAGCGAGACAGGATGGTGC
>DASYRI010000215.1:0-8131 GCA_036004545.1 Gemmatimonadales bacterium
CGTTGCCCAGCAGGTTGTACATGATCTGCTTGAACTTCGCCTGGTCGGCGTGGAGGAGCGGAAGCGACGCCGGAACCTCCAGCTCGACCGTCAGGCGCTTCCGGTCCGAGAGCGCGGAGACGATGGCGCGGACCTGGTCAAGCGCAGCCCGGGCCTCGAACCGGGACGGCACCAGCTCCATCCGGCCAGCCTCGACCTTCGAGAGGTCCAGAATGTCATTGATCAGCTGGAGCAGGTTCCGCCCGCTGACCAGCACGTTCGAGATGTACCGGCGCTGCTTCTCCGTGAGAGGGCCGACGCTCTCGTCCTCGAGGATCTCGGAGAAGCCGATGATGGAGTTGAGCGGCGTCCGGAGCTCGTGGCTCATCTTGGCCAGGAAGTCGGATTTGGCCCGGTTGGCCGTTTCCGCCGCTTCTTTCGCCGCCTGGAGCGCGGCTTCGGCACGCTTGCGGTCGGTGATGTCTTCCGCCATGCCGAGGAGGAAAACCGGGTGACCGCTCGCATCCCGGACGGCGACCTTCCTGGTGTGGATGATCCGCGGCCCGCGGCCGCGGGTCTCGGTCGTTTCCTCGGGGATGTCGAGGACTTCCGAGCTCGCCAGGACCTCGCGGTCCTGCGCGAGGTACCTCCGGGCCTCGTCTTCGGGAAACAGATCAAAGGACGTCTTGCCCACGAGACTGTCCCGGGAATACCCGAGCAGTTCCTCCCCGGCCTTGTTCAGCCGAACGAAGCGAAGTTCGTCGGGCTCCTTCAGAAACACCATGCTGGGGAGGAGGTCGACGATCTGGGAGAGCCGGCCCTCGTTCGCCCGCAGGGCCTCCTCCGCCGCGTGCGCGACGGTCACGTCGCGGGCGGTGGCGAACATGAAGCCGCCGGGCTGGGGCACCGATCGCCACGACAATACCCGCCAGGAGCCGTCCTTGTGCCGGTAGCGATTCTCGAAGCGAAGGACCGGCTGGCCGCTGACGGTTTGTCGCTCGACCTCCCGCAGGGTGGCGGCCTGATCGTCGGGATGCACGAAGTCCAGGAACGGCCGGCCCAGCATTTCCTCGACGGTCCAACCGAGCGTGTCGGTGAAGGCGGGACTGATCCGCTTGAAGTAGCCGTCGGCGTTGGCGATGCACAGCATGTCCAGCGAGATCGCGAAGAACCGGTCGCGCTCCGCCTCGGCCCGGGCCCGTCGCTTGAAATCCTGGTTGATCGCGAATCCGGCCAGGACGAGAAAGCAGACCGCGAGGAGGGCGGCGATGACGTTGGTGAGGAGCGAGAGTCGCGCCTGGCGGCCAACCCGCGCCTGGAGCCCGGCGTGGACCGAGTCCTCGAACGCCAGCATGGCGGAGAGGTGGTGCCGGACCCGGTCCATCGCCGCCTGGCTGCGGCCCGATTGCGCCACGGCGAGCGCATCCGGAGCTCGGCCCGCTTCCGCCATCGCGAGCATGCTCGTGAGCAGCGCCTCCGCCTCCCGGACCAGCGGCTGAAGGGTGTCGAATCGCCGAGCCTGTGCCACCGAGGGCCTCAGCAGGTCTCCGGTCCGCCGGAGGGCATCGGGCAGCGAATCCAGCGCCGCCCTGGAGGGGACGAGCACGGTGCGATCGCCGGAGAGCAGGAACGCCTGGGTCCCCGTCTCGGCCACCTGCAGCGAGGTCAACATCGCCCGCATCCGGTCTTCCCTCGCGGAGCTCTCGCCCCGCAGACGGTCGGCGCTCGCGGAGCGAGCGGCGCTCCCGACCGCAATCGTCCCCGTCAGGATCAGGATCACCACCGCTACCACGAAGGCCAGATTGACTCGGAGGCGGAGCGCGTTGGTCGCGGCATCTTCGACGCCCAGTCCGGCGATCGGCCGGCCGGCCCAGACGAGGCCGAGGGCGAGCGCGCTGAAGCCGATGAGTGCGGAGAGGTTGACGGCGATCGTCGCACCGCCGGAGCTGGACACACCGCGGTACACGTTCACGACCAGCGCCAGAAACGCCACCAGGGACAGAAACAACCCGAGCGTTCGCCCGACCAGCCTCCACACGTCGCGTCGCGCTCGCACCAGGAGGAGCGCCGCACCCATCATGCTGTAGAGCAGCGCCGATCCCCCGTTGAGCGGCCTCGGAGCCTGTGCGCCGACGGCGGCGAGCCACGCGCGAAACGGGATCTGGTCGAGGCCGGAGGGCAGCCCCAGCAGTGGAGCAACGAGGATCACACCGGCTCCTACCAGCAGTGCGGCCGCGGAGACGATGCCGAACCGGCGGGGCCACGGGCCGGCGCCGAGCCGCCCGGATTCCCAGAGCGAAAGCGCGCCCAGAAGCTGGAGGAGCGCGGTCGCGGGATTGACGGCGGCGCCGATTGCGAAGCTGGTCCGCAGCATCCGGATGTCGAGCGCCCACCCGGCCAGCACCGCGAGAGCGGCGAGCGCGGCCACCGCCGCCGCCCCGCGCGCCACCCGGCCGCCTCGAGGGCGTGCAATCGGGCCGCTGCCCGCCGATGGGCCGGTCATATCAGCTCCGGGTGGGGCAAATGCGTGAACTTCCTCGCGAGGACCGGATCGAAGAGCACCCCGGCTTGCCGTTCGATCTCTCGGAGAGCGTCCGCGACCGACCAGGCCCCCCGGTAGGGCCGCACGTGGGTGAGCGCATCGAACACATCGGCGAGGG
The DNA here is from genome assembly GCA_036004545.1 of Gemmatimonadales bacterium. Classification (GTDB taxonomy): domain Bacteria; phylum Gemmatimonadota; class Gemmatimonadetes; order Gemmatimonadales; family GWC2-71-9; genus JABFSM01. The sequence goes on from DASYRI010000215.1 coordinate 2,640, forward strand.
CGACGAGACGCGCCTCGAGCGGAATCGAGTCACCCCGCAGCGCGGCCGGATACCCGGTGCCATCCCACCGCTCGTGGTGATGGTGGGCGATCTCCGCCGCCGTCCGGATCAGATTGGTCCGCCCGCCGGCGAGGATCTCGGCCCCCACGCCGGCGTGCTGCTTCATGATCTCGAACTCTTCCGGGCTCAACTTCCCCGGCTTGAGCAGGATGTGGTCGGGAATTCCGATCTTCCCGATGTCGTGGAGCGGCGCCGCCCGAGTGATCAGCTCCACATCGGCGGCGGCGACCCCGGCGAGCTCGGCCAGACGGCCGGCGACGACGCCCACCCGCCGGGCGTGCTGTCCGGTGGCGTCATCTCGGAATTCCGCCGCCCGTGCCAGGCGCTCCAGTACCTCGACGCGAGACTCTTCGAGGGCGCGGGTCCGCTCCCGCACCTGAAGCTCGAGCACCTGGTTGTACCCGGCCAGCTCCAGGTGCATGAACCGGGGGACCAGCAGGTTGCGGATTCTGAGAATGACCTCATCCGCGTCGAACGGCTTGGTGACGAAGTCCTTGGCGCCCAGCGCGAGGGCTCGCTGCTTGGCCTCCCGGGATGAATCGCTCGTCAACATCAGGATGGGGAGGTAGCAGGCCGGGGGGATCAACGGGACGAGCTGCTCCAGCACCCCGAACCCATCGAGGGGTGACATGTGCAGATCCAGGCAGATCAGGTCCGGGTTGAAACTCTGGCAGAGCGCCGCGGCCTGGAGGGGATCCGTGGTATCCGCGAGGCGACTGAACCCCGCGCGCTCGAGCACTCGCCGCAGCAGCGCGATGTTCCGCGCTTCGTCGTCCACGAGGAGAATACGGGCGTGCGTCACGCCCGGCCCATCAGCGTCCGCGTTGTCCGGCTCGGCGGCACCAGGCCGGCGCTGCCAGCTGGACCCGGCCCGAGAGGCCGGTATCGAATCCTCCGGAGGAGCGGTCACAGGCTATCCTGGCGCGAGTCATCATACCGGGCCCGGAGACAGCCGCGGGCGGCGCTAACCGCCTTCAAAAAGTCAATAAGCGTGCCGTGCGCGGAACTCGTGTCGCCTTCGCGTCTTGCGTCGCCCCCCCGGGGGCGCGCCTGAGAGCTCCGGGGAGCAGCTTGCCACACCGCTTGCGCGATGCGCCATGCTCTGCACGAGGAGATGATGGGAGGCGGAGGATGCGGGATGGCCCGACCGGCTCAGTGGAGGGCCGCCAGGTACTCGGAGAGCACGGCGGCCGGATCGGCCGCCTGATGGATCGGCCGGCCCACCACCAGGTGGGTCGCGCCCTGGCGGACCGCTTCGGCCGGTGTCGCGGTCCGGCTCTGGTCGTCGTCCCGGTCGCCGGGGCGGCGGATGCCCGGCACCACCAGCAGCGGCTCGGGGCCGAGTCCGGAGCGAAGCCGTTCCACTTCGAGGGGCGAGCACACCACCCCCGCGAGTCCGGCCGACACGGCGCTCCGCGCGAGCCGCGCCGCCTCATCGAGCAGCCGCACCGACGGGCGCCCGGTCGCCGCCGCGTAGCCGGACGCGTCGTGGGAGGTGAGCACGGTGACGCCCACCACGGCGAGCTCGTCGCCCGCCGCCTCCGCCGCGCCGCGCATCATCTCGGGGCCGCCCAGGGTGTGCACCGTGGCCATCCGCGCGCCCAGCGCCCGGGCAACGGCCACGGCCTCGCGGACGGTGCTCGGGATGTCGTGCCACTTGAGATCGAGAAACACAGCGAGTCCGCGGCCGGTGAGCTCGCGGACCAGTCCCGGACCCTCCGCGGTCATCAGGATGGAGCCCACCTTGACCCACTCGAGGGCGGGGAGACGGTCCAGGAGCCGCAGGGCCTCGTCCCGGCTCGGCAGATCGAGCGCGAGGATCAGCTCAGCCATCGCCGGCCGTGAGGGCGCGGACGATCCGCTCCGGCAGCCGGGGATCGGCGAGCTGCGCGGTGCCGATGGCGACCAGCGACGCCCCCGCGCTCAGGTACTGGCGCACGTCGTCCGCGGACCGCACGCCGCCCACGCCGATCACGGGAATCGCCGGCAGCCGTGCTTTCACTTTTCTGACGGCAAGGAGACCGACCGGAAGGAGCGCCGGCCCGCTCACCCCGCCGTTGCCGTTGCCGAGCCGGGGGCGCTCCCCGGCGAAGAGGTATCCGGGGAGCGTGTTCACCACGGAGATGCCGTCCGCGCCGGCGGCGACGGCGGCCTCCGCGACGGCGGGGATGTCGGGGAGCGCGGGCGAGAGCTTGGCCACCAGCGCGCGCCTGGTGGCGGCGCGGCATCCCCGCACCACCCGCTCCACCGACGCCGCGTCGGCGCCGAACTCTACCCCGCCGGCCGCCGTGTTGGGACACGAAAGATTGAGCTCGTACCCGGCGATGCCGGGGAGATCGTCCAGGCCGGCGATCACCTCGGCGTACTCGGACTCGGTGAAGCCCACCACGTTCACCAGCACCCTGGCCCGGACCAGGCGCGCGGCGAGCCAGGGCAGCTCCCGCGTCCGCACCCGCTGGAGGCCCGGATTGGCGAGCCCCACCGAGTTGAGCATGCCGCCGGTGAACTCGGCCACCCGGGGCGGCCTGTTGCCGTGCCGGGGCGCGAGCGAGACCGCCTTGGTGACCAGGCCGCCGAGCCGGTCCAGCTCCATCACGCCATCGAGCTCGCGGCCGAAGCCCGCGGTGCCCGCGGCGAGAAGTACCGGATTCTGGAAGGTGTGGCCGAAGACTTCCGAGGAGAGCGCCGGCGGCGGCACTACTTGCTCGACCGGCCGCCCGCGGCGGCGCGGATCGGACCGAGACCCACCTTGCGCTCGTATTCGAGGAGGTACGCCACCACGGCGTCCGCGATGGAGGCCGCGAGGTTTCGCTGCGAGACCCGGTTGGTGAGCAGCCGGGCGTCATCCGGATTGGTGCTGTAGCCGGTCTCGATGAGGATGGCGGGGCGGCGCGCCGTCGTGAGCACCATGAAGCCGGCCTGTTTGACGCCGAGGTCGGGTCCGGTGTGCGACTCATCGAGATAGGACTGCACCAGCTCGGCGGCGCGGGCCGACTCGCGGAGGTGCTCGTTGAGCTGGAGGTCTCTGAGGATGTAGTCGAGCCCGCCCGGCTGCTCACTCGCGGCATCGGAGCCTTCGAACCGGATGGCTTCGTTCTCCATCTTAGCCACCCGGGCCGCGTCCTCGGTCTTGGCTTCGGCGAGGTAGTAGGTCTCGAAGCCGCGGATCCGCTGGTACCCCGCCCGGCGCGGCAGCGAGTTGACGTGGAGGCTCACGAACAGGTCGCAGTCGTCTCGGCAGTACCTGCCCCGGCTGCTGAGATCAATGAGCGTGTCGGTCCGCCGGGTCATGATCACCCTGACCCCGCGCGACGCGAGCTCATCGCGCAGCAGCAGGCTCAGCTGGAGGGTGACGTCCTTTTCCTTGAGCCCGCGCGGGAAGAACAGTCCCGGATTCCCGGGATCCACTCCGCCGTGCCCGGCGTCGAGGGTTACCAGGTGGCCTCTGCGCAGCCCGTTGGGCAACCGGTTCGGATCGCGCGGGGGTTCCTTCACCGCGATCGCCGCGGGCGCCGCATCCACCAGGCGCGCCTGGCGCGGGTCGTAGCGGAACCGGTCCGAGAGCGCGCGGGGCAGGATCTCCGAGACGAACTGGATCGGCAGCTGGAGGGTGTCCCGCCGGAGCGACGCCGAGCCGGCCAACGGCTGGAGCTTGCCGTCGAGGCGATAGAGCGGGGCGCCGAGGATGAACCGGAAGGTCCGCTGACCCACGACGACGTCGGCCCAGCCCTCGCCGAGGGTGGCGCGGGCCCCGAGGGCGGGCAGCAGCACCGGCGCGTCGAGCACCGGTCCGGCCAGGGGGTCGAGGCGGACCGGCACCCGGGTCTCCCCCCGAGCGGAGGAGACCAGGACCACCATGGGGGCCAGGAGCGCGGCGAGCATCAGTGCTGTTTCAGGGCGCGCCGCATCTCGCGGTCGGCGATCCGGCGCTTGATGTCTTCGCGGCGGTCATGGGTCTTCTTCCCTTTGCCGAGGGCCAGCGCCACCTTGGCGCGGCCGCGGTTGAAGTACACTTCCAGGGGGACCATGGTGAGCCCCTTCTGCTGCACGCCGCCTATCAGCCGCTCGATTTCCCGCCGGTGCATCAGGAGCTTGCGGCTCCGAACCGGCTCGGGATTCCAGCGGTTCCCCTGCTCGTACGGGGTGATGTGCATCCCCTCGAGCCAGAGTTCCCCGTTCCGCACGTGGGCGTAGGCCTCCTTGATCGAGGCTTTTCCATTCCGCAGGCTCTTCACCTCGGTCCCCGTGAGCACGATTCCCGTCTCCCAGGTCTCGAGAAGGTGGTAATCGTGCGAAGCCCGCGGATTCCGTGCCACGGAAATCCGGGGCCGGGGCTGGGCCGGCGGGGGCTTCTCGCGCATAAGTGCCTTTCACGGCGGAAGATAGACCCCTCCGACCGGGGAGGCAACGCGCAGCTTGACCCGATTTCGAGGGGGTCCTAGCTTTGGCCGCTCGCCGAAGTGGTGGAACTGGTAGACGCGCTGCGTTCAGGGCGCAGTGGGCGCAAGCCCGTGGGGGTTCGAGTCCCCCCTTCGGCATTGACAGGCGATCAGGCGGACGGGCAGGCAGGCGGTCAGACGGCGAAGATGCCGGCGGTGCTCCTCTCACTCTGTCCGCCGGTCCGCCCGTCCGCCCGTCCGCCTCAGTACCGCCTCATCCCCGGTTCCATTTCAGCCGCCCACGCGTCAATGCCCCCGGCCAGGCTCCGGGCCTGGAATCCCGCGCCTTGCAGCAGCTGTTGCGCCATGAGGGACCGTTTTCCCTTGTGGCAAACCGTGACGATCTCGGCGCGGGGGTCGAGCTCCGATAGACGGTCCGGCAGCTGGCCCAGCGGCAGGAGCCGGCTCCCGGCGATCCGGGCGATCTCCCATTCCCACGGCTCCCGCACGTCGAGGACGGCGGGGGCGTCGGCACCGGCCAGGCGGCGTGCCAGATCCGCCACCGCGATCTCGCCCTGGCGCCCGTTGCTCCCGCCGACACCGCAGTACTCCTCGTAGTCAATCAGACGGGTGACGCTCGGGTGTTCGCCGCAGACCGCGCAGGCCGGATCGCGGGAAACGGCGAGCTCACGGAAGCGGAGCTGGAGCGCATCCACCAGCAGAAGCCGCCCGACGAGTGAGTCGCCCACACCCAGGATCCACTTGATCGCCTCCAGCGCCTGGAGGCATCCGATCAGCCCGGGGAGCACGCCGAGGACGCCCGCCTCGGCGCAGTTGGGAACCAGGTCCGGTGGTGGCGGCTCGGCGAAGAGGCAGCGGTAGCAGGGTCCACCCGGCGCGGCGAACACCGAGACCTGCCCGTCGAACCGGAAGATGCTGCCGTACATGTACGGCTTCCCGAGCATCACCGAGGCGTCGTTGACCAGGTCCCGGGTGGGGAAGTTGTCGCTGCCGTCAACCGCGAAGTCGTAGGCCCCGAGCAGGTCGAGGGCA